>JBCCZN010000021.1:0-22556 GCA_039187375.1 Pseudomonadota bacterium
CGAGATCATAATCCATGGGCCGACGCTTAGCCGCCACCAGATAATTCTTGGCTGTATTGACTGCTATCCGGTACAGCCACGTGTAGAACGCGCTGTCGCCTCGGAACCTCGGTAGTGCCCGATACGACAGCGCGTTCTACACGTGGCTGTACAGGATAGCAGTCAATACAGCCAAGAATTATCTGGTGGCGGCTAAGCGTCGGCCCATGGATTATGATCTCGACCTGCAGAACCCGGAACAATATGACGTACACGCACGTCTGAAGACACAGGATACCCCTGAGGCGGTTGCGTTGAAGGACGAGATGCAAACCCGCATCAATGAGTCAATCAACGGTCTACCTGAGGAGTTGCGAACCGCGATTATCTTGCGGGAAATCGATGGTTTGAGTTATGAGGAAATCGCCATGGCGATGGAATGTCCGGTGGGGACGGTACGATCCCGGATTTTCCGCGCTCGCGAGGCGATCACACAGGGGATTGCCGCGCTTGAGGCGGGCGAGTGAGGCAGGGACAACGGTAATGAGCAAAAGGCTATGAACACAACAATCGCGGAACAAATTTCGGCTTTCGTCGACGGCGAGTTGAG
Source organism: Pseudomonadota bacterium (assembly GCA_039187375.1). Lineage (GTDB taxonomy): Bacteria > Pseudomonadota > Gammaproteobacteria > Steroidobacterales > Woeseiaceae > CALBPI01. The sequence continues at coordinate 590 of JBCCZN010000021.1, forward strand.
CGATTCGGAGAGCGAGTTGTTATTGCGGCGTATGGCGCAGGATGAGAATCTGCGTGACCAAGCCAAGGCGCTGCTGTGCATGCGACAAACGATCCGCGGTGAGAGTAGTGCTGCCTGCGAGCAGTTCGCCCTGCGTGTCAGTGCCGCGATCCAGGCGGAGGACACATTCGAGAGCAATGTGAGCGCGGCTGCGCTCAGCGGTTGGCCACGCTGGTTGGCGGGCGGCGCCATCGCAGCGTCGGTCGCCTGGTTGGCATTGGTGTGGGCGCCGGTTCCCAATCCGGGTGCGCCGGGTGGGCTTGCAACGAGTGCGCAATCCACAACGAATGTTGATGCCGATCGCATTACTGATGAGGTGCCCGCCTACACCGTGCCTGCTACTGCCACGGATGCGGGACTGGTGAGTGCAGACCCTGAATTGGCAGCGTATTTCCTTCATCACAGCAACAGTCGACTTGCATTGAGTCCAGCCAGCGGCCGTTATCGCATCGTTGTCGGTGACGAGACGGATGCGGAAGACGCGATGGATGTCGCCGCCGGGGCACCGAGATAGTTTTGATGATGCGCGCAATGCCCGGTAGATATCGTGATGCACTATGGCAGTTGCTGGTGGGCAGCGTGTTGGCTTGGTCGACAGCCTGGGCACAGGACAATGCGGGCGCACAGATTACGGCGGATTCGTTGTTGCGCAAGGTCGCGATGGCCGTCAACGAAACCGATTACGAGGGCACGCTTGTGCGATCGTCCGGCGGCCGCATCGATACGATGCATGTCTGGCATCGCAATGATGATGGCGTGATTCTCGAGAAGCTCGTGTCAATGGACGGCGAGGGTCGTGAGGTCATTCGCAGGGGCGATGAACTCATTTGTCTATGGCCAAAGCGCAAGGAAAAACTGATCGATCGAGATGTCGGGGACACGAATGCGTTTTTGAATTTGCCAGAGACGGTGGGTGCCATCGACAAGATGTACGTGCTAAAGATGGGCCCGGTTGCACGAGTGGCGGGTCGTGAGGCGGTGACGGCAATGATCCGGCCACGCGATCGGTTGCGCTATGGATATCGATTGTGGCTCGATCGTCAGACGATGTTGCCGCTGCGAATGCTGACATTGTCACAGCGCGGTGTTGTTGAGGAAATTCGGTTTGCGGATCTCAAGACGGACATCAATATTCCGGATTCGGTGTTTGATAGCGACATTGATAGCCGAGACTTCAAGATTTCGTATGTCGGCAGTGCCGAAAAAGCGCCGCAGCCACGAGCGGTCACGCTAGATTCAGCCATGCAGGCGGCACCTGCGGAGCAAAAGACCGGGCCGCAGCCGGTCAGGCTGGAGTGGCCGCGCGAGCCTCAGTCCGGGTTCCAGTTGCGCAGCTCCAGTGTCGTGATGATCAACAATATGGTCTCGCAGTCCTGGGTGCTGTCAGATGGTTTGGCAACCGTGTCTTTGTATATCACCCAGCCAGATCCGGCATCGCTACCAAGCGCCCCTCAGTTCACTCGCATGGGGGCTGCGAACAGCTATCGGCAGCCGGTTGGCCGATACCTGATTACGCTCGTGGGTGAGGTGCCAATCGACACGTTGCAGATGCTGGCCACCACCACCGAGGGTGCGATTCCGCAGCAACGAGTCGACAGCGCAGAAGACAGTAAAGGCGCGGCAATCGAGTGAGCGCTTCGCCAGCACCACGGATGCGAAGGGCGGATCTATAGATGAAGGCATTGCAGCTTTACACCCGTCCAGGTTGTCATCTGTGTGAGAACCTGCTGGAAGAGCTTTTACCTATGATCCGGGGCCAAGCGTCACTGACAGAGATCAATATTGATCTGGATATGTCGCTTCGGCAGCAATTCGACACGCGTGTACCGGTTCTGTGCAGTGCGGATACGGTAATTTGCGAGGCGTTCCTGGATACCGCAGCCGTACGCGCATTTCTGGGTGATTGACACGCGGCACAGAGTTTAGTCGCGATAATCGCTATACTGCTGTATCAACCGCACGTATGGCGTGCAGCTGTATCCAATCACTGCTCAAGCCACTTTCGCAAAGCCACTATGCAGAACATCCGCAACTTTTCCATCATCGCGCATATCGACCATGGTAAGTCGACGCTGGCGGATCGGTTTATTCAGTTGTGCGGCGGCCTCAGTCAGCGCGAAATGGAAGCGCAAGTGCTCGATTCAATGGACATTGAGCGTGAGCGCGGCATTACCATCAAGGCGCAGAGCGTGACGCTTCACTACTCGGCGAAAGATGGCCAGACCTACCAGCTGAATTTCATCGATACGCCTGGCCACGTCGATTTTTCTTATGAAGTGTCCCGCTCACTCGCCGCTTGCGAAGGGGCACTTCTGGTTGTCGATGCCGCGCAAGGTGTCGAGGCGCAAAGCGTCGCCAACTGCTACACGGCGATTGACCAGGGCCTTGAGGTAATACCCGTTCTCAACAAGATCGATCTGCCAGCTGCTGACCCGCATCGTGTGAGCCAGGAAATCGAGGAGATCATTGGCATAGATGCAACCGATGCGACCTGTGTCAGTGCCAAGACCGGTGTCGGAATCGATGAGTTGCTTGAGCAAATTGTCAGCGCTGTGCCACCGCCTGAGGGTGATGCCCAAGACTCACTGCAGGCGCTGATCATTGACAGTTGGTTCGACAACTACGTCGGTGTTGTATCGCTGGTACGCATCGTCAACGGTGAGCTACGCAAGGGTGACAAGGTACGGGTCATGTCAACTGGCAACTCACACGGTGTCGACCGACTCGGACGTTTCACGCCGAAGATGAGTGACGACACCGTTTTGCGGACCGGTGAGGTGGGTTTTGTCATCACCGGTATCAAAGAGATTGAAGGCGCACCGGTTGGTGACACGTTGACCCACGATAATGCACCGTGTAGCGAGCCGCTCGCTGGCTTTGAACAAATGCAGCCAAAAGTATTTGCCGGCATGTTTCCGATCAGCTCGGATGATTATGAGACGTTCCGCGAGGCATTGCAGAAGCTGCGTCTGAACGATGCAGCACTGCATTTTGAGCCCGAATCGTCAGCCGCGCTCGGTTTCGGTTTTCGCTGCGGCTTTCTTGGCATGCTGCACATGGAGATTGTGCAGGAGCGCCTTGAGCGCGAGTATGAGTTGGATCTGATCACCACCGCACCGACGGTGGTGTACGAGGTGGAACAAACCGATGGCAAGGTCGTCTATGTAGACAACCCGTCTGCGCTACCAGAGATCAGCAGCATTGCCGAGTTGCGCGAACCGATCATCAACGCATCGATATTGGTGCCTGAGGCGCATGTTGGTAATGTCATTAAGCTGTGTATCGAGAAACGCGGTGTCCAGACTCGTATGCAGTATCTTGGCGGGCAGGTATCGCTTGACTATGACATGCCGATGGCAGAGGTTGTGCTCGATTTTTTTGATCGCTTAAAGTCGGTCAGTCGCGGCTTTGCTTCATTCGATTATCAATTTGCGCGCTATGAAGCCGCCAATCTGGTACGTCTGGATATTCTCATCAACAAGGATCGCGTGGATGCGTTGTCGATCATCGTGCATCGCGAGCGCGCCCAGTCTCGCGGTCGCGATCTGGTCGACAAGATGCGGGAGTTAATACCCAGACAGATGTTCGATGTAGCGATTCAGGCAGCGATCGGCAATCAGATTATCTCTCGCAGCACAGTCAAGGCGCTGCGTAAAAACGTGACAGCGAAGTGCTACGGTGGTGACATCACCAGAAAACGTAAGCTGCTAGAAAAACAAAAGGCCGGTAAGAAGCGAATGAAACAGGTTGGCTCGGTCGAAATTCCGCAAGAGGCATTCTTGGCGGTTCTTAAAGTTGATGGGTGAGTGCAACGATGTTTCCTGAATGGGTCAATTTACCGTTGATGTTTGTATTGGCCACGTTTCTTAGCGGTGCTGTGGTTCTATTCGACAAATTCGTTTGGTCCAAGCAACGCCAACCGCAACCAGATGGCACGATCAAGCTGCCTTTTATGGTGGATATCTCGCGGGCATTTTTTCCGATTCTCGCGGTCATTCTGGTACTGCGCTCGTTCATATTTGAGCCCTACCGAATTCCGTCAGAATCGATGTTGCCGACGCTGCTGATCGGTGATTTCGTCGTGGTCTCCAAATACGCCTATGGCTTGCGCTTGCCGGTGTTAAACAACAAGATTTTCGAGACTGGTGCGCCACAGCGGGGCGATGTGGCGGTATTCAGGAAACCGGGTAATGACAGCATCAACTTTATCAAGCGGGTCATCGGTTTGCCTGGAGATCGGGTGTCGTATCGCAACCACGTGTTATCAGTTAACGGCGAGCGGGTCTCGTTCGAGCAATTTGGTGAATTCCGCAACCCACGCAATCGCGGGTTGGTATTCAAGGAGACGTTTGGCGAGCAGTCACATGAAGTACTGATTCAAAGCCGCTACGGGGGGGAATTCGATGTCACCGTGGGTGAAGACTGCTACTTCATGATGGGTGATAATCGCGATAGTTCGCGAGACAGCCGATTTCCAGACGTAGGTTGTGTGCCGGAAGCCAATTTGGTTGGACGCGCCACGCGTATCTGGATGAGTTGGCAATTATGGGACATGCCTCGCTGGTCGCGAATCGGCGATAAGATACAATAATTGACATGGAACAGTGTGCCGGAGCCGTTATGCACCACGTTGACACATTAAATCGTTACCCGTTCGCTGCCCGTCAGAGTGGGCGTACCTTTTTGGGTCTGTTGATCATCTTCCTGTTAGTCGGACTGGTCATGTTCGCCGGTTTGCGATTATTTCCGGTGTATATGGAAGATATGAAAATTCGTGCGACCTTCGATGGCGTGCAAGAGGAGTTGAGCGGTGAAGGCGCCAACAAGCGCCAGATTCAGGAGGCAATTCTCAAGCGCTTCGATGTTGACAGTGTGCGCATCATCCACGTACGGGATGTCGAGGTTAAAAAGGTAGAAACCGGATATGAAGTGTCGGTTGCTTACTCGAATTCGGTACCGTTTATCGCCAACATCAATTTTGCGGTGGACTTCAACCACCGAATGACTGTGGTGCGTTGACCGAACGGATCGAATCAGCCAGGCGCAAGCTGTTCGCGCGGCTTGCTGTAACGCCTGCAGATCCTGGTCTTTTTGAACTTGCCTTTCGCCATCGCAGTGCTGGTGGTGGCAATAATGAGCGTTTGGAGTTCATCGGCGATGCGGTGCTAGGCTGCGTGATTGCCGAGGCGTTGTATAGCCGTTTTGCAACCAATGAAGAGGGCGTACTGAGTCGGCTGCGCTCGCGACTGGTGAGAGATCAAACGCTCGCTGAGATCGCGCGTGATTATGAACTGGGTGAGGTCATCGAGCTGGGGCCGGGTGAGCGTAAGTCCGGCGGTATTCGGCGCGATTCGATCCTGGCAGATGCCTTTGAGGCGCTGCTCGGAGCCGTGTTTGTCGATCAGGGATTTGATGTTGCCAAGCGTGTGATCATACAGATCTACGCGCAGCGTCTCGCAGCACTGACGCTCGATGATGCGAATAAGGATGCCAAGACACTATTGCAGGAGTGGCTGCAGGCGCGTGGACTGGAATTACCGCAATACACACTGGTTGAGACAGTCGGACCGCCGCATGCGCGCCAGTTTACGATGGCCTGTGAAGTAGTCGAACTTGGCCATCAAGAGGTCGCAACGGCTACTAGTCGTCGTATGGCGGAGCAACAAGCGGCACGACAAATGCTCGGCAGGGTGCAGCAATGATGGAATGGGATGAAGACTACCGGTGCGGGTTCGTGGCGGTAGTGGGTCGACCTAATGTAGGCAAGTCGACACTGATCAATCGTCTGGTGGGCGATAAGGTCAGTATCGTGTCGCCACGACCTCAGACCACCCGACACCGAGTTCTGGGTGTACAGACCGCACCTTGCGTACAGCTGATTTATATCGATACGCCGGGTTTACATGTTGGCGAGCGCAAGGCGATCAATCAGATGATGAACAAAACCGCCACGCATGCCTTGGGTGAGGCGGACGCGATTTTATGGCTCGTCGAGGCCGATCGTTGGCATCCGCTGGACGATAACGTCGTGACCAAGCTCGCAGCCTGTAAGCAACCAATTATTGGTGTGCTAAACAAGGTAGATCTATTGCGCGACAAGCGTAGTCTGTTGCCTGCCATAGAGGCACTGCGGGCGCGCCGTGAGCTACACGATATTCTCCCCGTCTCAGCGCTCAAGGGTGATCAACTCGATTCGTTGACCGAGGTGCTGACGGCGTTGATGCCGATCTCACCGCCACTGTTTCCAGAGGATATGAAAACTGATCGGGATATGAATTTCCGTATCGGTGAGATTATTCGAGAGAAACTCACCTTGCGGCTGCGACAAGAGCTGCCTTACGGAATCACCGTCCAGGTTGAGCGGCGTGAGCAAGAGGCGGAACGCCAAATTGTCCACGCAGTCATTCTGGTGGAACGTGGCTCGCAAAAGGGGATTGTCGTTGGTAAAGGGGGGCAAACGCTCAAGGCAATCGGCAGTGCTGCACGGCGTGAGTTGAATCGCTTGTTGCAGCAATCGGTCCATCTCGAACTGTGGGTCAAGGTGCGTGACAACTGGGCCGATAGCGAGAGAGAGTTAATGCGTCTTGGGTTTGACCTGGACACCCAATAGGCAGATTGATGGCTGATGCACGCGTTCGACTCGAGCCGGCGTGGGTATTGCACCGGCGCGACTATCGTGACTCCAGCCAGATCGTTGACCTGATGACAGCTGGCTTCGGCCGGGTCTCGATGGTGGCACGCGGCATAAAGCGTCCCAAGAGTCCTCACCGTGGCCTGCTGCAGCCATTCAGGCCACTGTTGGTGTCTTGGGTAGGTCGTCGAGACCTGGTTACGATGAGTGACGTCGAGCGCGCGCCGGGCGCGGTGTTGTCGATGCACGGTGACAACCTGTTATCGGCGTTCTATGTCAACGAACTGCTGTTGCGCCTGACACACCGGTTCGACCCACAGCCCGAGCTGTTCGCCGTCTACGGTGAGGCACTGCAAAAGCTCAGTAAGGCGCAGGCCCCGCATGCACCTTTACGAGATTTTGAATCGGATTTACTCGACGTGTTGGGCGTGGGTATACCGTGGGGTCATGACTATGAGGGTGTTGCCATCGACCCGCAGCGGTATTATCGCTTTTCGCCAGAGCGGGGGTTTGAAACCACGGTGGCGGTTGCTGGCAATCGCGCTGCGATTAACGGCCAGATCATTCTCGCTATGGCTGCACGTCAATGGTCGGATGAAGCGGTTCTAACGGCCGCTCGGCAAGTGCTGACACAAGCGATAGACTGGCATCTAGGAGAGCGTCCGTTGCAGACGCGTGAGGTTTTGAAAGCGATGCGTCGCGATAGGGGAAACCAATGACAATGCAGATTGACCTGGGGGTGAATGTGGACCACGTGGCCACACTGCGGCAAGCGCGTGGTGAGCGTTATCCGGACCCGGTTGCGGCAGCGCTGGTGGCGGAACGGCATGGTGCCGATTCCATCACGATGCATCTGCGAGAGGATTGCCGACATATTCAACCCGACGATGTTGAGCGTATGCAGGCGAGCACCCAGACACGCGTCAATCTGGAAATGGCGGTTACCGATGAGATGATTGCGTTTGCAGTGGCGCTGCGACCGGCCGATGTCTGCCTGGTGCCGGAGCGACGTGAAGAGCTGACGACCGAGGGCGGTCTGGATGTGGCTGGTCAGAAGGCGCGCATCGTTGATGCGGTACTCGCTTTGTCGGATGCCGGTATCCGGGTGTCACTGTTTATCGATCCGGACAAGCGCCAGATTGATGCGGCCAAGGCGGTCGCGGCGCCGGTTGTCGAATTGCACACGGGCGCCTTTGCCCATGGCGGTGTTGCTGGTGATCCACAGGAGTTAACGCGTATCACCAACGCCGCGGAGCATGCTGCTAGCGTGGGTTTGCGGGTGCACGCTGGGCATGGCTTGCATTATCACAACGTGCATCCGATCGCGGCGATTCACCAGATAGTCGAACTGAATATTGGACATTCGATTATCGCGCGTAGCGTTTTTGACGGGATGGGTGCGTCGGTAGCTGAGATGAAACGGTTGATGGTGCAGGCACGCATGGTAGCGGGTCATTAACCGATGCAATACATGACCTTTGACATCGAGACGATTCCGGATGTCGATAGCGGACGCAAACTGCTGCAGCTTGACCAACTCGGCGATGCCGATGTGGCTGAGGCAATGATGGCAAAGCGGCGTGAAAAGACCGGCAGCGATTTTTTGCCACTGCATCTGCAACGCGTCGTTGCGATTTCGGTTGCCTTGCGACAAGGCGATCAATTTCGAGTCTGGTCTCTGGGTGATGAGGATGCCGACGAGGCGGAGATGATTCGGCGCTTTTTTGACGGCATTGAGCGTTTTAGTCCGGACCTGGTGTCATGGAATGGGGGCGGATTTGATCTGCCGGTCCTGCACTACCGTGCGTTGTTGCATGGGGTTAGCGCGCCGATGTATTGGGAGAACGGCGACAATCATCGTGATTTTCGTTACAACAGCTATCTCAGTCGTTATCACTGGCGACACATCGACCTGATGGATGTGTTGGCTGGCTTCAATAACCGGGGTCGGGCGCCACTGGATGACATCGCCGTGATGCTCGGCTTGCCGGGTAAACTCGGTATGAGCGGTGACAAGGTGTATGCCGCCTGGCAGCAGGGTGAGATTCGGCGTATCCGGCAATATTGCGAGACGGACGTACTCAATACCTGGCTGGTGTTTGCCCACTTCGAGCATCTGCGTGGTCGTCTGGACGATCAACAATTGCGGCAGGAACGTGAATTGGCGCTGACGTTTGTTGAATCGACCGAGGGCGAACACTGGCAAGCCTACGCCAACGCCTGGCAGCTTCAGGAAAGCGCCGATGGGTCGTAAGGCCAGCCGATTTCCGCGTGAGCCACAGGAGTCGTCGATTCGTGCGCTAACGCATGACGGCCGCGGCATTGCCGAAACTGATGGCAAAACCGTATTCGTGGCCGGTGCTTTGCCCGGCGAGCGCGTCTTGTGGCAGCGAGCACGACGCAAACGCAACTATGATGAGGCCACGGCGCTGGAAATCCTTGAGCCATCGGAGGATCGCGTTGACCCGGAGTGCGACGTGTTCGGGCAGTGTGGCGGCTGCGTCATGCAACACCTGAGCAATGATGCACAACTGCAGGCCAAACATCAGGTGCTGGTCGATAATCTGGAGCGCACCGGCCAGGTTACGCCGTCGCGATGGTTAGTGCCGTTGTCGACCGGCAACTGGCATTACCGCCGCCGCGCGCGGCTCGGCGTGAAGTATGTCGATGGCAAGGGGCGTGTATTGGTCGGGTTTCGCGAACGCTATAAACCCTACATCACTGACATGAAGCGTTGTCCGGTGTTGGTCGCCTCGGTCGATGCGTTGATCACACCATTGGCGGAGATGATCGCGACTTTGTCGATTGCACGCAGGCTGCCACAAATCGAGCTGGCGGTGGGTGACAGCGAGCATGACGGGGCGCCCGTCGTGTATCTGATATTCCGGGTTCTCGACACGCCCTCAGATGAGGATACTGAAACACTGCGTACGTTTGCGCGGGCACACAATATTTGGTGTTTATTGCAACCTGGTGGGCCTGACAGCATCCACCCATTGGAGGATCCCGCGCGCGGTACGCCGCCACCGTTGCTGTATCGGCTTGCAGCTCACGACGTCACACTGTGGTTTGAGCCCAGCGATTTCATTCAGGTGAATGCTGCCATGAACGAGCACATGGTCAATCTTGCACTGGAGTATCTGGCACTGAAGCCACAGCATCGCGTGTTGGATTTGTTCTCTGGTATCGGCAACTTCACCTTGCCGATTGCCCGACATGTCGACCACGTGCATGGCGTTGAGGGACTGGTTGGTTTGACTGAACGTGCGCGATCAAATGCCAGCAAAAATCAGATCGATAACGCCAGTTTCGCAACCGGAGACCTGGAGGATGAAGCAACCTGGCAGGCGTTGTTGTCGCAACGCTGGGACCGTATTTTGCTTGATCCGGCACGCGCGGGCGCGGCGTTGTTTGCCAGTAAGGCGGCCCAACTGGGTGCGCCGCGCATTGTCTATATTTCCTGCCATCCCGGCACGCTGGCGCGCGATGCCGGTTTGTTGGTGACGACGCAGGGTTACACTTTGACGGCGGCCGGGGTGATGAACATGTTCCCGCATACGGCACATGTAGAGTCGATCGCCGTATTTGATCAAACTCAGGTTGCGGCATGACGCTTGGCCCAGTGATGCTCGCTGTTGAAGGCACCGGGCTGACGCCGGCAGACAGGGACCTGCTCCAGCAGCCGGCGGTGGGCGGTGTCATCCTGTTTAAGCGAAATTTCGAATCACCGCAGCAGTTGCAGGCACTGGTGCAGGAAATCCAGGCGCTTCGCTCACCAGGTTTGTTGATCGCCGTGGATCAGGAGGGCGGGCGAGTCCAGCGATTTGGCGAGCCGTTTTCGGTATTGCCGCCGGCTGGCTGGTTTGGATTGATCTATAACCAGGACGCTGCTAAAGCGAAAACGTTAGCGCGTGATGCGGGTTGGTTGATGGCGGCGGAGCTACTGGCCTGTGGGATCGATCTGTCGTTCGCGCCGGTGCTCGATTTGCACCGCGGTGTCAGTCGCGTGGTGGGAGACCGTTCGCTGCATCGAAAACCCGATGCCGTTGTGTCGCTGGCGAATTCGTTGATGCATGGGATGCGTGAGGCTGGCATGCAGGCGGTTGGAAAGCACTATCCTGGACATGGCGCGGTCGTGGCCGATTCACATGAAGAGCTGCCAGTCGATCGCCGGGAATACGCTCAGATCAGCGAAGACTTGTCGGTTTTCGAGCGTATGTTGGCCAGCGGTCTACCGGCAATCATGACGGCTCATGTTGTTTACAGCGAGTTGGATTCGTTACCGGCCAGTTTCTCCGAATGGTGGTTGCAACAAGAGTTGCGTGAGCGGATCGGTTTTCGCGGTGCCGTGTTTTCCGACGATTTGTCGATGAAGGCAACCAATGGCTTTGGCGATATCGTTCAGCGTGCGCAGGCAGTGCTGCAAGCAGGCACCGACATGTTACTTGTTTGCAATGACCGGCCTGCCGCCGAGCGTGTGGTCGATGCGCTGCGCGAACATGCTGATCCACGTGCCATGGTGCGCTTGGCGCGACTACGGGGTGCGCGCAATTTCGATGGTGCTCTGTTGCGAGACTTGCCGCGCTGGCAGCAGGCCCAGTCGGCATTATCCGACGCGCTGGGCCAGTCTTTGGCGGGCAGCGGAGATTGGTAGCGTGACGACACGTGCGGTGATTGGGGGTACAGGCACCGAGCGCTGGCACGGTGCTGAGATGATTGAAACGCGTCAGCTTGCGAACCAGTTTGGTCGTTGTAGTGCGCCGGCAGAGTGTATTGAGGTGGCGGGACAGCGGTGCTGGTTTTTGTCGCGCCATGGCCCAGGACATGACGTTGCGCCGCATCGGATCAACTATCGCGCCAATCTGCGCGGCTTGGCAGATCTTGGTGTTCGCCAGATTGTCGCGCTTAACGCAGTCGGCATCATTGGCGATTCCAGAGTTTGTGGACAATTGGCGATGCCTTCGCAATTGATCGACTATACCTGGGGCCGTGACAATACGTTCTTCGACGGTGTGACCGCGCCGTTACAACACGTGTCGTTCGATACGCCGTATTCACTCAGTCTGTGCAATAGCTTGCGACGTGCGGCCAGGCAGGCCCAAGTCACATTGCACGATGGGGGTGTGATGGCTGTGACTCAGGGGCCGCGCTTGGAGAGTGCCGCGGAAGTCGATCGACTTGAACGTGACGGCGCCCGGCTAATCGGTATGACCGGTATGCCGGAGGCGGTGCTGGCACGTGAGTTGGATATTGACTATGCCAGTATTGGCCTGGTGGTCAACGTCGCGGCGGGCAGGGGTGATGGTGAGGACATTCACGCTCAATTGGAACTGCATGTTGCATCAGCTCGGGCGCAGGCGCAGACCTTGTTGCAGGCCTGGTTGATGGCAGAATAATCACCCGAAAGTCATAAAGATCCTAGCGTTACAGCCGCTTTGACTGTATGCGATTGCGTAAGCTCTCACTCGAAGAATGGATGCCAATCATGTTGGCATTCTCCGGCATTATCGGCATCGGCCCGATGGTGTTCTTTCGGCTTGCTGAAGGAAACTACCTGGTCGCCGCCATTGATGCGGTTGCGGTGATTGGACTGACCGCCATCGCCTGGGCGGTCTACGTCAGAGGGGCCGTGCGCATCGCCAGTGTTTGCATGGCGCTGCTATCAATCATCACGGTCGTCATTACAATCCGAATTCGCGGTGGCGATCAGTTGCTCTGGGCCTACCCGGGGCTCGTATGTTTGTTTTATTTGCTCAAGCCGATGGAGGCGCTGCTGGTCTCGTTGATCACTGTGCTGTCGATCCTGCCGGTCATACTGGCATCGGGCAACAGCAATCAGATCGCATTGTTCCTGGGGTCTTTGACGGTGACCGTTGCTTTGTCGATCGCGTTTGCCGCCATGACAGCAGGTCAGCGTCGGCAGCTACACCTGATGACGCTGTTGGACCCGCTAACTGGCGTCGGAAACCGGCGGGCGCTGGACCAGAAACTCGAGGCGCTGATTGGCCAGTCACAAGATCTCAAGCGCCCGTTTGTCTTGATCATGATGGACATCGATCATTTCAAGTCGGTCAACGATCTGCACGGGCATGCGGTGGGTGATACGGTGCTACACGCGATTACTGATACGTTGCAAGTGTCGATCGAGCCGACCGATGACGTGTATCGTGCTGGCGGTGAGGAGTTCGTGATTCTTGCGGGCGCATCGGGTTTGGATCAGGCACGACGCTTGGCCGAGAAACTGCGTATTGCTGTCTCGGAAATCGATGTGGACTGTCCGACTTCGGATACGTCGTTGCAGGTCACGGCTTCATTTGGCCTTGCAGAGTTCATTCGTGGTGAAAATCGAGACGAGTTATATCGACGCGCCGATGATGCACTGTATGAGGCCAAGCGTAATGGACGCAATCGTCTGTGCCTGGCAGATAAAACAGTTAGTCTCAGCGGCACTGCCAGCTACAAGACTTTGAGTGCGATTATTGCGGGTGAGACCGAGGACGCCGGCCCGGAGAGACAGCCGACTAGTCAGTCCGGCTGATCAATACCACTGCACCAAATCGCGGATGGTCGAAGAAGTGCAGCTCGCCACTGCGCATTTTGCGACGCTCGTTGAGCGTGTATACCAGTGGTGCCATCGGTTCGCCATTTTCGCCTGTACGGGTCTTGGTCAATTGCAGATCCAGTTTCAGGTGCAAAAAACGCGATACATAGATCGACGTGTCACCGGTCAGGCTCTCTGGCGGTTGACCAACACGGCCAATTGGTAGCGGAGATTCATTGGCTGCATCGTAAATGACCTGGCGCCAGGCAGCATGATAGATAGGCCTATAGTCGCGGCTGTTGCGCATCTTGGTTTCGATGTCTGGCAACAGAAAGTCATCGCGAATCAGTGGCGTGAACTCGAGCGGCAAACGTTCGGGTGTTGGCTCTTGGGTGTCTGGCTCCATCACCTCAATCGGTATCGGCTCGCTTTCGACTAGCGCGTCCGCGATCGCGTCGAGTTCGGCCTGTTTTTGCGCCCGTCCGGTGTCGATGTAGTCCCAGTCTTCGCGGCTGCCGACGACACCGCCGACGTATTCGAACACGATCAACTCGATTTCATATTCCGGTGGCGGTGGCGGCGCATCTGGCGTGGGTTGCGCATCCTGTGCCAAGCCAGTCACCGTGGTGAGAAGCAAAATCAGACCAGCAATCGTTTGATTTAGTTGTTTGGCGTTCATAACGGAATGGTGACGCCTGCCGGTGGGGTTTTGCAAGTCAGCTTGTTGTGCTTTGTGCTGCAACGATGCCCTTGGCGAGATGGCGCAACAGTCGTTCAACCACATCAGCACGACTGTCGCCGTCTGGCATGTCACGCTTGAAACGCAGGCGGTCACTGCCGCTCAGGCTGTAACGATCCGGTTGCCCCTGAACCAGCTTGATCAATGACAACGGTTGTACGGGCGTATCGCTGTCAAAGCGCAGATAGCCGCCGGCATCGCTGGCGTCAATTTTGTTGATACCAAGACGCTCCGCCGCCATTTTTAGCGCGGTGATGCGAATTAGCATCTTGGTTTGTGGCGGCAACAAACCAAAGCGGTCAATCAACTCCACCTGCATGTCTTTTAGCCCATCATCATCCTCGCAACTGGCGAGACGTTTGTAGGTCATCAGTCGCAGATGCACATCGCTCACATAGTCCTCCGGCAGCAAAGCAGGTACATGCAGATTAATCTCGACGCCGGCATTGAGCGGCTTGTCCAGCGAGGGCTCCTGACCAGCTCGCAGTGACTTGACCGCATCGGTCAGTAATTCGGTGTACATAGAGAAACCGATTTCCTGAATTTGTCCGCTTTGACCTTCACCGAGTAGCTCACCGGCACCGCGAATTTCCAGATCGTGACTGGCCAACGCAAAGCCCGCGCCTAGGTCTTCCAGTGACTCGATCGCTTCCAGTCGCTTGATCGCGTCGGCGGTCATCGACTTGCGACCTGGCGTGAGCAAATAAGCGTAGGCACGATGATGCGAGCGACCCACACGGCCACGCATCTGGTGAAGCTGCGCCAAGCCAAAACGATCGGCTCGATTGATCAGAATGGTATTGGCGCTGGGTACATCAATGCCTGATTCAATAATTGTGGTGCAAACGAAGAGGTTGAACTTGCGGTGATAGAAATCAAACATCACCTGCTCCAGTTCACGTTCGCTCATTTGCCCGTGACCGATCCCGATTGTAGCCTCGGGTACCAATTCGCCTAATTCATGGGCGATACGTTCGATGTCCTCAACGCGGTTGTGCACAAAATACACTTGGCCGCCACGACGAATCTCTCGCAGGCAGGCCTCTCGTATCAGTCCTTCATTCCAACGTGTGACGAATGTCTTGACCGAAAGTCGGTCGGCGGGTGGTGTGGTGATCAGTGAGAGTTCGCGCAAGCCGCCCAGCGCCATATTCAGCGTTCTGGGTATCGGCGTTGCCGTCAGCGTCAGCACGTCAATCTCCGAACGCAGCGACTTCAGTGCTTCCTTGTGGCGCACACCGAAGCGGTGTTCTTCATCGATGATGACAAGGCCCGGGGCTTTGAAGTCTTTGGTGTGGCTGAGCAGTTTATGCGTACCGATGACTATATCGACCGAGCCACTGCGCAGGCCTTCCAGTGTTGCATCGACGTTCTTTTTTGACCGAAAGCGAGAGAGCTGTTCGATGCGGACGGGCCAGTTGGCGAATCGATCCTGAAAGGTCTGGAAGTGCTGTTGTGCCAGCAATGTCGTCGGCACCAATACCAAAACCTGGCGGTGATTTTGAACCGCGGCAAATGCGGCGCGCAGTGCGATTTCAGTTTTACCGAATCCGACGTCACCGCAAACGACCCGATCCATCGGTGTGCCTTCGCGCAGATCGTCGAGCACCTCGTCTATCACGGTTGCTTGGTCTTCGGTCAGCTCAAACGGAAATTCCGCTTCAAACTGGCGGTACTCTAACGCAGGGACCGGCTGACTGACGCCCTGGCGTGCGGCACGCCGTGCATAGACGTCGAGTAACTCGGCCGCAACGTCACGCGCCTTCTCGGCAGCTTTGCGGCGCGCTTTGGACCACTGGTCGCTGCCCAGTTTATGGAGTGGTGCCTTATCAGCCGACGCGCCGGTATAGCGAGAAATCAACTGTAGCGAATGCACCGGTACGTAGAGTTTGTCGCCACCGGCGTATTCCAGCGTCAGGAATTCACTGGTGACACCGCCGGCATCAAGCGTTTGTAATCCACGATAACGACCCACGCCATACGCTTCATGGACCACCGGTGCACCGATAGATAGATCGCTGAGCGCACGAATGACATTTTCCGGATCGCCTGCCTTGCGACGTCGGCGCTGCCGGCGCTTTAATCGCTGACCAAACACGGCCTGCTCAGGCACCAGCGCAAGTTTGCCGTCATCCAGCAACATGCCGCTGGCGATGGGGCCGATAACAATGCTGAGTCGTTCCGAACCGGCCAGAGCGTGAGACCAGCTATCGATGCGTGTGGGTACGAACTGATGCGCCTGGCACAGCTCCAGCAACGCTTCGCGGCGACCGGCAGTCTCAGCGACCAGCACGGTTCGCTGTGCGCGGCGTTGGTTCAAAAAATCACTGAAGGCGTGGGCAGCATTCTCACGGCTGGCATCCAGTGCCAGCGGTGGCAGCGGTTGAGACAGTGGCTGCAACTGATCGGTGCGTTTTTCGCGCGACAACGCCATGCGCGGGTGCGATTGCTGGCGAGTGCGCCAGGCGTCCGGTGTGATAAACGCTTCGTTTGGCGGAATTAACGGTCGATCGCCAACACTACTCAGAACTTCGAACCGGCTGCGGGCCTCTTCAAAGGCATAGTCCAGCAGTTCATCGATATCCGGTGTGTGCGTGATCAGGGTTGTCGCAGGTAGATAGTCGAGCAGCGCTGCGGTGCGATCAAAAAACAGGCTGAGATAGTATTCAATGCCACCGTGAGCAATGCCATTGGAGACGTCCCGATACACTTCCGATTGCTGCGATTCACCGGCGAATCGTTCACGAAAACGCTGGCGAAACGCCTTGATGGCATCCGGGTCGAGCGGCACCTCGCGGGCGGGCAGGATATCGACGTGATCAATCTTGTCCTGCGAGAGTTGCGAGTCCGGATCGAAGAACCGGATGCTCTCGATCTCATTATCGAACAGATCGATCCGCAATGGCGCCTCGCTGCCCATCGGGAACAGATCAATCAACGATCCGCGCACCGCAAATTCGCCGTGTGCGCCCACCTGCGGGACGCGCAGGTAGCCTGATTCGGCAAGCCCACCAACAAACAGATCCAAATCCAGCGATTGTCCTTGCGCCAGTCGCAATGAATGGGCAGCGACATAGTCGGTTGGGGGAAGTCGATGCAGCAGGCACGGGGCAGCGACAATCAACAGTCCGCGCTTGAGCTGAGGTAACCGGCCCAGTACGCGCAAGCGCTGTGAAATGATGTCCTGATGGGGTGAGAAATTATCGTACGCCAGCGTCTCCCAGTCCGGGAAATGCAGAATTGGTAGTGCCGCGTCGGCGAAGAAACGGGCTTCGGCTTCGAGTCGGTCAGCACTTTGCTGGTCTTCGGCTATGTGCAAGACGGGTGTCGATAGCTGTGCCGCCAAGCGGCTAAGCATCAGGGCATCGCTGGCACCATATAGCCCGCCCGCTGCCTCAGGCAACGTGTCGATAGCGGCGCGCTGATTGGCACCGGTTGAACAGAGTAGGGAATGCAGATTCATAAACGCAAAACGCCCGCTGTGAGCGGGCGCGAAGTATGCCACATCGACGCTTAGGCCGGTGGCAGTCGTAGGCGTTGTCTAATTGCGGGATAAAACCGTATGAATCACTCGGTCGTGCTCGAAATAGACGGTAAAGCCATTGTATTCCCAGCGGGTGATCGGCGGCTGCCCCACCGCAGAGCGGCGTGAGTTGGGTTGTCCCCAGTTCGATTCAACCCGTTGCATGGTCATGCCACGCTGGGGTTTGCTGTCGTCGACCAGCGCGGCGGTGCCCACATCCAGTGTATCGGCTGTTAGTGGTGCGCTGAACAGCAGTCCGGTGGCGGCAATCAGGGCAGACAAAACAGGCACTCGCATCAGCAGTCTCCTAGGGATTCACAGCAGATTTGAGAATAACACTGAAATTATGTCGGCCTGAACCATGTGGGGGGTGATTCCGTGAACCACGTCTCCTAATCGCCGCCAGCGCGTCGCTGTGGTTTAATCCGCGCATGAGCGCCGGTGTGGAATTCCTCATCGCGATGCGTTATCTGCGCTCGCGTCAATCGACTCGAATTGCCTCGTTTATCAGCGTTGCATCGTTGATCGGTATCGCGATTGGTGTTGCGGCACTGATTACGATTCTGTCGGTGATGAACGGCTTTGAGCGGGAACTGCGCACCCGTCTACTGGATATGCAGGCGCATGTAACGATCAAGGCGGCCTCAGGCGGATTGTCCGACTGGCGAGCCGTGGCAGCGCGTGTCGGTGAATTCCAGGATGTCACGCGTGCGCGGCCCGCCGTGACTGCTGAGGGGATGGCGCGGGCCGGTGGACGGTTAATTCCGCTGCTCATCGAGGGCATTGATCCGCAATTTGAACTCAATGACGGGGGGCTGGCACGCGCGGTCAGCGCCGGTGCACTCGAATCGTTGCGTGCCGGTGAGCAGGGCCTGATTCTCGGGCGATATTTGTCGCTCGATCTCGTCGTGTCGCCTGGCGAGTCGATTACCTTGCTCGTGCCGCGCGTCACGGACGGTCAGGTCAGTCCGCGACTAGTTCGATTTAATGTCGCAGGCTTGTTCGATTCGGGTGTGCCGGACTATGACGCCCGGGTTGCCTACATGCACTGGCAAGATGCGGCGACATTGGTCGGTCTGCAAAGCGCGGTCAGTGAGTTGCGTGTCGATGTCGTTGATGTGTTGCGCGCGGCGCAGGTTGGCCAGGCGATTGCGGAGGCGCTCGGAACCGACTATGTCGTCAGTGACTGGAGCGCCGAGAACGCCAGTTATTTTCGCGCGATTCGTCTTGAGAAGACGATGATGGCACTGATGTTGTCATTGGTAATTGGCGTGGCGGCATTCAATATTATTGCCAGCCTGGTGATGGTGGTGACCGACAAGGAAACCGATATCGCGATTTTGCGCACCCTGGGATTGTCATCCGAGGGTGTGGTGCGCGTGTTCTTTATCCAGGGGTTGATTATTGGCTGGCTGGGTGTGTTGGTTGGCGTGTTGGGCGGCACGATGCTGGCACTCAACGTCACCGAAGTGGCCGCGTTCCTGGAGCGACTGGTTGGTTTTCAGGTGATGCCATCGGATGTGTATGTGATGACGGTAATCCCCTCAGAGGTGAAGAGCATGCAGATTCTGGCGATCGCGGGCCTTGCCTTGTTGTTGACCACGTTAGCGACCTGGTATCCAGCGCGTCAGGCAGCCGCAGTACATCCGGCGCAAGCATTGAGGTATAGCTAGTCGATGGCGTTTGAGACGCTCATTGGTCGACGCTACGTGCGTGCCAGATCTGGCACCCGTTTTGTTTCGTTCATTTCTGTGATTTCGATGCTGGGCGTCGCGATTGGCATTACGGTGTTGATTGTCGTGTTGTCGGTGGTCAACGGTTTTGAGCGCGAGCTCACTGATCGACTGTTGGCGATGTCCTCACACGCGACGATTGAAGGCATGCAGGGCCGACTGGACTATTGGCCCAGCCGCCGCGAGGAAGCGAATCAATCGCCCAGGGTGCTCGCCAGTGCACCGTACATTGAAGCGCAAGCACTGGCGGCTGCCACCCAGTCGCTAAGTGGGGTCATTTTGCGCGGCGTAGATCCTGCGCTGGAAGCCGACGTTGCGGACCTGGCTCGCCTAACGGCAGACGGGAGTTTTGATGCACTGATGCCGCGGGCTTACCGCGTGATCATTGGCGAGGAACTGGCTGCCGCGTTGGACGTTGGTGTTGGCGACAAACTGACCATGATGCTGGCGGAAGGCACGGTCACGCCAGCGGGTATTTTACCGCGCCTGCGTGGATTCACGGTCGCAGGGATTTTCCGTGCCGGGATGTATGAATTTGATCGGCGTTATGCGTTTGTGCACATCGATGATGCTGCCAGGCTGCTGCGAATGGGCGAGGACGTGACCGGATTGCGGCTACAGGTCGATAACCTGTTCGACGCATCGGCCATTGCGCGGGAAGTTGCTGTGGCTCAGGGTGGCGGTGTGCTGATCAGCGACTGGACGCGGCGTCATGGCGCATTTTTCAGATCAATCCAGATCACCAAGTCGATTCTCGCCGTCATCTTGATGTTGGTGATCGCGGTGGCGGCATTCAACATTGTGTCGACGCTGGTGATGGTGGTGCGCAGCAAGCGCTCGGATATAGCGATATTGCGAACTCTCGGCGCGTCGAAGTCCAGCATTCTGGGCATCTTTGTCACTCAGGGAGCATTGATTGGCGTCGTCGGTGCATTCGCTGGTGTCGCGCTCGGGGCGCTGGTTAGCCTGAACCTTGAGACCATTGTCGCCAGTGTTGAAGCCACATTCGGTATTACGTTGTTGGCTGCCGATGTGTATTTCATTAGTGACCTGCCCAGCGATTTGCGTTGGAAAGATGTGCTGCAGGTTGTGGGGGTAGCCCTGATTTTGGTATTCGCGGCAACGTTGTATCCTGCCTGGCGCGCATCCCAGACCAAGCCTGCTGAGGAGCTACGCTTTGAATGACCAATCCAAGCCCATTATGCGCTGCACGGGCGTTAGCCGGAGTTTCGTTGAGGGTGAAAAACGCGTCGTGGTGCTCGACGAGGTGGATCTGGATATCGCATCGGGCGAGACCATTGCCATTGTTGGGGCATCCGGCTCAGGTAAGACGACGCTGCTGCAGTTGCTAGGCGGTCTGGATGCGCCAACTGCTGGCGATATCGAACTTCAGGGACGCAACCTGTCAAGCCTGAGTGACAACGAGCGAGGTGTGATGCGCAATGAGATGATGGGGTTTGTTTATCAATTTCATCATTTGCTACCGGAATTTTCGGCGATAGAAAATGTTGCCATGCCGCTGTTGATCCGTCGCGCGGCGCGTGATCAGGCAATGCAGGCGGCGCGCGATATTCTTGATCGTGTCGGTCTGTCGGCCCGGCTGGATCACAGGCCTTCGCAATTGTCTGGTGGCGAGCGTCAGCGTGCGGCGGTAGCACGCGCACTGGTAACGCGTCCGCGTCTGGTGCTCGCTGACGAGCCGACTGGTAACCTCGATCGTGAAACCGGTGAGCAGGTGTTGGCGTTGATGCTGTCGCTAAACAAGGATTTTGGCACCAGTCTTGTGATCGTCACCCACGATGCCAGCATCGCGGCGCGAATGGACCGCGAACTGACGTTGCGTGATGGTCAGCTGGTCAATGCCCGGACGATGGGTTAGCGCAACGTGTTCTGCGCCTTCAGGCGCGGCTGTGACGGATTCTTGCCTGACGCTCGCGTAGGTAGTCTCCAACTCGGGTTCGCCATAACAGATCAACCAAAACATAGCCGATCAGCGCACTGAGCGCGCCGGCGAGGACACAACCGAGTACCAGAGGCTGCCAGATTGCCACAAACTCTCCGGTCAGCCAGTCCAGGCTCATCTCAAAGGTGAACTCACGCGGCGGCATGCCGAGCACCCAACCGCCAAGACGATAGGCCGCGTAGTACATCGGTAAAATCGTCAACGGATTGGTCACCCAGGTCAGGATCATGGATAACGGCAGGTGCACCTTGAGCGCGATGGCGCTCAATCCTGCCCAAAAGGTATGGCCGGGCATGGGCAGCCAGGCCCAGAATAATCCCACAGCGACGCCCGGTGCGACGGCACGACGTCGGATCGCCCACAGGTTTGGCGAGTCGAGCAGATGACGCACAGGGTTCAGCCAGCGCTGTGCAATCACATGGCGACGACTGGGACTGATCGACTTGAAGAATCGGCGAGGCATGGCCTTCCTGTGCCGTGCAAACAGACATTATCGCGGTTGCACGGCGTGATGATATTGCGCTAGTCGACATTTCTCCACGATTAGCGACAATTTTTAAACGGCAACGGACATCGCGCCGCTGGACAATGTCGCAACGCGTCTACCAGGGAGCAGGTCGATGTCAGAGCCAACAGGGAAGGGTAGGTTCTGGCATCACGCGTCTTCACGACGTTTCGTCATTGCAATGGTGGCGTTGTTACTGACAGCGATCAGTACCGGGTGGCAGTGGCAACGACTGCAGGCAGAACAACAGATGGCCGAAGCACTGGATGGCCTGATCGTGTTGACCACGGTGC
>JBCCZN010000022.1:0-22303 GCA_039187375.1 Pseudomonadota bacterium
GATTGCAATCATATGCGCCGGGTTGTAGTGGAAATTCACATACTGATACCCGATGCTCGCCACCCAATCGAGATGGGACATGATGCCGTACGGGAACGCATGCCCCCAGGCACCCATCCACACCGGTCGAATAATCACCAGTGTGACGTAGGCAAGGATCGCAAAACCGAATGCCACAGGGACGTGATAACCGATGCCAAGTTTGCGACAGATCTCGACCTCTCGCAGCGCCCAACACACAAACGACCCAGTTGCACACACGGTAATGATTTGCCACAGACCGCCTTCTTTAATCGGCGCGAATGACAAACCGTAACTAATGGCGGGCGGTGCAATGTTGATCAACCAAACGTTCCACGTATCACCGAGCGCTGCGCCATAAAACACCATGGCGACGCCCAGGAGCGTGAACACCGCACCCAGAACCCCGAAGAAACCGACATAGAAAGGTCCAATCCAGAAGTCGAACAAGTCGCCCCCCAGAAGCGTTCCCCCTTTTATCCGGTATTGCTTTTCAAAACTTAACATCGACATTTTCTTTTCCTCCGCAAGTCGACCGTCACCGGCCGACTGATACGGCCTTATCGATTTGCTCGAATAAACAGCTCGACCGCCTCCTGCGAACGCTATTCGGCATCACACCGAAAGCGGCCGAGCTGACCCGTAGCCTCAGCTGAGGGACTCGAGTACCGACGGGGCGCGAAGCGCTTCCGTCTGACTCAATTCCCCCTGAGTTGCTGACGCGCTGGGGCCTTCGATCCAATTGAATCTGTCCGTAGACAGCATGATGAAATGGAGCGAAAAGGCCAGCACGGCCAGGAACACAACGAGGGCTACCAGCGTCCGACGTGGATCGAACATTAACCAGATTTTCCACATAGTTGCGCCCTCCTAACCGAGCAACGTAGTAGCAACTTGTGCTACTGATTCCATCACGCTTGCATACCCACCTTCACCCGGGAACCAGCTTCTCCAGCCCCAGACAAGAAAGTGCGCCACAATTGCGACGATGATGTAGGCGATCGTGCTGCCCATAAATAATTTATGGTATTCACGTGCCCCGTTTTCGGTCAGACCCGACATCGAGCCTCCACCGTGATCAGCCATAGTGGTTTTCCTTATGACGTTGGCCATATGGCCGTTACCGCGTAACACCCCACGCGGCAGGGGTTTCCATTACGCTGCCAAGGCAACGCAATAAAACCTGGTTGTTCATACCGACAGCGCAATCGCGGCTGCCGTCTTCGCATTGGTCAGCGCTTCCTGATAGACGGAGCGATACCCCTCACGACCCGGAGGCCAGGGCCGCCAGCGCCAGTTGGATGCGCGTGCGATCAGTGCCACCGGTAACATGCACAAAAAACACACCCCGGCCAGCAGTCGAAACTGCGTTGCGTATGGGTGGCTATGTCTCATTGATGCATTAGCTGTTTTCATCTCTTTCCCCTCAACAAAGCTGCGCGATCTGCGTCACGCTGCCGCATGACGGGTGTTGCGACACACCCGGTGGACATCGATATCCGTCACTTCTTCTGCGCCGCGTTGACGCGCGTCAGCATCAACGGCATCGCGCAAGCGTTTGGCAGCGGAGATCCGCACCAACACCGGCGTCTCGGCGATGTATTGATCGAACACCTGTTTGGCGCCATCACTCCAGCGCACGCTGTCTTCGACACGCGCCGGCGTGCTGTCGACCTGATCGAGCTGCGAGCCCAACGGCAGAATGTGGAACAACGCATCGAACAGTGCGTTGCAAACCTCTTGCACCATATAGGTCGCGCCGGAGTAACCCATAAACGGTGTGCCGGTATGACGGCGAATCACCGCACCGGGAAACGACGCCGGTATGTACTGTGCCTTCGAACCGATCTCGGCCAGATACATACGCTCGTTGTAGCTGCCAAACATCACCAGCGGTGTGTTTTCATGCACGAGCTTGCGTACGTCATGGTTGTCTGTTTTCGCACCCGGGCAGCGCGCGACCGCAAAGGTGCATGGCAATCCCAAATCGGTTTCGAGGAAATTTCGAATACCGCGGGTGTAGGTCTCATTGGCGACGATGGCAAACGACGCGGTGGTGAAAAAGTCCTGCGTTACCGAACGCCACAAATCCCAAAGCGGCTTGATCGTCGTATGCTTTTCACGCTCGATAAACGGCTCGACATCCAGCTCCAGAATTTCACCTAGTTGTCGCAGGAATGCCGTCGTGCTGTGCAAACCGATCGGTGCCTGCAAATAGGGCCGTTCGAGGTTTTCGCACAGCGCACGGCCGAATTCGCGGTACATGCAAATATTGACGTCGGCATTGGCCAGTTTGTTGATTTCCGAGAGGTGCGTACCCAGCGGGAACACCATATTGATCTCGGCACCAATCCCCTCGACCAACCGGATGATCTCGGCAAGATCCGACGGCATATTGAAATGCCCATAAGCCGGACCGATGATGTTGACGCGTGGCGCCTCGCCTTCTTTACGTTTGCGGGCGCGCACTTTCCGAGTCCCGTACTCCTGCCACAACCAGGACAATGCACGGTCTGCGCTTTGCCATTGATCTTCATCAATCGTACGCGGCAGGAATCGCTTGATACCGGTACCCTCTGGCGTGACACCGCCGCCGATCATCTCAGCAATGGAGCCGGTAACCACGACGCTTGGTTGATCCGAATCCAGCACCTCATGTGCTCGTCGCATCGCGCCTTCGGTGCCAGTCTGGCCCAGTTCCTCTTCACCCAGACCAGTGACCACAATCGGCAACTCATGCGGCGGCAGACCATCGGTGTAATGCAATACCGAGGTGACCGGCAGATTTTCACAACCAACGGGTCCGTCGATAATCACCTGCAAGCCCTTGACTGCGGTGAATACATACACCGAACCCCAGTAGCCGCCCGCGCGATCGTGATCCAGAACCAACATCAGACAATCGACTCCGCGACATCTTTTTTCGGTGCACGACGTCGGCGCGGCTTCGGCGGTGCTTTTGGCGTATCGCGCCAAACCCCGGCTGTATGACCCGTGCCAACCCCCTCGAAGAATTCGGTCATCTGGTCAAAGCGTGGCTTCTGCGCAATCGCCATGTTGATCATCGCCGCCAACGACGCAGGCCCTGGCACACCCATCAACGGACGAGCCGAAATCAGATTGGTGAAATACATCGACGGCCGCGACTGTTCTTTCGCCGCCTGTACGACTGGCGTTGTGCCGATCGCAAGATCCGGATCGAATGCATTCATCGCCGCGATGTCCTGTTCCAACGATGCTCGGAAGTGCACGTCGACACCACGACTAGCGAGCCAGTCCGCATCGCTCTCGGACCAGGGTGTTTTCGGACACGCCGTACCGACATAGCGAACGTCGGCACCACACTCGACGAGCAATCGTGCAACGATCAACTCGGAGCCTTCGTAGCCGGACATCGTAATACGCCCGTTAATCTGCGCATCCCCGATCGCCTGCGCCAGGATCGGCAACACGGCGTTCTTGGCGGCACCAATTGCAGACTCGCTGACGTTACAGGCAGCGCCGATAGACTCCAGCCAGGCAGCAGTGCCCTCTCGGCCGACTGGTGCGGATCCGACTACCGGCCGACCGGCCGCCTGCAGCTCGCGCACACACGCGGTGTAAAACGGATGAATCGCCGCCACCGCCTGACAGTCGAGCGCCTGATATAACTCTCGCCATTCGCGCGTTGGCACCACCGGACCTGCAGTCAGACCCATCGGTTTCAATAATTGATCAATACTGACCGGGTCCGCCGGAAACATCTCGCCCAACAACGTCACCGTTGGCAAACTCGGGCGATCGGACTCGCGTGGCGCCGCCACAGGGCCCAGCTCGGCCTCGGTGCGGGCATATTTGAGCATCGCACCCGCCAACACATCCTTCGCCTCAGCATGCGTAGGTACACCGAACCCCGGCACATCGATGCCGACAATACGCACGCCATTAATTTCGTTTGGCAGCATCTGCAGCGGCACGCCGGATGCTGTCGGTACGCACAGGTTGGTCACAACGATCGCGTCATAGTGCTCTGGATCGGCCATCTCATGCACCGCATCGCGGATATCTTCATAGAGCTTGCCGGTGACCAGTGATTCGGAATCAAACGGCACATAACCGACGGTGCGGCGAGCGCCATAAAAATGCGACGTAAAGGTCAATCCGTAAACGCAACAGGCGGAACCGGACAAAATCGTCGCGGTGCGGCGCATACGCAATCCGACGCGCAGCGACCCGAACGCCGGACACATACTCTGCGGCTGATCGTGCGGCCCCATCGGATAGTCGTTGGCGTATTGCTCCAACACTTCTGACTTGCCCGCTTCAGCGGCGGCCTTGCGCATGTCGCCCTTGGCGTGACAGCCCAATCCGTCTTGCGGTTCGTTTGTTTTGTTAACGGTATCGCTCATCAATTACGTGACCTAGACAGCGTCGTAGATCACCTCCAAAGATTCACGTGGGGTGTAGCTGACGCCACGCATGTCGGCAGCGGTGGCAGGCTCCAACACCACGCCTGCGCCGGTTTCGCTGCCGGAGAACAAACCGAGTAAGCCATCCTGATCTAATGGCTTGGGTTGCTGCGGTGGTGCGGTAGCAACCGCTGATGCCAGCTGCTCGAACAAACCAGCCCATTGGCCACCCGGCTTGCCAACAATTTCGTAATTGGCGCTCTTACGCCGGATGTCCTCATCGGCTGGAATCGACGCCAGCACGGGAATACCGACGGATTCTGCAAACGCCTGAGCCTCACCCGTACCGTCGTCTTTGTTAATGGCCATCCCGGCCACACCGACATTGCCGCCAAGCTTGCGGAAATACTCCACCGCCGAACAGACGTTGTTGGCGACGTACAGCGATTGCAGATCGTTCGAACCGACGACAATCACCTTCTGACACATATCGCGCGCAATCGGCAGACCGAAGCCACCGCAGACAACGTCACCCAGAAAATCCAGCAGTACGTAATCGAAGTCCCACTCGTGGAAGCCAAACTTTTCGAGCAGCTCAAACCCGTGAATGATGCCGCGACCGCCACAACCACGACCGACCTCGGGTCCGCCCAGCTCCATCGCGTAAACCCCATCGCGCTTGAAGCACACATCACCGATCTCAATCTCTTCGCCAGCCGCTTTCTTGCGCGCTGAAGTCTCGATGATGGTTGGACAACTCTTTCCGCCAAACAGCAAAGAGGTGGTGTCGCTCTTCGGATCACAACCGATGAGCAGCACCTTCTTACCCTGCTGCGCCATCATGTAGGAGAGGTTTGACAGCGTGAAACTCTTGCCGATGCCACCCTTGCCGTAGATCGCAATGATCTGCGTTTCACTGGTGACCTCGCCGGTCGGGACCGGATCGGGCTCGACGCTCGCCTCCGCGCGCAACTCGTTGCGGCGCCGAATTTGCGGGTCGATTTTGATTTCACTGACTTTAGGTTCGCGGCTCATGCAATGTGGCTCCAGTCCAGCATCATCTTCAGGCACGACGGATCGTCGAATGCCGTTTGGTATGCGTCGTTTGCCGCTTCCGGCAACGCGCTATGGGTAATCAGTCCTGCCAGCGACAGGCGGCGCTCATGCGCCAGTTGGGTGACCCTGGCCAGGTCCTCAGGCTGCCATTCAGCGGCAATCGCGAATTGCAACTCACGCATGAATGCCGGCGGGAAGGCGAAGCTCACGCGGTCGGCATAAAAGCCGGCCAGAACCACCTGAGCGCCGCGTGCGCTATGACCAATGAGTGCGTCGAGCGCATCGATACTGCCCGACACATCACAAATGTTTTGATAGTCGCGACGAGCGTCATCCGCCGGATCAACCACCTGATAACCGATGGCACCCTCGCGCCGAGCGGCATTGGTTTCCCAGACCACCGGCGCCGGATGCCCTTCAGCGAGCATGACGCGCACCAGCAACCGACCGAGTACACCGTGACCGACGATAAGCTCCGGCACCTCCCGCGCAACGCTCAATGCGTGTCGTGCAGTCGCCGCCAGCGCCAACAGAATGCCGTGTTCGCGCAGGGTTTCATCAATCGTATGGGCCTTGTCAGCGGGCACCACCAATCGCGACGCTGCACCACCAAACAAACCTCGGATATCTCCAAAACACCGGGCTCCGGAGACAAATACGAGCTCACCCTGGCGATGTTCGAACCCCTCGGCGGTCGCGCAGACGCGCCCAACGGTCTCGTAGCCGGGCACCAGCGGATATCCCATGCCCGGGAAATGGGGCATCGTGCCCTGCCAAAGCAGGCGCTCCGTCCCGGTACTAATGCCGCTCCACAGCACGTCCACAGCAAGCTCGCCAGCAGCCAGGGTTGGTAACCCTAAACGGCTCAATGCGACCTCACCCGGTCTCTGCATGACAACAGCAAGTGTTTCCACCCGGTACTGACTCCCCTGAACGGATTGGCACGAAGGCAAAATCCGTTTGTTCCACTTCTGTCTGAGTTTACGCCTCGACAGTGAGGTGTCAAGTTAGTTAGACAGTTAAGAGTGTCAATTACTTAGCAACAGCAGTGAGTACGCTGCAAATCAGGGGAATCGCGGTCGAATGCCGCTTTGCGGGCGTAAAACCGGCCTCAGCCAGCAGTACATCGATTTCCGCGACGGTGCGCGCCATCCCGGTGCCCATCGCCAGCAGATAAAAGCCGAAATAAGCATCGCCGACGGCACGGGCGCCACGCGTGCCCGCCAGCGGCTCAGCAATCAGCAGCGTGCCGCCTGGCGCCAAGGCTTCGCGCACCCGTTGCAACAACGTTAAAACCCGGTCGTCATCATGATCGTGAATGATGCGTACCAGCGAAATCAGATCCGCTCCCTGTGGCAATGCATCGTCGACAAAACTACCAGGATGCAGATGCAACGCTCCTGGCGGCGCCTCGCGGGCAGCGAGAACGCCCGGCAAGTCGAACAAGGAACGCTGCAGGTGCGGAAAACGGCCATGCACCGCGTCAAGAAAGGCGCCCGTGCCACCGCCGACGTCGAGAAGGTGTCGGTGCCCGCTAAAGTCGTATGCATCCAGTACCTGTTCGGCGATCATCGGCTGCGAGGCGGCCATCAATCGGCTGTAGGCCGCAACCGATTCGCGTTGAAGACGCTCCGCCGACTCGCTACCAGCATAGCCCCAGTAATCAGACAGGCCGGCTTTCTTCTCGCCGCGCAGCAACGCCAACGGATCATGCAAGTCGGCATACAGCACCTCATGGTGTGCAGCCATAGCTGCGATGCCCGCATCCCCGACCATCGCCGCCCCCAACGACCCCAGCGCGATATGCTCACGACCGCGCGCCTCGGTCAAATCCAGAGAATGCGCAGCACGCGCCAGCCGGCGCACCGCCGCATCGCTCAAACGCCCCTCAGAAGCCAACTCATCGAGTGCGCGTGGACCATCGGCGAGTGCCTCAAACCATCCCAGCCGCACACAACTCATCAACACCTGGCTGTAGACAAAGCCTGCGGAAATATCGAATAAACGCCGCGCTTGCCGGCGCGCGATATAGCGAAACGGCCAGACACGGCCAGCAAACGCGCGAAATCGAGGGTTGCGCAACAATCGATTGCGCAGGTCGGCAAGTGGCATAAATTAGGCGGCGGAGCGCAGCGCCTGCAGCGCCGCAATAATCTGGTCAGACTGTTGCTGCAACACGGCCGTCAGCGCGTCCCGGCCCTGGCATGCGGGAATGCTGTCGGTGGCCTGCTGTAGTAGGCCTCGCAAATGCCCCATCGCACTGTCTGAACCCAGTGCTGCAACGGCACTCGGGCGATTATGGCGCTGATCCTGACCGACCGGTTTACCGAGCACCTCCGCGCTGGCATGGACGTCACGCAAATCATCGGCAACCTGATAGGCCTCACCCAAATGCGCACCTAATGCAACCCACTGATCGACATCGGCACCCGCCGCTGCCGCACCGGCTGCCGTCGATGCAGCAAACAAGGCACCGGTCTTGGCCTGTTGATACGCGCGCAAATCAACGCCCGGCTCACACTCATACGCCTGGCCGGCGATGATGCCGTTCGGCGCGCCCACCGCTTTGCCGATAACCGCCATCAACGCCTGCAGTCGCTCAGGCCGTTGCGCAGCGCCCTGCGCCAACACCTCAAATGCCATGACGATCAACTCATCGCCGCACAACAGCGCCAGGCGCTCATCGAAGGCGATATGCACGGTCGGCTTACCGCGGCGTACCGGCGCATCATCAAAACAGGGCAAATCATCATGCACCAGCGAGGCACAGTGCAGCAGCTCAATCGCAACGCACGCGGCATCGACACTGAGCAAATCATCGGCACCGCAGGCGAGCGCAACGGATTGGCATAATTTTGGCCGCACCCGGGACCCACCGGGCAATACGGCATAGCGCACGGCACTGGCCAGCCGCGGCGGACACGAGGCCGAGAGGTGCCGATCCAGCGCAGCCACAATGGCTGCTTCGATGCGCGCGTCGTCGATCATTCGTAAGATCGCCTCCGGATAACGATCAGCCACACTTGTCACATGATCGTGTCAGATATAGTGTCAACCAGAATAGACACACGGCCGACTTGCGTCAACCAACCAATTTGACAATTCGTAGACATTTTGAGCGTTCATGCTGAATTCAGCTGACACCCTGCCCGGACACTCGCGCGCGCTGGTAAGCGATTACTTCGACACCGAAGTAACCGAGTTTGGCTATCGCTGGTGGTACGCCGACGTGGTCAGTGACGACGGCGCCATCGGTCTTGTCATCATCGGCTTCATCGGCAGCGTATTTTCGCCGTATTACGCCAGTTCCAGACGACGGGGCAATGGCGACCCGCGCGCGCATTGTGCAATGAACGCCATCGTCTATGAGCCTCAACGCAAGTCATGGGCGATGACCGAACGCAGCGAAAGCTCACTGGAACCGCTGCAACACGGAGTGCGCATCGGTCCCAGCCAAATGCAATGGCAAGACCGAGAATTGGTCATCTCGATCAACGAGCGCTGCAATCCACTGCCAAGGCGCTGGCAAGGTGAGATTCGCATCACGCCACAAATCACACAGCCGCGCGCGTTCGAGCTGCATAGCAATGGCAATCATTGGTGGTGGCCTGCAGTACCGATTGCCCATGCCCGTGTCGCACTACAGTCACCCTCGCTGGCGTTCAGTGGCAGCGCTTACGTCGACACCAATTATGGCCATGCACCGCTGGAGCGAGATTTTGTGGGCTGGAACTGGACGCGGCGCGAAATGCACCACGCCGAGCTTGCCAGCCTGCCAGCGTCCGAGCCGCTGCTGACCTATGCCACCCGACAACGCGATGGCGGCACACGTACGTTGTCTCTGGGTTGGTCTGATGAATCTGACGGTTTATGCATCGCGCCGACGCCAGCGAGACAGCGCTTGCCACACGGTGGCTGGCGCGTGGCACGAGAAACCTTGCTCGATGGCGGCGCGCCACAGGTGCGCACACTCGAAGACACGCCTTTCTATGTACGCTCGCTATTACAACGCGAGCAGCAACGCTGGATGCACGAGAGCCTGGATCTGGATCGCTTTGCCAGTCGCTGGGTGCAATGCCTGTTGCCGTTTCGGATGCCAAGACGCGATTCGCAGCGCCGCTGAGATCACTCACTAAGCAAACCAGAACGCATGTGCTGGTGGCGCGTCGCCGGCATCGGTGACCGCATCGACAAGAAACTGCGTCTCTGTCAGCGCGTCGGTAAGATCCAGCGGTTTCGGGTTCAGCGTCGCGAGAACCGCACCACCCAACAACACCGATTTGCGTGACGTTGGCACATAGGCACGATGCTCAACGCTGTTGAGCCCATTGCGCTTCAGCTCAACGCCGATCTCACGATAAACCGACATCGCAGCAAAAATGCCAGGACGACACCCGACCGGCAATTGTGCGATACCGGTTCGCGCACGCTGATAGAGCTGCTCCGCCGTATCCAGTAACCGATCGATAACCGTCGCAAGCGCATTCGAAAACTCGGGCTTTGCTAACCAGTTATCCGGATCAATATCCACCTCTCGCAGCCACTGGCGCGGTAGGTAGATTCGCCCGTTGCCGGCATCCTCACCGACATCGCGGGCGATATTGGTCAGCTGCATTGCGACGCCCATATCCGCAGCTCTGGCCAGTGCAACCGGATCACGCACACCCATCAACACTGACATCATTGCGCCAACACTGCCTGCAACGCGCGCAGCATAACCATACAGATCGGACAGCGTCTCGTATTTACGCTCGTCCACATCCCATTGAAAACCGTCGATCAATGCATTGAGTAGCTCGCGCGGCATATTGTAGACATTCGCAATATGCACCATGGCCCGATCCGCAGGATGATCATGAGGCTCGCCGGCATAGATCCGATCCAGTCGTTCATTGAGTTGAGCCACTGCGTCCACATCGCGATCGGCATCATCGATGGCATCATCAGCCAGGCGACAGAATGCGTAGAGCGCACAGGCCGGCTCACGAATTTCGGCGGGCAACAACAAAGATGCGGCATAGAACGACAATGACCCCTGTCGCAACATGTTGCGACACACAGTCAGATCGGACACCTGCTGCTCGAGCCATTCGTAGCCACCTTGTCGACGGATGTGCGGGTCAAACCAGGACTCGCTCATGATGATGCGCTCAAGCACTGCAAGATCCACTGCGCACACCGATGTGGCAGCTCCTCATGTGCCAGATGACCGGCGTTGGGAAGCGATGTCATCTCAACATGCGCCAATGCCTGCACCGCTTGCCGGGTACGTTGCGGTGGCACCGCCCGATCTCGCTCCGCCAGCAACACAAACAATGGCAATTCACGCGCCTGCCATGCTGGCAAAAGATCATCCAGCTGCCAACCGGCCATCATTGCGAACACTTGCCGCACATGTTGTGGCTTGCGCATCAGGCGCTGGTAACCGTCAATCTGTGACGCATCAATTTTGGAACCAGTGCCTTCAATGAGCCGCATGATGGCGCGTGTGTTATTGGCGCGAGCCGCCAACACCTGACCGAGCAAAGGCGCGGTTGCGGCCAGTCTTGCCAATAGCGGAAACGCCAGCCCTGCAATACCGTTGAATGGCAACAACGCCGGATTGATCGTAAGGATCGACGCAATCGTTGGTGCCTGTTG
Organism: Pseudomonadota bacterium; assembly: GCA_039187375.1. GTDB lineage: Bacteria > Pseudomonadota > Gammaproteobacteria > Steroidobacterales > Woeseiaceae > CALBPI01. The sequence continues at coordinate 11,106 of JBCCZN010000022.1, forward strand.
TTGCAAACGCCACTGCATCGCAACCGCCCCACCAGCGGAATGCCCAACGACGGCGGTGGGCTGGCAACTCAATTCATGCAATAAATCGTTCAGCGCCTGCGCCGTGCGTACAAGCGTATAGCCACCGGCATTAAACGACGTCGAACCACCATGACCGGGAAGGTCGACAACCAGCATACGTGCCGGTGCAGACCACGCCCGCAACAGTGGCTCCCACGAATGCATCGACGCGCCCGCACCGTGCAGCAGGACAATCACCGGATCATCCTCATCCTCACGCTGGTCGATATCGCGAAGACACCATGAGAGCATGCGTGTGCGCACCGTGTGCGCTCCCCTATCCGAGTTGTGATACGCGTGCGCCACCATCACGCCACCATAGCACTGACAACACCCGACACACTGACTGCATCGGCGAACGGGAGGGGCACGTAGCGCGCGAGCATGGCATCGGCGACCGATGCACAGCGACTGGTTGGCCTCCTACCGGTGTCGATCACCAGTGCGCGAAAGCGACTCTCGGCAATGGTCTTTGCGACCGCCAGCGATTCGCTGAGCGCGGTTGCTGGATCTGCCTCACCCGCCAATGTCATGTTGGCCCGCGCATCACTGAGCAACACAATCACCGGCGTTTCACCTTTGCGTTGAATCGCATCCGCTGTTGCGGCAGCCAGTTTAAGGCCAGCGGCAAGCGGTGTCGCACCACCGCCAGCTAGATCAGCCAGGACACGCTTGGCGCGCACCAGCGAGCGCGTTGGTGGCAATTCCAGGACAGCATTCGCATCGCGAAACGCGATCAGTGCCACCTGATCACGTCGCACGTAGCACTCGGCCAATAATAGCTCAATGGCACCTTTGGTCTCGGCCAGGCGCTGCACCGCCGCCGAGCCCGAAGCATCGACAACAAACAGCGTCGTTGTACGTTGTGGCTCGCGAAAGCGCTTAATACGCAGATCATCCTTGCGCACCTGCAAGCGTGACGATGAGGGTTGTCGGCGCAACAACTGCATCGGTGCTGCCGACTTGAGGGTCGCCAGCAGATCAACGCGTTTACCCCCACCGGGCACGCCGCGACGGCTGGGTAGCGGCCGGCCGCGGGAAAAGGTCTCGCGTACGTTACCTGCACCGCTCGCGCCACTGCCGGTCCGACGCTGCGCCGCACCGCGCGTCATCCGCATCAATAAATCTGCCGGCAATTGCGCCGCAATAGCTTCATCAATGGACTCCGGTAGAGCGTCGGCAGTCACATTGTCATCAGAAAGTGCCGTCTCACTGTCCTGCTCATTCGACGGCGGTGGTGGCGGCGCTGGTGGCTGGTCGTCAGTTTCCTGTGATGCGGCCGGCAATGTCATCGCGTGCCGCATCGCCAGCACCAACACGGTGCTCTCAGCCAAATGAACATCGCTGAGCTGCTCTGCACCATCGATGGCCGCCACAGCGCGTGCGACCTGCAACAGCGCAAGTACAATTCTGGGCGAATGCTCTCCCATCGCGGCCGCACTGGATGCCAGTAAACCAATTTGCTCATCCGTTACCTGAAATCCGGCCATCCGCTGCGGGTCGAAACCGGTGTCGGGCTCCAGCGCTGCAACCACATCCACTGCGCGCAGTGCATCGGTTTCGATCGTCAAAGCCAACCGTTCACGCAATGCAAGGGCAACACCATCTTCGTCTTCGCGAGACTCGTCTAATGCAACCACGGCGAAGTCTGCGGGCAATTGTGACTGAAGGCCGTCGCGCGCAACGTCAATGTACTTGGTATCCAACGCGTGCGCGACGCAGGCCGTGACCTGTGCCGCCTGTCGCTCTGCCATGTTAAGTTGTAACCAACCACCATCAGCGCTGGCCAATACCCCGCGAACCAGCACGGGCTTACCCGTCGCAAGCGTTGCCGATAAGTCCAGTCCGCCCAGCAAGCGGTCCAGATCAATATTCGACGGCGCGATACACCATGGGGCTGGTTCGGCAGCGTCGCGTAGCGCCTGTAAACACAACGAGCGTGCTTCGCCAGGCCCGCCGCGCAACACAATGCCACCGATGGACGACCTGCAAACCTGAGCGACTGCGAGCGCGCGACACGCCCAGTCTGCGGGTGTTCGCTCGGCCAGCATGACTATCCCAGCTCATCGTCAATAGCGCGTTGCACACGCACCGATGCATCAGCATCGTCGAGCGGGTCGCGCCGCAGTCGGTGTCGCAGCGCTAACGGCGCCACCTCACGCAGGTGATCAATTGTCACCCGGTCGGCGCCGTCCAGCGCAGCCTGGGCGCGCGCTGCACGCATGAGTGTAAGTTCACCCCGTAATCCATCGGTACCAAGCGACACACACAACGATGCAGCATGGTGCAAGATCTCATCCGGCACTTCGACCGAATCCAGGCGCTCACGCGCACTGGCGATAGAACGGCGGATGACCCCTTCCTTACGGGCCCAGCGACGTGCAAAAGCGATTGGGTCGCGCTCATAGTCATCACGTCTGCGAATCACCTCGACGCGCTGTTTCAGGTCAGTGGGCGTGCGCACATCCAACGACAATCCGAATCGATCCAGAAGCTGCGGTCTAAGCTCACCCTCTTCGGGATTGCCGCTACCCACCAACACGAAGCGCGCCGGATGCCGAACGCTGAGCCCCTCTCGTTCCACCACGTTCTCACCCGACGCGGCGACATCGAGCAACAAATCAACCAAATGATCTTCGAGCAGATTGACCTCATCAATATAGAGAAAACCACGATTTGCATTGGCCAACAATCCGGGTTCGAACGATTTCTCTCCATGAGCCAGCGCCCGCTCCAGATCAAGCGCGCCGACAACACGGTCTTCAGTGACGCCCAACGGCATATCGACGACGGGCACGCCAACCTGTTTGGGCTTCGCACCCAGCTTTATAAACTGATTGCAAATGGCGCACAGACAGTCGCGTGCAACAGGATCACCGTTATAGACGCATTCGGGCACGACCGGCATTTTTGGTAATAAGCCCGCCAATGCGCGTACCGCTGTTGATTTACCGGTGCCGCGGTCGCCGAAAACCAGAACACCGCCGATACTGCTGTCGACTGCAGCAATCAGGATGGCTTGCTTCATGTCGTCCTGACCGACGATGGCTGTAAATGGAAACGGTTTTGGGCTGGGCATGGTGCTGGCTAGTTTTTCTTGGATAACGACCACAGTGCATCGTCCGGGACGCGCACCAGTAAAAAGACATGCTCGACAATTGCGAGTGCCAACAAGGTCAGCAGCAGACTGGCGCTGACAATATCGAATTGTGAATACTGCGAACTGAGGACTGGCTGTAGCAACCAGAACGCCAATGCTGCTGCGAGCATCAATGACAATGGAAACACCCGGTTTACGGCGGCGCCGACATAGCTTTCCAGGTACCTAAGGTGATCGGGCCAAAACTTACTGTGCAGGTTGTTAACACCCACAAAAATGTTCAACTTGGTGCTCCACCGCATCAACCACAACACCACAAACGCCTGTGCTGCGATCTGATTCTCCGTGTTGCGCAGCAATGCGAACAACGCGATCGCAGTCAGTACGATGAGTAATTCATGATACAGACTGGCTTTGACGCCATAGCGAAAACGCTGCCAAGCGGTCGCATTAGGGGGACAAGCCCTTGGTCGCGGTCCGGAAATAATGCCAAAGAAATAACTCGCCTCATGCCAGGACCAGATTGCCAGCGCACCGATAAAGGCAAGTAACGCGCCCATGGCGTCGGCACGATCGCTACTGATCGAAATACAGATGATCCCCAAAGCCAATATTGCCGACACCGCACGCAGCGTATTTGGATAGGTCTTAGCGGGCAGACGTAGTCGCCACAGCAGCGTCAGTGTCGACAACCACCACAGACCAACAGCGACCGGAACGGGCCAGAACCACGCCATTGGCTTACCAGGTGGGCGCCAGCCGCACCTGTTCCGGCAATGGATTACGCACGGTTGGCAAACAGAACAATCGGAGGAACGTTAGCGCTGCGGATGCATTGCAACGCAGCTTGGTCAACGCCCCACCGATACCACCGCGCTGAGACGCCACCTCGGCTTCGGCATTTAAACGGGACAGTTTTTCGAACCCTTCCCACAACTTGGAATTATCCAGATCCAGTGTTAGCGGGAAAATCTGCTTGCTGATTTGAGAGGTAATGTTCAGGACATCCCGATCGTAGTCAGTAGGCGAGATGCCAAACGCGTTGTGCAATTCGGGACGCGAATGATCTCGTACATACATGGTTGCGTAGACCGCCAGTTGGAAAAAGCGAATCCACAACTTGTTATGGCCTCGCAATAATTTTGGGTTGGCACGCATTAATAATGCAAATACTTCGCCATGACGGAATTCATCGTGACACCAACGTTCGAACCAACGAAAAATCGGATGAAAGCGATACTCCGGATGCTGCTCCAATTGGCGGAAGATCCGAATGTAGCGGGCATAACCGATCTTTTCGGATAGGTAGGTTGCATAGAAAATAAACTTCGGTTTGAAGTAGGTATATTTTTTCTCTCGCCGCAAAAAACCGAGATTCACAGGCTTACCGTAGTCTTCTAATGATCGATTGATAAAGCTGGCATGGCGAGCCTCATCGCGCGCCATGTAACTCATCACTTTTTTGATGTCGGGATTATCCACCGCACGCTTAATGTCCGCATACAGCGCGCAACCGGAATACTCCGACGTAGCGGATGACACCAGAAACCCAATGAACTCGTCATATAGCGCCGGGGACAGGTCGCGAATTTCCTGTGCAAACTTCTCATCGCGCTTGAAGTGATTCTTGTTGGTGTCGGTCGCAAACTCCTGCATGAGTTTGTCCCATTCGTCGCGTACCGAGGACAAGTCCATGCTGTCCATTGCAGCTGTATCTGTCCGATAAAATCGTGGGGTCAGAATCGTTTCGGTGTTGGCTTCACGTGTGGCGTCGTTAATCTCTTGCACTGAAGCTTGAGACGCTACCATCAGTCATCTCCGTCGGAATTCGCCAGCGTTGCGACCCTTTTGTCATCCACCTCGCTGGTAACACTCAGATAACGCGTGAAGTCATCGGCATTGATGTCGCCGAATGCTCGCAAATCCATCTCGTCGTTGGTGGCCAAGTCTGTCAGTAGAATGGCACCGTCCACCAATCGCTCAAGCCGGAATGCTGCATCCACGTCGACCTCGAAACGCCGGCGCTGCATCGAGGCACTACGCAACACACTGCGCAGGAACACCGACTCTCCGTCCGGAATTTGATCGACCATTTCGCCAGACAGATCATCGCGAACGATCACCTCACGTTCGGCTGTCTGCTCAAATTTCAACAGCCGCGACGTTTCGATCGCCGCCCGTGGTGTCGGTGTTGTCACCTCGCGCTCGGCCGCCGCCGGCGCCATCACAAATTGATGAAAGGTGACAAAACCCAACGTCAGAATGATCAGCCCCGATGCTAAAATGGAGGGCACCGGTGATGCTGGAATGACGGTGGCTCGATAATCGTCTACGGCTTTGTTCATGGCTATCCCCTTGCCATTGCGTGGTCGCCCACGAGCGGTGTCGGCACATCCGGCACCGCGGGTGCACTAGCACGCCGTTCCAAATGAGTTTTCAGTGCTGGACCAAGAATCGATGCAACGTGCTCCAAATCCGGCAACGCCCGTAACATCGGTCGTGCTTTGATAAAGTGCCAACGCTTGGCGCTGGGCCACAACACTGCGTATGACGCCAGACTGCCCGGCATCAATGTGATTTCGATATCACCCGACTCCCCATAGCGGACGGTATCGACAGACTCGATGACAGCAAATGGCACATTGACCGTCACAGTCAATGCGATACCCGTATTGATAACAATGCGCTCGCTGGTGATCGTGTAGGAGGTCGTTCTCGCTGACCAATACGCATACGCATACAGGGCGGCAATCACAACCAGACCCAACACGAGTGTGGTGATGGCTATCTCGGCTATCGCAACGGCCGCGGAACCGTCGCGAAGGCCTGATACAACACGCCACACAATCAGCAGCAGGAAGTAAGCCGCAACCTTACGCACATGCAATGCACGCCGCGCCAATAGACGCATGTCCGGCTTACCCCGCCACATCGGGTATTCGCTGGCGGGCATTAACTCAGGCATATCCTGAGTCAATTCCTCGCGAGAGGTCTCGCTCATAACAGTGGCTGCGAACGCTCTGGCGTTGCGAGCAAATCGCCACCGCCAAAGTAGGCCGTCACCTTGTCTTCTTCTAGCAAGGTAATGGTGTCGGCGTTCTGCAAGCGGGGCGCATTCTGGAATTGATGCGCGAGCAGAGCGTTAACCGTGATCGTACCGGAATCCTTGTTGATTTTATCTGCGAACGCGAAGGGCACCAGCACAACACGATCGCCGTGGTCAGCCGCCAAATCAACCTCAAGATAAACGATCATCGGTTCTGGAATATCAACCCAGGCGTCACGTACCACACCGACGGCAACGCCATCGGCCGATATGATCGACATACCGCGGGGATCAGCGTCACGATGATCAACATGAAATGATGGTTGATTACGCATCGGTACAATTCTCGGCTCACCGTGCAGCGTCAAATCCGGCGTATCGCGTCGGCCCGACCAGGCTGCCGGCCCGATTCCATCGACCAGACCATCGCCGGTTGGCTCAATCGGTGCACCGACGAACGATGCCGAGGGCTTGGCCGCCAACTCACGTTGCTGCTCCGCGCGCGGCACGGTGACTTCTCCACCCTGCGGCAGCCGGAACGTCTTCGTACCAACATTCGCGGCGCGACCGGTGACGGTACCGTTCGGCGTGTCGTGTACCAACGGGTACCCTTCACGACGTGACTCGCGCTGGATATAAATCACCAACGCAACAAAGAACACCCAAAACAGGGTGAAGAGGATTTCTACCAGGTCTATAGACCCGAACAGATTTTCAGTCATTGTTTGACTCCTGTTATTTGGTTAGTGCGGAAATTCAGTCAGACCCAGTCGACTATTCCCTTCCGCCATAACCTCCCGCGTGAATTTCGCCAACGGCCCGATAATGATCAGAGTGACGAAAAGCAATACCACTTCTATCTGATAGACGATGCTGTAACTGGCATGCGTCGATGAAAATGCCGGGCCTAACGCACCCGCCTCGATACCGGTGTTGAGCAGGTCGCGTAGCGCACCACCCAAGGCAACGCCAATCCCGGTCGCCGTGGCCTGAACCGACCCCCAGGCGCCCAGTGCAATGCCGCTGCCAGCCACCTTGGCCAAATCCATCGCCGCGACCAACATGCCAACACTAAACAGACCTGCACCAATGCCGATAAAAAACACACTACCCTGAAATAACCAGGCCGATTTCAGCAGTGCTACGACGCTGACCGCAATAAACGCCAGCGCCCCGATCAACGCACCGAATGCCGCCAGTCGATGCGGATCGGCACCACGACTCAACGACCGGGCCGAGACAAAAAAAGCCAGCAACGTACCGCCTGCCAGCGTGGCCGTCAGACGCGTCGTCTCGGCAACCGCCATGCCCAATACATCGGCACCGAATGGTTCGAGCAATATATCCTGCATGGTAAAACCGGCCGTACCCAGACCTAACGCAATTAATAGCCGGCGCGTACGCTTGTCTTCAGCCAACGCCGACCAGGCTTGGGTAAACGACGGTTTGTCGTCCTTCTCGACCGTCATGGATGGATCGATCTTTTCCTGTTTCCACAACGCAATGACATTCAGGATGACCGTGATCAGCGCCGCGCCCTGAATGACCTGCACCAGGCGCGTGTGGGAGTAATCCTCCAACGCAGCCCCCAGCAATAGTGCGCTGAGCAACATGCCGACCAGTAGCATCACAAACAACAATGCAACAACACGCGGACGTTTGTCTTCCGGTGAGATATCCGTCGCCAGAGCGAGACCCGCCGTCTGCACAGTATGCAACCCTGCGCCGACCAGAATAAACGCGAATGCTGCAGCGACCTCGCCGACAATCGCTGGCGCCTGACCCTGACCCGTCATGATTAACAGTGCAAACGGCATAAAGGCAAAGCCGCCGAACTGAAGTAACGTGCCAATCCAGATAAACGGCACACGTCGCCAACCTATGGCGGACACCAGGTGATCAGATCGAAAACCGATGAAGGCGCGTAGTGGTGCAAACACCAACGGCAGCGCGACCATTAACGCCACCAGCGCTGAGGACAAACCCAGCTCCACGATCATCACACGATTCAGCGTACCAGTCAGCAACACGACTGCCATGCCGACCGAGACCTGAAACAACGATAGGCGCAGCAATCGACCGAGCGTCAACTCATCCGATGCGACATCGGCGAACGGCAGCAATTTGGGTGCCACCTGCTGCCAACGCAAAGCCAGATTGCGACGCATATCGGTCATTCAGCGACGAGCTCCAGTGCTTGCGACGTATAAAACCCGGTGCTAACACGGTGCTTGCGGCGTACCCGGAATTGATCCAGCTCACTCGCATCGCGTAATTGCGATAACAAATGCTGTTCAGCGACGGGAATGATGGCCGGCGCGCGATGCTGCTGCTGCGGAATCAGACGACCGACGAAATGCATCGCGCCGAGCAACGGTGTGCGCGGGGCAAACGTGAACAACACCGCTTTGGCGGTACGTTTGGCGAGCGACGCGACACTCATCCGAATATCGCTGGCTTCGTAGTGAATCAGCGAATCCATTGCGATCACATAATCAAATTGACCGAGCCGCTCATCCAGCATGTCACCAACGAGAAACTCGATATCCCCACCGGTCTCCAACTGTGCTGCGCGCGCTTTGGCGACATCGATCAACGTCGGTGAAATGTCGATAGCGGTGACTGTTGCGCCACGCTGACTGGCTTCAATCGACAACGCACCGGTACCACAACCGGCGTCGAGAATCCGCAGTCCGGAGAGATCATCGGGCATCCAGTCAAGTAGTGTCGCCAGCATCTCATCACGTCCGGCACGAACTGTTCGGCGGATACCACTCACCGGCGCGTCAGATGTCAGCTGCTCCCATGCACGCGCCGCCGTCTGATCGAAATAGGTCGTCAGCTTCTGGCGGGTCTGGTTGTAGGAAGCCGCGCGCATCAATCAAAACCCAAGAAATCAAAAATATCGCGATCACGCATCGGCGATGCGTCCTGCGGATCCGTGCCATCCCATAGATGCTGCGCCAACCGCAGGTATTCGTCCTTGACCGCTTCAAGCTCAGGTGTCGAATCCATCTCGAACAACGTCGATTTCTTCAAACGACTACGACGAATCACATCGAGATCCGGAAAATGCGCTACGCGTTGCAAACCAATACGCTCATTGAAGCCGTCGATCTGGTCGGTCGCGGCACTGCGATTAGCGATGACGCCGCCCAGCCGTACGTTGTAGTTTTTGCTCTTGGCCTTAATCGCCGCAACGATTCGATTCATCGCAAAGATTGAGTCAAAGTCATTGGCGGTGACGATCAGTGCACGATCCGCATGTTGCAGCGGTGCTGCGAATCCACCACACACCACATCGCCGAGCACATCAAAAATGACGACGTCGGTATCCTCCAACAAATGGTGTTGCTTCAGAAGGCGTACGGTTTGACCCACCACGTAGCCACCACAACCCGTACCGGCCGGTGGGCCACCGGCCTCAACACACATCACGCCGTTGAAGCCTTCATAAACGAAATCGTCAATGCGCAGTTCTTCGCTGTGAAACTCAACCGACTCGAGCACATCAATCACCGTTGGCACCAGTCGCTTGGTCAACGTGAACGTGGAGTCATGCTTCGGGTCGCAACCAATCTGCAAGACGCGTTTACCCAATTTAGAGAACGCTGCAGACAGATTCGATGACGTGGTGCTCTTACCGATACCACCCTTGCCGTAGACGGCGAACACTTTGGCGGAATCGATACTCTCATTCGGGTCCATGTGAACCTGAACGCTGCCCTGCCCGTCTGGAGCCACGTGAACCGGTGATACGTGATCTGTAGTCATGAATTTATCCAGTCTTTTTTTGACCCATTAACGGCCAAAGTGCGCCTTCGCCTCATACAGCGTATCGACCGAAATCGACGACACACCATGCTCACGCGCATAACTCTCCGTGTTTCGGCGCGCCTTGCCACGCACAAAAAACGGAATCTTCCCGAGCTCTTGCTCGGCATCGGCCAGCCAGACGACATCCGACTCGCTGGGTGCAGCCACGCTTGGCTGCTGAACCGCACCACCATGACCAAGGTGTGATGGCGTGGCGTTATCGTTGAACTCAAAGTCCTCACGGAACATGCCCAGAAGGTGCTCCTCCAGACCCATCATTAGCGGATGGACCCAGGTATCAAACAATACGTTGGCACCCTCGTAGCCCATTTGAGGTGAGTGTGCAGCCGGAAAATCCTGCACATGCATCGGTGCAGAAATCACCGCACAGGCAATGCCCAGGCGCTTGGCAATATGACGCTCCATTTGCGTGCCCAACACCATTTCGGGCTGCAGCTTGGCCACCATCGCTTCGACCTCGAGATAGTCATCGGTGATCAAAGGCTCAACACCAAGGTCTTTTGCCACCGCACGCACATCACGGGCAAACTCTCGCGAATAGGTGCCAAGGCCGACGACCTCAAAACCAAATTCGTCCTTGGCCATGCGGGCAGCGGCGATCGCATGCGTCGCATCGCCAAACACGAACACGCGCTTGCCAGTGAGATAATTCGAATCGACCGAGCGCGAATACCATGGCAACCGCGACGTCGCATCCTGCAATGCGGGCTCCGGTGAGACACCGGCCAGCTCGGCAACCTCTTTGATGAAGCGTGTGGTTGCCGCTACGCCGATCGGAATTTCCTCGGTGAACGGCATCTTGAATTGACGCTTCAACCAGCGTGCAGTGGTATCGGCAATCTCCGGATACATCACCACATTAAAGTCGGCACGCGGGATCTTCGCGATGTCCTCAACGGTTGCGTCGTACGGCGCCACAACATTAACGTCGATACCCAATCGATCCAGCACACTGCGCAACTCGCGAATGTCATCTCGATGGCGAAAGCCAAGGGCGGTTGGGCCCAATAGATTGCAACTGGGTCTAACGCCTTTGACATTATCTGACGGCGGCACCGCAATACGCCGCACGAGGTGATAGAGCGTCTCGGATGCGCCCCAATTTTCCTTGCGCTGATAGGAGGGTAACTCCAATGGTACGACCGGCACCGGCAA
>JBCCZN010000023.1:0-22196 GCA_039187375.1 Pseudomonadota bacterium
CGACGGATCATCCGGGAATGCATTCAATACCGCCTGGAAGTTCTCCTGAATAATCACGTCGGTGAAGTCGAACGACCAGTAATCCAGATCAGCTCGCAATCCGTCTGTGATTTCCCAAGACAGACCAATGTTGAAGTTATCCGACTCCTCCGGATCCAGATCCGGATTCGCAGACGAGCGCACTGCCGCGAAGAATGTTCCAGCAATGGTCGGGTCAGAGATCTGGTTCAGTGACGTGCTGCCACCGCTCACCTGGAACAACGATGGTGCGCGGAATGACGTGCTGTAAGAAGCACGCAACGTAAAGCTGTCGGACGGACGCAGGATACCGGCAATCTTCGGATCGACGGTACTGCCAATCGAGCCACCATAGTCCTCATAACGCGCCGCTAGCTGGATATCAAAGATATCGGCCACCGGCAGATCTAGTTCGACAAACGCAGCCGTGACATCACGATCACCGACGAAATCGGGGTTGCCGATCACGAACGCGAAGCGATCCGCATTGGCCAGCGAGTTGTAGTCATGCTGCAACTCAGACTGACGATACTGAGCACCTAACGCGATACTCGCCGGGCGACCGCCAATATCGAACAGCTCACCCGCGATGACCGCGTCGAGCGTGTTCAACTCGGATGTAGTGTCCAGGATTTGATCGGCCGTGAAGCCGTCGATCACATCCTGGGAGTTCGGCAGAACCGAGAACGAGCTTGCGAACGGGTTGAAGTACTGACACGGACCAACGCCAGGTTGTGCCGTCGGATCGGTGGGGCCCTCACAGCGCGTACCACCAAACCCGTTCAGCGCATTTTGGAACTCGCGTGCGAGTGTATCGGCTGTGGTATTGACGCCTTCGTTTTTAGCGCCCACATAACCCACTTCCCAATACCAGCCATTGGCCAGCTCACCTTCGAGCCCAAGGCTAACGCGCCATGTGTCGATCTCGTTGACCGTCGGGGCGGCTTCACCACCATTACCAATCGCACGACCGAAGTAGTTCACGTCCTGTCCGAACGGGTTACCCGGGTTGGTTGCCGGTACCGTCGGGAACAACAGGTTCGGGAATGTCGGTGAATTCAGACGAATCGCGCGATTGCGAGCGAACGAATATTCACCGTAGAGCTCGACACTGTCGCTGACAGCGTAGGTCGCCTTCGTGTAACCGTTGAGGCGGGTTTCGTCTGCCTGCAAGGTGAAGAAATCACCGAAATCGAATCGGCAAAAACCGACGTCCAGACCCGGGACGGTGCCCGGAGGGGCCAATAAGGTTGGCAAGCCACCGATAAACGCGCCATCAATCGCAGAGGTTTCACAACCGGTCGGATCGATAAACGGCGTGGCGCCAATAAAGTAACTGCCCGGGCTGCCAAGACTACTCGCGTCATCCTGCGGACGACTCAGTCGCTTCTCAGCAGTCGACAGTGGTGTGCGCTCGGTAAAACTGAGTGCAGCAATCAAACTGGTGCGATCGCCTTGCGCGCCGAACATCCCTTGCAGCACGTACTCGCTGGCATCGCCTTCATCGGCGATGGTCTGGTAGTCCGCACTCACCTCGAGACCTTCAAAATCGTCACGCGTAAGGAAGTTGACAACCCCGGCCACCGCATCGGAACCGTACAGTGCCGCCGCGCCGTCCTTGACGATTTCGATGTTGTCGACAGCGATCATTGGTACCAGTGAGCTAGTGTCGACAAAATTCAGACCATCATTGGTCGGCAGACCGGTCAGCACCTGACGCTTGCCGTTTAACAGCACCAGCGTTGACGCTACACCCAAGCCGCGTAGGTTGAAGTTGGACGTACCCACCGTGGAGTTTTGCGTAAAGGCGTCCGGGTTGTTTTGCGACCCGGTATTAATCGTCAGCGTCTGAATCACGTCGGCGAAGTTCTTCGCGCCGGTCTTGGCCAGCTCCTCCGCACCCAAAGTCGTAATGGGCACCGGCGAGTCGAATTGCGACTTACGTCTGATGTAGGAACCGGTGACGATGATCTCGTCAACGGCTTCGGCTTCATCCGCCGATTGCGCCAGCGCAGGCCCGCTGGATAACAGTGCACACGATAGCGGGCAGAGCGCCAGCCATAACGGTTTTAATTTCACGAATTTTCCCCCCGCCATAAAGGCTTGTGCGACTACACCCCAGCCACACGCGACGACGACATGCCATCGTTGTGGCAGTTATACGCCAACCTGCACGCAACTAGCAAATTCATTGGGGTTTCGTGTTGTTTTTTTGCATCGCAACATTTTTGCGATTTTCTTTGGAACAAAAAAAAGCGGGCCACATTGGGCCCGCTTCATTTTGCCGCAATTCGCAGCAGCGTATTAATTGCGTATTAGTAATTCCATTGCAGTGACACGGACAGTGTTGAACCTGGATCCTGCTCGAAAATTCGAACACCCTCGCGTTCAATCGTCACCGTTTCACCTAGTACATTGCGCGCTTTGAGATTGATGATCAGACGATCCGTCGGATACCAACTGTAGGTCGCATCCAAGCCATTAAACGGTTGCTCGAATGCGTCCGGCTGGTCGTTTCGACCGGACGAATACAGGCGCTCACCAAAGACGTTGAATACCAATGTCGCAGCATGCTTACCATCACTGGAATCAAAACCGAACGTGACATTCGCGACATAGTCAGAAGCAGAGGCAAGCGCTCGGGTCGGATTCGTCGGCGCATCGGCATCCGGGCCAGCTACCAGCTCAGTGCTTTGCAGTGTCAGGTTGCCTTGGATGAAGAAGCGCTCCCAACCCGCACCGAGGAATTCCAGATTCTGTAGCGCTTCCAGCTCAACACCGTAGACTTCCGCAGACTCAGCATTGATGATCTCGCGCGCAATCTGCGTATCGCTGGCAGCCGCTTCGAAGAATTCGACCGGATCCTGAATGTCCTTGTAGAAGAAGCTGACGGTGTAGTTATTGCCGTTACTGGGGAACCACTCCGCACGTACGTCGAAGTTATCGACCGACGCCGGAATTACACCTGGGTTACCAAAGACCAAATCGCCGGTGATTGGATCGATGTAACTCGCATCAGTGATCTCGCGCAGGTCCGGACGTACCGCAGTCTGGCTGAAGCCAAAGCGCAACTGGAATGTCTCCGCCAGCCAGTCATCGATGTACGTCACCGCCAGTGACGGATAGATATCATCACTCTGAAACGCCGCCTGCTCGAGTGCTGTGATGTCGGTCGTCACCTGCGGGTTCGATGCCGAGAAACCATCCGGGTTCCAGTCGACCGCAACCTGACGATAGTCTTCCCAACGCAAGCCGGCAGCCACGCGCCATTGCTCATTCCAGGTCCAGTCGAATGCTGCGAACGCCGCATCGGTCATAGTCGCTGCCAGATAGCTCTGGTTATTGGTGCCCTGACGCTGGAACACGAAATTATTCGCCGGATTCTGAATGTTGTCATTCGAGAAGACACTGCCCAGCGGTCCCTGCAGGACACTGGTGTCTGCCACGGCCAGTGCGCCGATGGCAAACTGGCGCTGCAAATAACTGCGCACCTTGCGATCGGTGTCAAAGCCGAACGACACATCCAGTGCGCTGGCATCAAACGTAAACGGCAGCTTGAATGCAATACCACTGGATTCCAGCTGGTCATCCAGATCCGTGAACCGGAAGTTGGCCGCCTGCGCATCCAGTGCGACCGCATCGCTAATCGTGAAGCCGTTGGCATCGGTGACGGTCTGTGAGGACACATTGACCTGATTGGGAATTTCCGTCTTCGCATCCGCATCCGAGATCCACCACGAAACAGTGGTGCGATCTGGAATGAAGCGCAGTGCAGTACCAATACCGCCTAGCAGCTCACGCGTGCGCTCACCCCAGGTGTGCTCACCGCGAATCTGATTGACGAGCATGTTGCGTTCTTCATACAAAAGGCGGTAATCGCGGAAACCGATACCATCCTGGACTTCACGGTTTTCGTTGAAGAAATCCAGCACCGCCGTTTCGTCGTCCGTGTTGCGCAGGAACAGCGTCGTTGTGGTCAGTTCGTGTTCTTCGCCGAAACGCAACCCCAGATTGGCAATGCTCGAGATATTCACCGTGCGAGTGGACTCAGTTTCCCGCGTGATGCGCTGATCCGGAAAGACGAAATTTCGAGCAACGGTTTGTTCTTCGCGCCACTGATGGTCGTAGGTCGCGCCAACCAGGAAGCCGAACTCCCACTCATCACCCAGCAAGAAACTATTGCCGAGACTCCCCTTCAGGCCAATGTCGGGCATCGTGTCCTTTTCTTCAAGGCTTATCGAGCGATTAAGATCACTCGCCAACTGTCGATTCAACTGCACAGCTTGTGCGTTCGCTTCAAGCGTGCTCAGCGATGGATTCTGACCTTGCAAATAGCTGGTCAGGCTTGCCACGTCCAGTCGACTCCCCTGAGTTGCAGCGGTGAGATCCAACAAGCGTTGGGGTAACGCACGACTACCATCGTCAGTACCGAAGTCATCACTAGACCCGCCAGCGTAGGAGAATGCTGTGCCGTCGGTCGCACTATTGGTTGCCGTGCTAATTTCAAATTGTGCGACTAACTGATCGGGAATGCCCTTCGTACGAATATCGACACTACCACCGGCGAAGTTGGCGCTCATGTCCGGCGTGTAGGCTTTCTGGACGCTCAGCGAATCGATAATCGCTGTCGGAAAAATATCCAGCGGAATGACGTTGCGCGTCAGATCCGGTGACGGAATACGTGCACCGTTCAGGGTGCTCTGCGAATAACGCTCGCCGAGCCCGCGAATATAGACAAACTGGTTATTGACCAGCGTCAAGCCAGGCACGCGCTTGAGTGCCACCGCGACGGTGGAATCGCCAGTGCGGCCAATTTGATCCGAGCCCAGCAGGTCGGTCACAGCAGCATTGTCCATGCGCTCAAGCGCAAGCGATTGGCTGGAATCGAGCAGACGCCCTACTGTCACAATTTCGTCGATGGGATTGCTGATATCCAGGTCGGGGACGTCAATCGCGCGATCATCTTGATCAACGTTATCGGAATCTGACTCCTGCGCGATCGCCATCGGCGCGGCCATTAAGCCGGCCAACACCAGCGTGATCAGGAAACGTCTTGAGTAAATCATTTGTCGATTACCAATGTTGCGCCGTGCGACACCTGTCGCTTAGAACCAGAGGTTTGGATTGGAGTTACCCATGTCGTCACGCAGGCCGAACACCCAACCGTCGGTCCAATCCATCGCGCCGAGGCTCAGACCGCCAATGAAAGCACCACCAGTCGGCGTAATACCCGTCGCAACACCCATACCCATCGCATCAGGAATGGTTTGCGTTGCCGCATCGATTGAGAAGATTGCCGGCGCGCCTTCCAACACCTGAAGTGCCGTATCCGCAGTCGCGGTCGGGTCAACGGCAACGCCGTCGGCGGTGGTCGCAACGGCCGTATTACCTTCCGCAGCGAAGAACGTCGCTTCGGTGTCGGTACCGTTAGGGAACGTCTGACCGCGGAATGGCTCAGCACACGAAATCAACACACCGCTCAGGTTCAGATCGCCATCCTGTGCCGCCGTCTGCGAACGGTTATCGATACGCAGACAGTAGTTGTCATTCGCAGACGTCGTGTCGTTGGCACTCGTGCTGCCGATGATTACCGAGTCATTGACGTCAATGAACAAGCCTTCACGGAACCGAAAGCCAGCACCCGGATCATGTGTCGCGGTTGCCGCGCCGTTTGCCGAGATGATGCAGGTCAGGTTATTGATTACTACGTCAGAGTTGATGCCCTGCGTAATACGCGTTTCCACGTCCGGTGCGGACAGGCCACTGAAGCTAGCGATACCGTCCGCTTCGATGCAGTGGTTACCATCTGTCGCATTTTGGATGACCAATGCGTTGGTGATCGTGCCTTCCCAGCCTTCGTCGATGTCAATTGAGTCATCGCGGGCGTACAGTGCCACGAAGTTCTCGATATCGAATGCGCCACCGAACATTTCGATGCCGTCATCAAATGTTGAATACACTTGCAGGTTGCGCACGATCGTGTCGCGACCAACACCACCGAACGAAATACCGTTCAGCTCATCACCGTTACCGACGGTCGCGCCCGTGTGCTTGACACGAACATATTCCAGACGACCAGAGCCGTCATCGTTGTTGGAGCCACCATAGTTTGACTCGTCGAGGCCCGCTGCGCCTTCGGCAGGCACGTGGCACTCGGTCGTCGCCAGATCGCCGCCCGCTTCGGTCCCCGTGTACGAACATGCGTTGGTAACGCCAAAACCGTTGATGACCACACCGCCCCACAGCTGCACCGCATCAAAAGCGGCAGTACCGTTGATATCGGATACAGACGTAAAGGTAATCGGGGCATCTGCGCGACCGACGGCGAATATCTGAGAGCCACGGTTGATGATCAGGAAGTTGGCGTTGGTCTGCCAAGCCAGCGTAGCGCCGGCTTCGATCGTCAGCGTCGGGCCGTCACCGCCTTCGGTGATTCCCGCAGCAGCGAGATCCGCGTCATTATCGAAGTCTTCGCCGATGAACAGGCTGCCTTCGAAAATGTGGGCGCCATCGTTTGCCAGCGACGGAATATTGAGGTCAACAGTGATGTTGTTGCCCGCATCGGCGAATGACGGTGAGTAGGTGCAATTACCCGTGCCCGCATCGAACGTGCCACTAATCGTCTGGCCGCCCGAGTTGGTGTACGAGGCACAGACTGCGTTGGCATTATTACCCGAGTTATTATTGTTGCTGGTCGAGTTATTGCTGTTGGATACCGATGTTGTCGGAGACAAGTTGATATCGCCCCCGCCGCAACCGACGAGGACAAGAGCTGCGATGCCCAGGAACAGTGTAGAACGCATCATTTTGATTGGGTCTCGTATAGCTTTAACCAAAAAAACTGGGCGCAACTTTAGGTGCCACAGATGAAACTTCAGTGACGCATTTATGACAGAAATATTACAAATCGGCGGTGAGCGCCCTGACGCTGGAGGCCGTTCCCGAGCGCGCGTTATTGGCGTACCGGAGCATTTCAACCTGCCGTGGCTAAAGATGGCCGATTCGGGCGCGATCACCTGGCGTGCCGTGCGCGAAGGTACCGGCCTGATGCTCGAGCAATTAGCGGCCGGACAAGCGGACATAGCACTGCTGCTAACCGATGGTGCCGTGGCTGGAATTGCCAACGGTGCGCCGATCCGAATTATTGGTTGCTACGTCGAATCACCGTTGCTCTGGGGGGTCCATGTCGCCGCCAGCAGTGCGCTGCACACTGCAGAAGATCTGGCCGGCAATCGCTTTGCCATCAGTCGTTATGGATCCGGGTCCCATCTAATGGCGAGTATCTATGCCGAAGACAGACGCTGGTCCGAGAGCGCCGATCAATTTGTCGTCGTCAATACGCTTGATGGTGCTCGCAGTGCTCTGGCGCGCGGTGACGCCGAGATCTTTCTCTGGGAGAAAGCAACAACAGAGCCATTTGTCGCTAATGGCGAATTTCGCAGAATCGATGAAATCCCCACACCATGGCCCGCATTTTGCGCCTGCATTCCGGCTACCGCCGATGCGGATGCCCAGCGCATCGCAAATCAACTACTCCACCAAGCACTCACCACGGCGCATCAACTGAAGAACGCGACCGGTTCCATTGACGAGATCTGCCGCATATTTTCACTCTCACGCGAGTCAGTAATCGACTGGTTGGCGGCGACCCGTTGGTCAGCGACGGGCACGATCGATATCGATATGCTGTTGGCTACCGCGACGCGACTGCATGGCGCTGGCGTCATCCAACAGATGCCCGCCCGTCAGGTACTCAAACCGGACTAGTCTGCGCGCAGCGCACCGGCATCCGAAACCCAGCAACTGGTATGCGGCTCGAACCCCTTAGCCGGGTAATAGCCTTCCGCAGCCGGGGCCGCCAACAGGATGAGCTGACAATCGCGACCAACCAATCCTGCCGTCGCCCGCAATAATCCCTCACCGACGCCCTGACGCTGATAGGCCTGATCGACCGCCAGATCGGCTAGATAGCAGCAATATGCGAAATCGGTGATCGAACGCGCGATACCGACCAGCGTATCGCCATCCCAGGCGGTCATCAGAATATCGGCGTTCAACACCATTGACGCGATCCGATCACGCTCGGCGACCGGACGTCGTTCTGCGAGTCCGGAGCGTCGCAACACGCCTAAATATTGATCTGCATCAATAGGTTCTTCATCGGTGTAGCTGATCAAAATCGGCCTGCTCGCAATCCAAAAAGAGACTGAAGAATAAACAATCACAACGGCTTCGTCGCAAAAACCGCCCCGATACCACTAGCCTGGTCAGCCTCAGAAGTCTGAAAAACCTGCGCCAAGTCACTAAATGACCGTTTAAAACAACAAAATCTGCCGATCGATTAAAGATTCCAGCGCCAGTGACGCAACCCCATCATGGCAAATCCAGCGCAAGCGGCGGACAGTGCGCTGTCTGCATCGCATACACCACAGTCATTGGTTGACGGGATCACCAATCTTGTCAGCTTCCCGGAAGTGGCGATCGCAATCGACAATGCGTTGGTCGATGGCACGAGTGGCACAGCGGAAATCGGTGCACTGATCGAGCCCGATCCAGGCTTATCTGCCGCATTGCTGAAGCTGGCAAACAGTGCCATGTACAACAAAGGCGGCGCTATCGATTCGGTCGAGAGAGCCGTGCTGATGGTCGGTGGACGCGAAGTCCGTGACCTGACCTTTGCCATCGCAGCTGCACAGACATTCTCCGGTATCTCAAGCCGGCTAATTACTGTTGAAGACTTCTGGTTTCACTCATTGAGTTGTGCGGTGATTGCGCGCGAGCTGGCCTCTCGACACCGTGTTTTCCCTGCCGCATCACCGTTTACCGCAGGCTTGCTGGCCGATTTAGGTCAATTGGTCATGTATGTTCAGGCACCGGAGCAATCTGAACAGGTGCTACGACACTCGCGCGCACACAACGATGGTCTGACACTCTATCTATCAGAGCGGGAAATTTTCGGCTTCGACCATATGGAAGTAGGAGAGGCACTGGCGCGCTCCTGGGACTTTCCGGAACCACTCTCTATCTGTATCGGCAAACACCATGAACCGCACCTGGCAGGCGATTTGGCAGATAACGCAGCATTGGTCGCCGCAGCCAATGGTCTCGCGGTGCTGCTAGAGTTGGAGAGTAATCGGCTGGAGGATATGCCGCCATTAGCCGAAGACATCGTCGAGCATTTCGATCTCGCGAACACCGCAACCGTGGATGCCATCATCGATTCTGCACGCGGCACCGTCGACGATTTGCTGCGAATGTTCATCAGCTAAACGCTAGCGTCGACCCTCGACCAGCGCCAGCATCGAAGCAGACCGCGCACCACTGCGGCAGTAAGCCAATACCGGTCCTTGCGCCTCATCCAATGCAGCTTTGAACGCGTCAACGGCTTCCATCGATGGACCAAAGCCTGCGACCGGAATGAAGTAATAGCGAAGACCGACGGCTTTTGCTGCCGCCTCGATCACCGCCCCCTCTGGCTGACCGGGCTCCTCGTGATCGGGCCGGTTATTGATCACAACCGTGAATCCCGCCTCCTTCAAGGCGGGCAAATCATCGGGCGTGATTTGCGGGGCAACAGCGGCTTGTTCTGTTATCTGTTCATATTGCAGCATTCACCGAAGATACTGCGACAGGAAGGGATTGAGCAAGCGTGACTCCGGATCCAATTGGCGACGTGTCCTGCGGAAAAAATCCAATCGTGAACCATAGGCAGACGTCATCGAATGCGCGTCGATGTAGCGTGATTGGTTGAGTAGCGGCACACCGCCCCAACGCTGCGCAAACTCCGCCAGATCCATTGCGAAATCATCCCACTGTGGATCAGGACTGGAGACAAAGCGCAATGCGAACATCGGTTGATCGAAACATGGCGACAACAACGCCTGTTTGTCTTGCGGCAGTCGGAAACCAACGACGGGCATATCACAGCGAAATTTGTAGGCACTGTAATAGTCTTTGGCAAACGCCTGGTAGGCCTGCAACAGCATTGCGATGTTGTCGCAAGGGAAGCACCAGGTGCTGTATTCGAGTTGTGGTGCCTTGCCACCTTGCGAGCGAAACTCAGCAGCATAGTGACCGGTTTCGGTCAGCGTGTTGGTCAACATCGACTGACTGAGATCGTGCAACCCGTCCACAAGGCTGTAACGCAAGCTCGGGATCGGCACAATCCGGCTGAGACTGCTACAAATAGCCGGCAGCACCGACGTTTCGCCCATCTCCTTGAGCTTCCAGGGCAGGTCGTTGACCTTTTTGCCCAGCTCCTGTGGCCGCCGCAGTTCAGCATAAACCGTGTTCTTGAACGGTAGAAAAAAACACTTCAGGCCAATCGGCTGGTTGGCTAGCGTTGTTGCAGCGCGACCGAATGTCAGCACGTCCATTTTCTTTTGCTTAAGCATGAATGGCTGAATCGGGCGCACTCGAAACGTTACGCTGTAGATGATGCCCAAAGCACCGTAGCTATTGCGGAACATATGCAGCAGGTTTTCACGCGCCTCGGTCACAGCCATCAGCTTGCCGGCCGGTGTCACCACCTGCATCGCGATGACCTGACTGGCGATGAATGCACTCGCCCCATCATGTGTTGGGCCAAAACAGCCACCGGCGACGGCCCCACCCACAGTGCGGTTCAGCACATCCAGCGCACCGAGTAATTCCAGACCCTGCTCTGCCAAATAATCGGCTAACTCTCGCAGTGTCACACCCGCTTCGCAGGTCACCGTTTCATCGGTCAGATTGGTAATTCGGTTGAGGGAGGCCATGTCGACAACGGTGCCACCAACCGCGCTGTTGCACTGCGTGGAGGTGCTGTTCGCACCCATCGGTCGGATCGGCAAGGCCAGCGAACTCTCGGGTTCGAGATACTTTTGCAGTTGTTCCTTTGAATCCGGCGTGACAATTGCCTGATGCTGGCGGCTATTCGACTGCGCCGCTTGCTTTCGTTCCCCAACAGCCATCGTGCTCCCTCTCTCGATCAACGTGTGCAGGACCATGGGCCCACACCGGTCTCAATCGAGATTGACGCGTCACGGCAACCGAAGGTAACAACAGGACGACTGCCTGTTGGCAACTCCGCTGTCGTAGGCGATTCCCTGCCCTTAGACCGGTAGCTTTGCGACCCGTGTTTTCACACGGTGTGCCCAAGTTTCCTGAGGGTTGCACAGGCAAATTGCAGCGGTCAATCGAGCTTGGTGAAACAGCGGCCTGATTCTCGGAATTTTTGTTTTTATGTTAAAACACCGCGACGCAACGGATCGTTTTGCCCGCAGACATCCGGTCAAACGTAGTGTTGTTCCGTCTTAGGTCATTCCCCGAATCGGGCACTGACCCCCAACACCACCGCGCGGTCCGGGCCCGGTTCAAAGTAACGCCCCCCGAAAGCATTAATGCGGCCATTCGCCGTATACGCCTGATCGAGTGCATTGCTCACGGAGACAAATGGCGCCCAGGCGATGCGTCCTGTTTTGAACGGATACTGAAACCGCAGCGTCATCAAACGCGCTGGTACCGTAGAAACCGTGTTGGCGTTGTTGAGCGCAATGCGTCCGACATACTGAAACTCTGCACTGGCAAACCAGCCCGCATCGGCACGGTAGTCGATGCCGGC
The DNA here is from genome assembly GCA_039187375.1 of Pseudomonadota bacterium. Lineage (GTDB taxonomy): Bacteria > Pseudomonadota > Gammaproteobacteria > Steroidobacterales > Woeseiaceae > CALBPI01. The sequence goes on from JBCCZN010000023.1 coordinate 11,621, forward strand.
AAAGCCTGTATGACGCGCGGATCCCGGCGTTCGTTGCCCTGCAAAGTCGTCAGCGTCCAGCGTAAATTGATCGAAACGAAAGTCCGACCAGGTATAGCTGAGTGTCGTGCGCCAGCGCGTATTCCAGTTGGCCTGCCACCAAGCCTCAATCCCGGTGCGAGAACTCTTGCCAGCGTTGGCGAAAAAATCGCGACCAGGAAATGCTGCCAGCTCGAACGGCACCAATTCATCATCGATGTCGATATCAAACACTGCCAGCGTGGCGGCCTGCACACCGGCACGCCAGCGCAAGCCGATCTCACGATGTAGCGAGGACTGCGCATCCAGCGCGGGATTGAATCCACCCGCCTGAGACGGATTGGCCAGTTCCGTCGTGGTTGGCGTCTCGATTGAGCGTGAGACGTTGGCATAGCCAATCAGTGACTGAGACAGTCGCCAGGACACGCCCAACATCGGGCTGAACTCGCGGAACCCAAGATCGCCACTATCGTCGCCATCGGAGAGCAACCGATCACTGACATCAAATTGGATATCATCAAAACGGGTACCGACATGCACCAGTCCCTCGCCGGGCAATGGCACCTGCAGGACCGCATAAGCACCGGTCGCTGTCACCTGTTCGTTTTGCTGCAACGTCAGCGCACCCGCAATACCGTCGTTATTGACGAAGCGCTCGCGCTCGTCGTCCTGGCTATCTCTTTCGCCACCGACAAAGAGGGTTGCATCGACTGGGCCCAACCGCAGCGGTTGGCGCCAGCGCAGGGAGAACCCAGAAAAACGTCGATCAATGCCAACAATGCCGCCATTACCGAACGGCAAGCGCGCTGCAAAATCACGCGCCGATCCGTAAACGCTGGCATTAAATTGCGCATCATTGCCGGCGTCGTATTGATAGCGCACGCCAATGCGGGTCTGTGTCAGCGCCTCGCCCGCATTGAAGCGCACATTGGCATCACGCGCGCTATCTGGCGCCGCACTGGCCTGCTGCGCATTGATACCACCCGGGTCAAACGCCTCCGGTTGATCGGTGTGGTGCACACTCGCATTGAAGGCGTGTGCGCCTTCGCGCCAGTTGCTACGCAGACTCACCTGACGATTACGCGCCGCGGAGTGGTCACGATAACCGGTGTAGTCCAGGTCGGAGAGATTGATAAACACACCACCGCGCTGCCCGGCCATGGCAGCTTGTAGCTGGGTCTGTCGGTAGCCATCCGCACCGGCCGCCACGCGCGCCATCAACGGCGTGGCATCCTGTGGTGCCTGAGTCTTGATGAGTAACACGCCACCACCGGCGTTGCCATACAGGGCGCCAGCACCGCCACGCAGTACCTCGACGCGCGCTGCCGCACCCAGATCAATCCCATCGATGCCGCTCTGACCATCGGGCAGCGTCTCCGGAATACCATCGACGACAACACGAATGCCACGGATCCCAAACGCGGCTCGGGCACCATAACCCCGCATGGAGATACGTAAGTCCTGCGCGTAGTTATAGCGGTTTTGCAATAACAGTCCGGGGACCTGCTGCAATGCCTCGTCCAGGCCCAACTGCAACCGCGCCGTGGTCAAATCATCATCGGCAATCACATCCGCTGCGAACGGCAACACTGCCAGTGGCGTCTCGGTGCGTGAAGCAGTGACGACAATTTCTTCGATAGTCTGCGCCAACAACCCGCTGGGCAACCAAAGGGAGATAACGCCAATCAACAGGCACTTGATACACATTCCGGGGTTCATGCAGGTATGCTACCGACAAATCGGATCTGGAGTAGAAGACATGCCCATTAATCGACTCTTCACCGCCGCCACGTTGATCGCGCTTGGCGCCTGCGGCGTCAGTAAACAGTCTGCAGCCGACCATCTGGCGCCTATCGATCTGCCATCCGATTACCCGTTTACCGCCACCGTTCACGCCCAATTCAATGAACCCTGGGCCATGACATTTTTGCCCGATGGCCGCGCGCTTATCACCGAAAAACCCGGCAACCTGTACATCGTCGCGGTCGAAAAAGGTAGCAAAATACCGGTCAGTGGCGTGCCAACAGTTGCGTACAAGAATCAGGGCGGGCTTGGCGATGTTGTGCTGCATCCGGATTACGCCGACAACGGCTGGGTCTACATCAGTTATGTGCGCGGCGGTCGCAATAACGCCCGCGGCGCGGTAGTGATTCGCGCAAAGGTCAATGAGACTGACGCGGGAGCGAGCCTCTCCGATATCGAAGAAATCTGGCGCCAGGTGCCCTTTACGACTGGTGCCGGGCATTACGGCCACCGCATCGCATTCAAGGATGGCTATTTGTTCATCTCATCCGGTGAGCGGCAAAAATTCACGCCCTCGCAGGATATGACGGCTAACCTTGGCAAGGTCGTGCGGCTGTTTCCGGATGGCAGCATTCCCGAAGACAATCCGTTTGCCGATAAAGGTGGCGTCACCGCGCAGATTTGGTCGCTGGGCCATCGCAATCCGCTGGGACTCGCGTTCGATGCTAATGGGCAACTGTGGAACACTGAAATGGGCCCGCGCCACGGCGATGAGTTAAACAAGGTCGAGCCGGGCAATAACTATGGTTATCCGCTGGTTTCCAACGGCAACCATTACGATGGGCGTCGCATCCCGGACCATGACACGCGACCGGATCTTGATGCGCCCGCCACCTATTGGGTGCCTGCGATCTCGCCGAGCAGTTTGATGTTCTATAACGGTGAGCGCTTCCCTGATTGGCAGGGCAGTGCGTTAATTGGCGGACTGAGCGGCAAAGCCTTGGTCGTTGTCGATTTCGACGGGGACACCGCTGCCGAATCTGCGCGCTACCCGATGGAGCGTGTGCGTGAGATTGAACAGGGTCCTGAGGGCGCGGTATGGCTGCTGGAAGACGGTGAAGAGGGCCGACTACTAAAACTCACGCCGCGCGGCTAGGCACAATCGCCACGATGGACACGTTAATCGGATGGATTGAATCCGGGACCATCGTCGACGTCATGTTGGTCGTTGTGGCGATTGAGATCGTTGTCCTGGCAGCCTTCCGCCTGACCACTGGCAAAGGCATATCGCTTGCAGCACTACTATTGAATATTGGCGCAGGCGGCAGCCTGATGGTGGCGCTAAAGCTGGTATTCAGCCAGGCCGGCTGGCAGTGGGTCGCAATGGCGCTGGTCGCATCGCTGATATTTCATGTCAGCGACCTCGCGTGGCGCTGGCGCGCCTCGAGGCGCTGACGGGTGCGCACGATCCGCGCCTGGTGATACAACAAATAGGTCACCCCCAACACCGTCGGCGTCGCCCAAAGCGCCGGATTTAATGCGTACTTGGGCAATAAATTAACAGCGCCAAACGCTAAAAATGCGGTGTAGACCGAAATGCCGGCGCCGACCAGGCCGCGCGTGTGCTGAATCAGCCATTCCTGCGCTGCGGGTGCTTCGCTCAGCATGAATTGGGTATTGAGTAACGATGCGGCGATACCGACGATCGAAATACCGACCATTAGCGATTGACCCAACAGCACCCCATGCACCAGGCAGTTCACCGCGGTGACCAACGTCAACGCCTGCAGGATAAAGAGCAGCGCATTACGATTTTTCGCATGCGCGTGTTTGTTTCTGATGCAGGCGATGCCGTACCAGGCCAGGTTGATCGTCATCACGGCCAAATACAACATCATCCAGCCAAAGATGCCACGCACCAACGGCGCATCATCTGAAAACGGATGGGTTTCGAGCGGCGCGATGAGCGTACAAAAACTGATGCCGGTGGCGACGAATCCAGTGAATATCAGCGCCCAGGCAAAGACCTTGCCCCACTTTTTGTGCGTTTTCGCCCCTTTGCGCGACAAGATGGCCACCCAGAACGTCGCCAGGCCAACGCTGCCCGAGACAATGTGCACCCAGACCAGTTTGTGAAATAGCCACTCTGCCAACGATATGTCCAGTTTGCTTGTCAAACTTTGGTGTCAGGAACAGTTTATACTAACTCTCCATGGATCGACGCAGGTGAGCAGCATGCCAGCCAGTAAAGCCATCGTCATTGGCTCCGGATTCGGTGGTCTGGCCGCCGCAGTCAGGCTGGGCGCACGCGGCTATGATGTCGAAGTCGTTGAAAAGCTCGATGCACCCGGTGGGCGCGCCTATGTTTACCGACAGGACGGGTTTGTCTTCGATGCCGGCCCGACGATTATCACAGCCCCCTTTCTATTCGAAGAGCTCTGGGAGCTGTGCGGTAAGCGCATGGCAGATCATATCGACCTGCGCCGTATCGATCCGTTCTACACGAGCCGCTTTGACGATGGTGTGACCTTTGATTACTCCAGCGACCCGGAAGCCATGCGCGAGCAGGTGCGCCGCATTAACCCAGATGATGTCGACGGATATGAACAATTTCTGGTCGCGAGCCGACGTGTATACGGTGTGGGTTTTGAGGACCTGTTGCACGTCTCGTTTGGCTCGATCTGGAGCATGATACGAGTGTTACCGGACCTGATTCGTGTGCAGTTCTATCGCAGCGTATTCGGCCTCGTGAAGCGTTATATCAAGCATCCGAAACTGCGGATGGTATTCAGTTTTCACCCGCTTCTGGTTGGCGGCAATCCGCTGACCACGACGGCGGTCTACACACTGATCGCACATCTGGAACGCAGCCATGGTGTGCACTTCGCGATGGGTGGCACCGGCAGTCTGGTCAACGGACTGGTGGACCTGATCGAAGGCAACGGAGGGCGCATGCGGTATAACGCCGGCGTGTCGCAAATCCTCGTCGAAGACGGACGCGCCGTGGGCGTCGAACTGGACAATGGTGAAAAGCTGGCAGCGGACATTGTCGTATCGAACGCCGATTCGGCATCAACTTATCGACGACTGCTGTCGCGGACACGTCGGAAACGCTGGACCGATCGGCGCCTGCGACGTGCCAAGTACTCGATGAGCTTATTCGTCTGGTATTTTGGCACCGACAAAAAATATGCGGATGTGCCACATCATATGATGTTGCTCGGCGAGCGCTATGAGGCACTACTGAAGGACATCTTCGATCACAAGATTCTCGCCAAAGACTTCAGTCTTTATTTGCATCGACCCACAGCCACAGACCAGAGTCTGGCGCCGGAGGGGTGTGATGCGTTTTATGTGCTCTCGCCGGTGCCGCATCTGGGCAGCGGCGTTGATTGGGACAGCACGGCAGAACGCTATCGTGCCGCAATTGCAAAAAGCCTGTCAGACACCATCATGCCAGACCTCGAGTCGCATATTGCCACCTCACATATGCTAACGCCGCAGGATTTCAAGGATCGACTCTCATCAGAACAGGGCGCAGCGTTCGGGCTGCAGCCGATTCTGATGCAAACCGCCTGGTTCCGCCCACACAACAAGAGTGAAGAGGTCGAGAATCTCTACCTCGTCGGGGCTGGCACGCATCCTGGTGCGGGATTACCCGGCGTCGTATCGTCGGCCAAGGTACTGGACAGCGTAGTGCCACCACCGCATGGTGAATCGCAGCCGCAACACGTTGCTGGCGCAGGCGCTGTCAGCTAACTCAGACCCAAGTCATAGCGCACACAGGCGGCAGCCAGTCGCCCCGACATCGCGGTCATCGGCACACCGGCCCCTGGGTGTACACTGCCACCGGCCAAATACAGGCCCGGCAATTTGGCTCGTGCGCCTGGTCTTGCAAACGTACCAAACGCACCATGCGTCGGTCGCCCGTACAACGCACCGCCGGTGGCTGGAAACAGGCTATCGAAGTCCTCTGGCAAGGTGCGCACGCACTGCGTCTGGCTATAGTCCAGTGAGACGCCAACGCGCTCGAGCATCTCGAACATCGCAGCCTCCGCGCGCATGACCTGCGACTCGGATAGGGTTCCCGCCGGTGCATTGATCAGTACCAACAGACGCTCATAGTCGTCGGTCCGTGCCTGCTCATCCGCGCGATCCTGCGCGCATATATAAACGGTGGGCTGCGCACAGATGTCGTGCGAATTGAATATTGCCTCGAACTCTTTGGGATAGTGCTCACCAAACACGACGGTATGGTGCGCCAGCGGAAAACCGCTCGTACGCGCACGCAAATTCCAGGTCATTGCAGACAGCGATTCGCGCTGCCTCGGCAACGCCGGCACCGCACGTCTGGCGACATCGCCCATTAGGCCGTCTGCCAACGCTGCCGTATCACCATTGAAGATAACGGCATCAGCGGTCAGCGCCTCACCATTCTCCAAACGCACACCGGTAATGCGGCCATTGTGGTGCAGCAGGTCTGCCACTGGCGTGTTGCTGCGAACCTGACCACCCTTCGCCGTAATCGCGTCCGCCATGGCGCTCGCCAGCGATTGCATGCCGCCATCGAGATACCACACACCCGCGCGTTCAGCGTGCGCAATCAGCTGCAGGGTTGCGGGCGCCGCCAACGGCGACGAGCCACAGTAAGTGGCATAGCGCGCAAACAGTTGCGCCAGCCGTTCATCGTGGAAGTGGGCCTGCAGGTCTTGCCAAAGCGTTTTGAACGGCTTGGTCGCCAGCAATGCAGGTAAGCCACTGATACCAACACGTCGGGCCAGACCCATCGGCGTCGGTCGCTGCGCACGCATAAAGCTCAAATCCAGCGTCTCGAAAATCCGCTCACTCGCCTGTGCAAATTCGCGATAGCGATCGGCATCTGCCGTCCCGAACGCCGCAGTAATGGCGGCATGCGAGCGCTCGATATCACTGAATAAGTCCAGACGCGTTCCATCCACCCACACATGCCGTGCCAGCAAGTCAGCACGCGTCAGGCTGACGTGGTCCTCGAAGCGCTCACCCGCCTCATCGAACAAGTCATCGAATACCCAACGCATCGTGAATACGGTTGGCCCGGCATCGATACCCTGGCCATCAATGACGACCTGACGCATCTTGCCGCCCACCGCGGCGTGACGCTCAAGCAATGTGACCGCAATGCCTCGCGCGGCCAGGTCCAGCGCGGCGGCCAAACCACCGCTACCCGCTCCGACCACAATGACGCTGCGGGTTCGACTCATCGCCGTTGCACCTGCATTCGAATTTCCTGGGCAGGCCGCGTGGTCAAACGCGCCACAGGGCGCACCATTTCAGGTTCAAGAATCGAAAAATCGAAATCGCGCGTGAGCGATGCGATGATCAATGCACTCTCAATAGTCGCAAACGCCGCCCCGACACACACACGAGGCCCCAGACCGAACGACAGCAACACGCCATCCTCATCGTTGCTGCCAAGAAACCGCAATGGATCGAACACGGACGCATCGCGCCACAGCAGCGCATTACGATGCGCCGTCCAGGGCGAGAGCATCAGCATCGCACCTCGTTTGACGTGCCGACCCCCAATATCGGTTTCCTCGGCTGCGACGCGCGGAATAAATGTAATCGGTGGATACAGTCGCAAAGCTTCGCGAAATACGCTGCGTATGACGCGCAACTGTTTGACGTGAACAAACTCGACCGGGTTATCGCCGGCAACCTCTGCAATCTCATCCCGGACCATCGCAGCAATCTCGGGTCGTTGTGACAACACAAAAAACACCCAGGTCAATACACTCGCTGTCGTTTCGTGACCTGCGAGAAAGAACACACCGATCTGATCGATCAGCTCTTCCCGGCTGAAGGCCTGACCCGTGCGCTGATCACGCGCCGCAACAATCGCCGAGACAATATCATCAGGGGCATCCTGTCGTGCCAGTCGTGAGTCGAGCAGTGTACCGATGTGATCGCGAATTCGCGCACACGCATCCAGCACCGCAGTGGGTTGTTTCACATCGGCCCAGGGCTTACCGAATATCAACTGCCATAGATTGACACTGGCAACCTGATCTTCAAATTCACCAAAGGCATCGAACACATCGCGGGCCGTCTGCCCCGCCAACGGCGTAGAAAATATCGTTCGGCAGATGATGTCCGCCGTCAATTCGCTCATCACGAAATCCAGTGACAGCGTGTTTTGCGAATCTGCCGCACCTCTCAACACGTGCGTGTAGTCATCAACGGCAGCACGCATCGCCGCAAATGCGGTGTTGATACGCATGTGACTGAAGGCCGGATCGATCATCTCGCGTTGACGACGCCAACGCTCACCACTGGAAACAAAAATCGAATCACCGACCAACGGTGCTAAGGCGCCCACCATCAAGTCGTTCTTGGGAAAAATTTCGAGTGGATCGGTCATCACATGGCGCACTAGCTCCGGATCGTTGATCAACAGAATGGAGCGTCGCGAATAACCCAGCGGCGTCATGGGACTATCGTAGGCAGCGCGCGGGACCAGTGACAATAAATCACCATCGCGTTGCCGCATCACCCGCAACAACGATCGCAACGGCGTCAGTGGCTGCGGTGCGGGCGGTATGTAGGGCGCGTCAGTAATGTTTTTGGTCGCAAGCGTTGCCGAACACCGGCAGTATATCGCGATGACTGAGAAGGCGCGCCCTACTGTATTGCTGACGACCGGCCGAGTACCGCCTGCGGTTGATTTGGCACGCAGTTTCGCTGCCAACGGCTGGCGCGTGGTGGTCGCCGATCCATTACCGGTTCATTTGGCCGCAACGTCGCGTAGCGTTGCAAAACGCATCCGTGTGCCGGCGCCTGCACACAACGCAGATGGCTTTGCAATTGCGATCCGGCGGATTGTTCATGACGAATCTGTACGGCTGATCGTGCCGGTTTCGGAAGAGACGCTATGGGTCACACGGTTAGCCCCCACGTTGCCAGATACGGTGACGGTGTTCGCACCGGAATTCGAAACCGCCCTCGCACTGCATGCCAAAGGCAGCTTCATCAATGTTGCACAGTCGTTGGGACTCACTGTCCCGGAAACGGCGATGAATCAAGACGCGGCCAATTCGCTGGGCGCCACCAGCGATATCGTTATTAAACCGAATCGCGGCATCGGCGGTGCCGATCTTCAGTTTGTTGATCAAGGCCAGGCTTTCGCACTACCGAGCGCTGCCGTTGCCCAAAAACGTATTTTCGGAGAAGAAGTGTCCGCCTGCGCCATTGCCCACCACGGCCAACTTGCCGCACTGGGCATCTATGCTGGCGTTGTGCGTCAAGGCCGCAGTGCCGTTGCCTTTCGACGCATCGAATCGGAGGCAGTCACCGCGTGGGTAGCAGCTTTCGTCGAACTCACGAACCACCATGGTTTGGTGTCGTTCGATTTTATCGTCGACGCTTCAGGTCAGGCGTACGCGATCGAATGCAACCCGCGCGCGACCAGCGGGCTGCATTTCATCGCATTAAATGACATCGCGATCGCCATCACCGACGGGGATGTCGCTAAGCCGCGCGACGCAGACTATCAACAGGAATTCTGGTCTTGCTGGACCGAATGGTTTGCGCGCCTGAGACAACCTATCGCCCGCAAACAGGCCGCGCATGCGCTACGCCACGCTCGTGATATCAGCTGGTCGTGGCGTGACCCAATGGTGTTTTGGCTTGCGACAATGAGTTGTGCCCCGACATTGTGGCGCGCGGCACGCCAGCGCCGGTCTTTCGCGGAAGTCATCACACAGGATTTCGAGTGGCACAGCTAGTCTGGCAGGATGGTGCGCTCTCGCTGACGGTTGAAACCCGGCTGAGTACAGCCTGGCAGCGCTATCTTGCCGGGATCGATTTCGGCGCTGAATCCCAAGTCTACCAACGCCATCGATTGGATCCTGCGCACTACACCGACCCGCTGTGGTTCACACTGAAGGACGGCACACAGCAGATAGGCAGTTATCTACTGGATCGTTGCAAACTGAAACAGGGCGAGCAGACTATCGACGGTGTTTACAGGGGCTTGCTCACCGTCGCACGATCTCATCGTGGCCGCGGTCTGTCGGGACGCATCAGCGCCACGGCACTCGATTGGCTGACACGGCAGTCAACCGCGCCGTTCCTGAGCTATGGCTGCGTTGATGTCGACAACCTCGCCTCGCAGCGAATGCTGGCGCGGCAGGGATTCATCCCGTTGGGCCATCTGGGCTCCTGGCTGGACTATCGGCAACGCAAACCGAAACCATCACCTCGTTGTCACGACGGGCTGAGTGAATCCGCCCATAAAGCATATACCCGGCAATACGGCGACGCACCGCTCGTGCACCAGCATACCGATGCCCAATGGACAACACTGCGCAACGGCGATGCACTCGTCGCCTGTCGTCATCATGCAGCCGCGCTCCATTTAAAACTCGGCCCTGTCGCTAATGTAATCACCCGACGCATGATGCCGTTAATCGCAGCCGCCCAGGCTCGCTTCAATCCCGATGATTTTCGCTACGTCGCCATCAATGAGCCCGTCGCAAGCGGTTCGTTAGAACAGGTTCGGCCGTTATATCGTGAGCTCACCGCACACCTGATGCACCGCTACGAAACCCACTTTGCCTCGATCGCATTAGCAGAAGGGTGTGCATCCGATGGTGCGCAGGCGATTCGCCAGTGCATCAGTCGACGCAAACTACTCACACGACGGCAGGTCACTGTGCTGGTCAAATGGCACGGTATCAATCGCCAGCCGGAGGCGCCCCGCGCACTGCTATTGAGTGCGCCGGACGTCTAGATCGCAGCCTAGCTGGCCGAGGCGCTGGCGATCGACTCCACCGAA
>JBCCZN010000024.1:0-21257 GCA_039187375.1 Pseudomonadota bacterium
ATTGATTACGCATGCGCATGCAGATCATGCTCGACGTGGTGCAGACCGTTATATCGCTCAGCGCGACAGTGTGGCGATACTGAAAAGTCGCCTGGGTGAGGACTGTCGCATCGACGGCGTTGATTACGGCGAGACGCTACGTCTGGGTGATTGCCAGGTGAGTTTTCATTCGGCCGGGCACGTGCTGGGGTCGGCACAGATTCGCGTTCAACGCGGCGACGATATCTGGGTCGCAACCGGCGATTTTAAGCGCGATCCCGATCCAACCTGCGCTGAGTTTGAGGTTGTACCGTGTCGGACTTTTATTAGCGAAGCGACGTTTGCGTTACCGGTATATCGCTGGCCGCCCGCAGCGCAGGTTGCCGCTGATATCCGACAATGGTGGCTGGCTAATCGCGAGCACGGTCGGCCAAGCGTGTTGTTTTGTTATGCGTTTGGTAAGGCGCAACGTGTGCTGGCGGAGCTCGACAGACTATGCGATGACACTGTATTCGTGCACGGTGCGGTTGCCAAGCTCACCGATCTCTATCGGCAGGCGGGTGTCGCGATGTTACCGACGCAAACCGTTGATCTGCGTGCTCGCCGTGACTACTCCGGTGAGCTCATTATCGCACCGCCCGGAGCCGCCGGATCCCGCTGGATGCGTCGCTTCAAGGATGCGTTGACCGGCTTTTGTTCCGGTTGGATGCGCGTACGTGGCAATCGCCGCCGCCGCGGCTACGATCGCGGCTTTGTATTGTCTGATCACGCAGATTGGCCGTCTTTGTTGCGCACGATCGACGAGGTCGATGCGCAGACGGTGTTGCTTACGCATGGGCATAGCGACACATTGGTGCGCTTGTTGACCGAGCGCGGTATCGATGCGCGCGAATTGCCAATAGAAAAACACGATGCGCCGGTTCATTGAGCTCTACAGCGCGCTGGATCAGACCAATTCGACCCGCGCCAAAGTCGCCGCGCTAGCAGACTATTTCTCCACCACAGAGGCTGCAGACCTTGCCTGGGCTGTGTATTTTTTGTCCGGCAGACGATTGCGACGATTGGTCGGCAGTAGGCTGCTGCAACAGTGGCTATCCGAAGCGTCAGAGTTGCCTGATTGGCTGGTCACAGACACCTACGCCAATGTCGGGGATCTGGCCGAAACTATCGCATTGCTGTTGGCCGACCGGGTCGATCCGGATGCGCTGTCACAGACCACGTTGAGTGGGTTTGTGAGCGCCACCTTGCAGCCGCTGGCGAAAATGGATGACACTGAAAAACGCGCGGTGGTGACCGGTTTATGGCAGGCGCTGCCCTATGATGCCTGCTATGTCGTCAACAAGCTGATTACCGGTGCGCTGCGCGTCGGCGTATCGCAGACACTGGTCGCAACCGCACTGGCTCAGGTTGCCGAGCTGCCGCGACCGGTGATCCTGCACCGCATGATGGGGCAATGGCAGCCGGACGCGCAGTTCGCTGAGCGTTTGATGTCGGCAGATGACGGTCAGACCGCTCAGTCTCAGCCGTATCCTTTTTTTCTTGCCAGTCCGCTTGAGACACAACCCGGCGAATTATCGGTGGCCGAGGTTGGGACGGCACTGGGTGCTCGTGCCGATTGGATAGCCGAGTGGAAGTGGGATGGCATTCGCGGTCAGTTGATCTGTCGTAATGGCGAACGCTACCTATGGTCGCGCGGGGAGGAGCTGATTACCGCCCAGTTTCCGGATGTCACTGGCGCGAGTGCGCCACTGCCGGATGGCACGGTCATCGATGGCGAGATTCTCGCCTGGCGCGATGATGCGCCGATGAGTTTCGCCGCCTTGCAGCGGCGTATTGGCCGGAAAAAACCTGGCAAAAAAACATTGAACGACTACCCGGCTGCTTTGCGAGCCTACGACTTGCTCGAATGGCAGGGCGAGGACATTCGCGATCGACCATTGACGCAGCGGCGCGCATTACTGGAGGCGTTGCACCGGCAGCACCCGGATGCGTTTGCGCTGTCCGAGACTCTCGATGCCGAAAACTGGCAGGCACTGGCTGATCTGCGAGCGGCTTCCCGTGCGCGCAGTGTTGAAGGTTTAATGCTCAAGTTTGGGCGTAGTGCTTACGGCACAGGGCGCAAGCGTGGTGACTGGTGGAAGTGGAAGATCGAACCGCACACCGTCGATGCGGTGATGCTCTACGCGCAGGCCGGTCATGGTCGGCGTGCAAATCGTTATACCGATTATACTTTTGCGGTTTGGCGAGATGATGAACTGGTGCCGATTGCAAAGGCTTACAGCGGCCTGACCGATGTCGAAATCGATGAGTTGGATCGTTGGATTCGACGGCATACCAAAGAACGATTTGGGCCGGTACGCGCCGTCCAGGCGGCGCAGGTGTTTGAGTTGGCGTTCGAGGCTATCGCTCGCTCGACGCGTCACAAGTCTGGTGTCGCCTTGCGATTTCCGCGCATCCGCCGCTGGCGCCGCGATCTGGCTGTTAAGGACGCCGACACGCTGGCCTCGCTCGAAGCTCTATTGCCATGAGGGAGGCTACCGAGGCCTGGTTTGCCGCCAATGACTGGCGCATATTTGACTTTCAACGTGATGCCTGGGATGCGTATGCACGCGGGCAATCGGGGTTGATCCACTCACCAACCGGAAGCGGCAAAACGCTGGCGGCGTGGCTCGGGCCGTTGCATCGCAGCGCCCACCAGACCGGTGGTCTGCGGGTGCTCTGGATCACCCCGCTTCGCGCGTTGGCCAACGATACGCGCAAGAGCCTGCAAACCGCAGCGGATGCGTTGGGCTGCGAATGGCGTATTGAGATTCGGACGGGCGATACCGCCGCTTCGGCACGTCAGCGCCAACGCAAGCAACCGCCTGAGTGCCTGATCACAACGCCAGAGAGTTTGTCTGTGTTGCTGTCGTTCGCGGATTCGCGCAGTTGGTTCCGGCAGCTCGAAGCGGTCGTAGTCGATGAGTGGCATGAACTACTGGGCAGTAAGCGTGGCGTACAGTTGGAGTTGTGTCTGGCGCGACTGCGGCAGTGGCGGGGCGAGCTGATAACCTGGGGATTGTCAGCAACGCTTGCCAATCTGGATGCGGCGGCGCGCGTGCTGCTTGGCCATGATGACGGCGTGCTGATCCCTGGTGAAGCGACCAAACAGGTCGAGGTGAGAGCGCTGTGTCCGGATGCATTGGCGCAATTCCCGCAGGCAGGCCACCTGGGTCTCGCACTCACCGATGCGGTTGTCGAGGCCATTGCGTCGGCGCGCTCCACATTGGTATTTACTAACACGCGCGCTCAATCCGAGCTGTGGTTTGAGGCCCTGTTATCGGCCAGGCCGGATTGGCTGGGCCGCATCGCATTACATCATGGCTCGATCGATAGAAAGTTGCGTCAGGAAATCGAACAGGGTTTGCGTCAGGGTGATTTGCTGGCCGTGGTCTGCACGTCATCGTTAGATCTGGGTGTTGATTTTTCGCCGGTGGATCAAGTCATGCAGATCGGCAGTCCCAAGGGTGTCGCGCGTCTGATGCAACGCGCTGGACGTAGCGGTCACCAACCGGGCGCGACCTCAATCATCTGGTGTGTACCAACCTACGCGCTGGAGCTGGTCGAAATCGTCGCTGCTCGACACGCCTGGCGGGCGCAACGTATCGAAGCGCGTGTGCCGGTAACGCGTGCGCTGGATGTGCTCTCGCAGCATTTGGTGACGGTGGCGTTGGGTGGCGGATTTGTCGCATCGCAAATGCTCGACGAGGTGCGCACAACGCATGCGTTTGAATCACTCAGTGACTCGGAGTGGCAGTGGTGTCTGGATTTCATCACACGTGGTGGTCAGGCGTTGCAAGGCTATCCGCAATATCATCGTGTCGTGTTGCAGGATGGCATCTATCGAATGCTGGATCGGCGACTGTCACGCCAACACCGTATGAGCATCGGCACGATTTCCAGTGATACAGCGATGCGCGTGCAGTGGTTGTCCGGCGGCAAGTTGGGCACGATCGAGGAATCGTTTATCTCACGACTGGATAAGGGTGACCGATTCTTATTCGCTGGACGATTGGTCGAACTGGTACAGATTCGTGACATGACCGCCTATGTGCGGCGTGCCAAACGCGGAAAGAAAACGGTACCGCGTTGGCAGGGCGGGCGTATGCCATTGTCGACCGAACTGGCTGACAGCATGCTGGAGGTGTTGCGGGCATTCGCTAGTGATACTGCAACGGACCCGGAGCTTGAGGTCGTTAAGCCCTTGCTAGGTCATCAACAGGCGGTGTCCGTTTTGCCACAACCTGGCGTGTTACTGGTTGAGCGTTGCCAATCGCGGGAAGGACACAGCATATTCGTTTATCCGTTCGCAGGTCGATTGGTGCATGAGGGGATGGCGACATTGATGGCCCTGCGTATTTCACGCGAGCAACCGATCACCTTTACGTTGTCGGTCAACGACTATGGTTTTGAGTTGCTAAGTTCGAGCGTATGTGATGTCAGTGTGACCAATCTGTCTCGCTGGCTGTCAGCGGATGAATTGGTTGATGATTTGTACGCTGGCGTCAATTTATCAGAGACCGCCAAGCGACAGTTTCGCGATATTGCCCGAATTGCCGGACTGGTGTTCCAAGGTTATCCGGGCAGTGGTAAGTCGACACGTCAGGTACAAGCCTCAAGCGGACTGATTTACGACGTGCTCGCTCGCTATGATGACGCTAACCTGCTGCTGGACCAGGCGCAACGCGAGGTGCTGGATGCGCAGCTTGAAGCGCAGCGGTTGAAACGCGCGCTCCTGCGTATCGCCAATGCCGAGATTCGCCTTGTTCAGACTGACAGACTCTCACCGTTTGCATTTCCATTGTGGGCAGAGCGTCTGCAAGCCCAGACGCTCTCCAGTGAGTCCTGGCGTGATCGCGTAGCGCGGATGGCCGATACGCTGAATCGCAATGCGAACAAAGCCAAGGTGAGCAAATGAGGGGGATTTCGACAACCAATGCGTGTCCCGATGGTGCACTCGCGGTGGACGTCGCGGGTGTCGCGTGCTGGTTTCTGGCGCAACGCGCGGCTTTCCTGCCAGCTATGTCAACGCTGTTATTAGCCGATTGGCACCTGGGCAAAACGCCGGTATTCGGTCGCTTTGGGTTACCGATACCGGCCGGAGATGAAGCACATGATTTTGCGCGTCTGGCGCAGATTGTGGCCAGTGTGCCGGTGCGGCGGATACTGGTGCTGGGCGATTTGATGCACGCAGCACCCAGTGCTGCAGATAGTTGGCCACAAGACCTGTCCGACTGGCTACAAGCGCACTCGCATCTTCAGATGACGGTTGTTGCCGGCAATCATGATCGTATTGATCCGGCACGTTTACCCGCCGGTTTGTCCAAACACCTCACCTGGCATGCTGGTGCGTTAGATGAGGGCAACTTACGTTTCGAGCACGAGCCGGATCGGGTTCCCGGTCGATTCGTAATCGCCGGCCATCTACATCCGACCCGGCGGCTGGTTGTCGGCGCAGATCGTATTCGCGCCCCGGCGTTTTGGTTACAGCGCGACCGTCTGGTGTTGCCGTCGTTTGGTAGTTTTACCGGGGGTCACAACATACGCCCTTTACGTGGTGATCGTGTTTTCGTAACCGATGGCGACGATGTCATCGATGTCAGCATTGCTACCACGTGAGCGTAAGCAAATCGCCGTTGCAGTTAGTCAGGATGGTGCAACAACTGGCGGTAGTCGGCGTACTCGCCGGTTGGTTCAGACAATGCGCTAGACACCGCTGGACTGCCCGAATAGGTATGCCAAAACAGCCATTGTTCGGCCCGTTTGCGGCTGGCCTGTTCGGCGATCAAGCAGGCCATCGCCTTACCGGTGTAGGTTGTTTCCAGCGGCAATTGCCAACGCGATCGAGCCTCTGAGACCGCTGATTGAGATGCGGATGTCGGATCGGCGTAGTCCGTGCCCAGGTATTCACTGCGGATCTCTACGGCGGGATCGATGCCGATGTGCGCGGGTATACCGCGTTCGGCGGCGCGCAGACGCCGACCGATTTTGCGACACAGTCTGTCCATCGCAGCGTTGTTGACCTGCGAGGCAACGGTGACCTGGACTGCGATCACCGCCGTCGGCCAATTCAGTAGTTGTAGCCCGACGGCAAGACCCGCGGCGGTACCCATCGTGCCGGCGGCAACGTAAATGCGAGTGGGTCGCGCCAGTTGCTGCGGCCACTGCGCCGCCAATTCGAATGCCGCATTGACGTAGCCGATACTGCCTACTGCCGAGGTACCGCCCAGTGGCACCACGGCCAGTTTTCCGCGGGCCGCATCGCGTAGCGCACGCAACGTATCGATTCTCTCGGTACGACGTGACGACCAGCGCGTCAGATGGGTCTGGTTAGACTGATGGCGGGCCAGCGTTGCATCGACAAATTCGGTGTAGCGCTGGGGCATTAGCATGGCGGTGGCGCCCAGTTCATGTCGCCTCGCATGTAGCGCGGTTGCGAGCGCGTGATTGGAACCCACGCCACCGAAGGTCACCACAGACTCGCAGCCTCGTTGTAGTGCTTGCCCGAATAGAAACTCGAGTTTGCGGACCTTGTTGCCGCCATACACACGGTGGGTGTAATCATCGCGCTTGATCCACAGCCCAGGCTCCAGTGACTGCAGTGGCGTCGGGTAACAGCCAATATGAATTCGCGCAAGCCGACGCCCAAGCAGCGGGTAGCGCTCGAACAGATAGTTGTACCCTGCAGGTCGCAATCGGTGCATGCCGTGCCGGTCTCACTCTCGCATTAAGTTGCTGATGCACTTACAATAACAAGAACCGGCGGCAACCAATAATCGTGTTCCTCGTCGCCGGTCGCTGGAGTTTCGGCTTGGGCCAAAGCGTTAGCGCCAACATCGATGGCATTACCGTTGCCATCGCCCCAGAACGCGGTCAGCGTATCGAGACCGTACAGGAACCCGTCGCTGCGTTTCTTGGGCGTGCCACTGCCGGGCCAGTCAACCAACCAATCCGCCTGACACGTTTTGCCGATTTTGAACGTGTCTTTGGTCCGGCCGGCGAGCAAGCCCTGGCGCTCGCCGTGCAACAGTTCTTCGAACATGGTGGAATGCAGGCGGTGGTTGTGAGACTGGCAAGCGGTGCCACCGCTGGCACGATCGCGCTGCCAACCGACGCGCAACCACTGACATTACGCGCGCGTAATCCGGGGTCTGCAGAACGACTGCGTGTGTCGGTTGACGCCAGTCCAAACGAGACGGATCGAGGTGCTGTCACGTTAACAGTGCAACGGCTTGATCCTGTTCGCGGACACATCATCGATCAGGAGATTCACGCCAACGTCAGTATGTCGGTAGAGTCGCAGCGCTTCATCGCCAATGTGCTGGAGGATTCGCATCTGGTTGAGTTGGCTGATGTGTCGTCGGCGACAGCACGTCCTACACCTATGCAGGCTGGCGTGATCGATGGGGCGATCGGTTATCAGTCGATGTCCGAAATCGGCACGGATGGGTGCCTGTTAAATGATTACGATTTGATTGGTTCTGATCGCACACGAAGCGGTTTGTTCGCATTGGAGTCGGTGGCACAAGTCGATTTTGTCTGGGTTGCCGCCAATGATTGCACTGATGACCCAGGTCCGGCGTTTGTCGTGGCGGCCGAACACTATTGCCAGCAACGCAACGCCATACTCGTGTTGGATCCACCGCGTGATTGTCACAATGTCGCGGCGCTGATGGCTTGGCGCCAGCGGCAGCAGCATGCCAGCGCGGGCACGCTGACCTACTTTCCGGGCGTGATCCGGCGTAACGATCCGTCACGGGTCTGGCACAGCGCAGCCGGTGCGTTGATCGGCATGTTGTGTCGGGGTGATCACGAGCGTGGCGTCTGGTCGGCACTGGATGACCAAACCGCACGGCTGAATGCTGCCTGGCAGGCGGCTGAGGCACTCGGTGAGGCGGATGCGCTGCAACTGTTGCGGCTCGGTGTTAATCCATTGGTCAGCAATCCAACCCGACGTCTGCTGTTTCCAGGACTGGTGACCTGCGCCAACTTGCGCGACAAGGCACAAGGCTCTCTGGTACTGCAGAGGCTCATCAAGTTTATTCTGCGACAGGTCGATCAGGGCACGCGCTGGACGGTTTTTGCAGCGCCGGATGATGTCAAGGCAGCCGTCGAGACTCAGGTAGGTGACTTCCTTGCCGAGCTTGCCGCTGCCGGTGCATTCCGTCGCAAGCAAGATCATTCGGGCTGGTGGGTTACCTGTGAACCGGGCGATCAGGATGAGGTTGCCGTGCGCATCATGCTCGGCTTCCAACCAATGCAGCTTGCAGCGCCTGTGATGTACCTTCTGACATTGCGGCGCGACGGTACACTGGCAACTCGCGCAGCGCTATCCCGATCCCTATGAAGCTTGGCAGCATCCTGCGCCTGGCGGTACTGATTGCCCTGATTGGTGCGTTCGCGTTGTCTGCGTCACTTGTGATCAGTTTGACCGACTCGACACTGACATTGTGGCAGCGGCTTCAGAGTGGACCGGTTTGGTTACAAGTGGCGTTCGCTATTTTGTTGCTGTTGGCATTGGTCGGCTTCGGTTATCTGTGTATCAAAATCCTGCGCCCGCAACCACGTCGTCCGGCTCCGGCAATGCCCACGGTGCTCGACGAAGCAGCGCTACGTGATGAAATGGCAGCTATCGATCAGCAGGGGATGGATACACGTGCGGTGCAGGACGAATTGGCGCGACTGGCGACACATCGTGACGGTGAGTCTTTATCGATTGCTATTTTTGGAGAGGTCAGCACCGGTAAGAGTTCGCTCGCCAAGGCATTGCTGCCAGGGGCTAACATGGCGATATCGCCGCTCGCCGGCTCGACCAATGAGGTTGCCCGTTATAACTGGCATGCCAGCACCGGCGCTCAGATCACGCTGACCGATTTGCCGGGGCTGGATGCCGTTGGCAAGACGTTCGACGCGGCGATGCTGGATGAGGCACGGCGCGCCCATGCGGTTGTCTTCGTCGTCGACGGCGATCTCAATCGCCAGCAAGTCGAGGCACTGCAAACACTGCGCGCGATCAACAAGCCACTGATCGTCACGCTCAACAAGGCGGACCGGTACGACGACAGCGAGCGCGATGCGATTTTGACGCGACTGCAACAAAGACTCACTGCCGAGACTGATCAGACTATGCCCGCGCTGATTGTGACGATCGCGGGTGGTGAGCAGCGTGTTGTCGTTGCCGACAAAGAGGGGCATGAGCATGAGCAGGCGCGTACCCGAGAGGCGGATATCAGCCAGCTCGTGATGGCGCTGGAGGAGTTGCTTGGTGGTGATCTTGCAACGATCAATGCACTGCGTGAGCATGCCCTGCTGACGCTCGCCAATGAACAACTATTGCGCGCCAAGCAACGCTACCGTCAACAGCGTGCCCATCAAATTGTGCGCGACACCACACGCAAGGCTGTTGTCGGTGCGCTGGCTGCAGTGACGCCCGGTACGGACCTGGTGATACAGGGCTATCTCGGTACGTCGATGACGCGGCAATTGTGCCGTCTCTATGGTCAAGACGCGCGTGACATCGATATTGAGTCCTTTCTCGATCTGAGTCAGAGTCGTGTCGGCAAGGCGATGCCGGTCGCACTTGCGATCGCGGGCAATGGACTAAAAGCGTTCCCCGGTGCAGGGACCGTTGCCGGTGGACTGGTGCACTCCGTCGCATACGGACTAATTTTTGATGCGGTAGGCCGTGGGCTGGCCAGCACACTGGAGCGCGATGAGACATTTGCACCGCAAATCGCAGCAGAAGCTGTTGCGGATAGTTTCGAGAAGGCACTGAAAGACGGCGTGCGTCGAGTCGCACGCATTGCGTTAGATGTGGATGAGCGCTAACGATGGCTGACGAGGCGGAACACCACCTGACTCTGGCAAGAGAATCGTTGGTAGAGCTGCTTGACGATGAGCGCCTGCCTGCTGAGATTCGAGACAGTCTGCGCGATGACTATGCGCAGGTGCGCGGCATGCTGGAAAAACTCGAGCATGGCCATTTGCATATTGCGGCATTCGGCCGTGTCAGTACCGGCAAATCGTCATTGCTTAATGCACTGGTTGGTGACGAGGTGTTTTCGGTCAGTGCATTACACGGCGAGACACGGCATAGCGCGATGGCGTCGCTGGACGAACGACCGGCAGCAGGCATATTCGTTATCGATACGCCGGGTATCGATGAGGCGGATGGCGATCAACGCGAAGTAGCTGCTCGCGAAGTCGCCGCGCGCGCCGATATTGTGTTGTTCGTGGTCGATAGCGATATGACCGACTCTGAATTCAACGCGCTGGCGTCTTTGTGCAAATTGGGACCGCCGGTCTTGCTGGTACTCAACAAGCAGGATCGATATACGGAGGACGAGCGCGCGCAATTGATGCAGGCGTTGACCGAGCGAGTCGCTGATCTGTTGCCGTCGGAGCATGTTTTGAGCGTGTGCGCGCGCCCACAACCGGTGACCGTTTTGATTCAGGATGAAAATGGACATGAACGTGAGCAGGTGCGCGCGGCGACGCCGGATCTGAATGCGCTGCCGGATTTGTTGTGGCAGATCGCCGAGAGGGAGGGTAAGACGTTGGCGGCACTGAACGCATCGCTGTTCGCCGCTGATTTGTCCGACAAGGTTGGCTCGCGTCTGGTTCAGGTTAGAAGCGACATCGCCGAGCGCGTTGTGCGTACCTATTGCATTAGCAAGGGTCTGGCGGTTGCGGCCAATCCGGTTCCAGCGGCGGACTTGCTGGCGGCAGCAGCAATGGATATTGGTATGGTCGTGCATCTGTCGCGTGTGTTCGGTTTGCCGCTGTCGCGAAATGATGCCGGTAAGCTAGTGCGTGTCATCAGTGGCGAGGCGCTTGCATTAATGGGTAGTGTTTGGGGCACCCATTTACTGGCGAGTGTGCTGAAACTGGGTACCGGTGGTCTATCGACGGCATTGACTGCGGTTGCGCAAGGCGCGGTGGGGTATTACGGCACTTACGTTTTGGGTCAAGTGGCACGGGCCTATCTTGCTGCTGGCCGTTCCTGGGGCGAGGGAGGGCCGAAGGCCGTGGTCGACAATATCCTGAACTCGGTGGACCGTGAGTCGATTCTGAAGATGGCTCGAGATGATATTCGCGCACGACTCAAAGGAAAGCTCGCATGACGAAAAAACTCCTGGTGTTCTCTCATGGCCTCGAATCCGGCCCATGGGGCAGCAAAATCACTTCGATGGCCGAGATCGGCAAAAAGGCGGGATTCGATGTCATATCCGTTGACTATCAGGGCATGCGTGAGCCGCAGCCACGTGTCGACAAATTGCTGCAGACACTAGCCGAAAACCGCGCAGACTGTGTCGTGCTCGTCGGGTCGAGTATGGGAGGGCATGTCGCAACCGCAGCGGCCAACGAACAGCCGGTCGCCGGCTTGTTTGTGCTGGCACCGGCGTTCTTCATGCCTGGCTACGAGACGCTGACGCCCGCAGTACCTGCGTGCCCGATGCAGATCGTGCACGGTTGGCATGATGACGTTGTGCCGCTGGAAAACAGCCTGCGCTTCGCGCGTGCGGCAGCGGTGCCACTGGCCATCGTTGATAGTGATCATCGGCTGGGCAGTGCGTTGCCGGTCATCAACGAGATGCTTGCGGATTTTCTGCATCGCTGCTGTGCCGCAGCCAAGGCTCAGTGATGCGCGAGTACGACTACGAACACGTCGACGTGTTTACGCAATCGGTGACCGGTGGCAACCCGCTGGCCGTGATCACCGACGCAGACGGACTATCGAGCGCGCAGATGCAGCAGATTGCGCGTGAATTTAATTTTTCCGAGAGTGCGTTCGTGCTGCCTACCGATCGCGACTCGTGCGCCGTACGTGTGCGGATCTTCACGCCAACACGAGAGGTGCCGTTCGCAGGTCATCCGAATATTGGCACCGCATGGGTGTTGGCACAGACGGGCCGCTTCGGTGACATTGATCGGCCTATTGAGACCGCATTTGATGAAGCAGCCGGGACCGTGGCGATTACTATCGAGCGCACTCAGACGACCGCCAAGGAGGTTCTTTGCGTCACCCTGAGGGCACCTGCACCCTTTTCACGCGGCGCGTCTCTGCCAATCGCACAAGTTGCCGCGGCACTGTCACTGACCGATGATGCGATTGATACATCGACACACGCGCCATGCATCGCTTCGGTCGGTTTACCGTTTACCGTAGTGGCGTTGCGAGATGCACAGGCACTTGCCAGCGCACAGGTGAACGTTGAGGCGTTGCGATTTGCTGAGGCGAAAGGCGTTAACCCAGATGTGTATTGTTATGTCCGCGATGGTCAGCGTGTCGATGCGCGCATGTTTGCACCCTTTGATGGTGTTCCAGAAGATCCGGCGACTGGCAGCGCTACCTGTGCGGCCGCTGGCTTGCTAGCGACGTCAATGAAGTTATCTGGCGATTACGACTGGCAGTTTACCCAGGGTGTAGCGATGGGTAGGCCGTCACAATTGCAGGCGCGCACGCGATCCGACGCCAATGGTGTGAGCGACGTTTGGCTGAGTGGCTACTGTGCCCGTTTCGCTACCGGTACGTTGTCGATTTAGGTCAGCTCGGTAACGCGTCGACATAACCTGCAAGTCCGGTTAACGCCGGTGTGTCGGTAGTGATAATCCGTGTCGGAATGGCGTCCAGATACGCTCTGAATCGACCCTTGTCGATAAACCGTTCCCGAAAGCTGGAAGTCTCGAACAACTCCAAATTCGCCGGTACGATGCCACCACCGATGTAGAGTCCGCCAACGGCACCCAGTGTGAGTGCTGCATCACCGGCGACGGTGGCGAGGAAATCGAAGAATTGCAGGAACGTCTCGCGCGCGTCGGTATCGCCACGCTGCGCATCCTCGCTGATCTGAGCGGCGGTTTGCGCTTCGCCAAACATTGCAAAGTGAAGCTTCTCCAGCCCATCACCGGATAACACGCGCTCCGCAGAACAATGGCCATGCCGAGCTCTCAATCGATCGATGATCGCCTCTTCGGCTTCAGTGTGGGCAGGCAATGTGACATGCCCGCCTTCACCGGGTAGCGCGATGGCGCGTCCGTCCACCTGAATCAGGCTGGCAACACCCAGTCCGGTGCCCGGTCCAATCAACACGCATGGTGCGCCGTCGATGGATTTACCGTTGCCCACCTGCCGGTAGTCTGTCGAACCGAGCAGGGGAACACAGTAGGCCAGTGCTTCGAAGTCATTGATGACATGTAGCCTGTCCAGCGACAGGTGCGCCTGAAGTGTCGGGCGATTGAAGGCCCAATCCAGATTCGACAAGCTGAGGTCATCACCCAGACAAGGGCCCGCGATGGCCAAAACACCACCGCTCGGGGCCGGGTTAGGCAATTGTCTAATGGCCTCTGCCAGCATTGCCTCGATGTCGTCAAATCGTGCATTACGTAATTTGCAGACCGACAGCATACGCCCACGTTCGTAAAGCGCCACGCGCGAATTCGTGCCGCCGATATCGGCCAGTAACCATCTTGTAGGCGTCTGCGTCACTGTGTCGCTTGTTTCCGCAAGTGCTATTTCGGTGCATCGCTTCGCACCCTCATGGGTGCGCTACAATAGACCAATGCCAGCACGACGCCAAACACTATGAGTGCGCTTCATCGCGGTCTGACTTCGCTGATGAGCCTTTGGGTTCGTCCTCAGATAATGAGCGACGAGGTGATCGACTCAATCCGCGCACTTGCGCAACAACCGGGTACGCGGCTTTGCTATGTCCTTGAGTCAGGCGGTCTGGCCGATACGCTGACGCTGGCGCGTGCGTGTCAACAACAGGGTCTGCCGTCACCGATCGAGGATATCCGTATTAACGGTAGTTCACTCGGTCGCGCTCTGGTCGTGTTGCGGCGAATGCGAGGGTTCCTGTTTCGACGTCGCTCGATCCAGCAATCAAAGCGTTTGATGCGTCTGGCTGAACTGGCAGTTCAGATGCGCGATACGTCGCAGCCACAGCCCGATGAGGTCATCGTTCTGGTGCCGGTTGGTATCTACTGGGGTAAGGCACCGGCCAAGACTCATTCGTGGTTTCGACTGATTCTCGCCGATGGCTGGGAGGTGGCCGGCAGGATCCGAAAGTTCATCATTACGCTGGCGCTTGGCCGGCAGACGCTGTTGAATTTTTCGCAACCTATGATGCTGGCGCCCTTGCTGGAGGATGGCGAGGATGCCGCGCGGATTTTGCGTAAAACTTCGCGAGTATTGCGTGTGCACTTTCGCCGTCGCCGGGTGGCGACGGTTGGGCCGGATCTGTCGCACAAGCGCACGCTGATCAACACACTTCTAATGGATGAACCGGTGCGAAGGGCGATTGCGGCTGCCGGTGAACCTGGCACCAAGGCCTACCGGCGCGCCGAGGCCAAAGCGCGACAATACGCATTGGAGATAGCAGCTGATTTGTCGTATTCGATGATCCGTATTCTGGAGCGTGTCCTGACCTGGCTATGGCAGCGTATCTACGATGGGGTCGAGGTTAGCGGCATGCAGCGACTTAAACAGGTCGCTGATGGCAGCGAATTGGTTTACGTGCCGTGTCACCGCAGTCACTTCGATTATTTGTTGCTCTCGTACGTACTGTACAAGCAGGGACTATCGTTGCCCTATATCGCTGCGGGGATCAATCTGAATTTGCCAGTCGTTGGCCCTCTACTGCGGCGCGGCGGTGCCTTTTTCTTGCGACGCTCTTTCAGTGGCAACCGTCTTTACGCAGCAGTGTTTCACGCCTATTTGAAGGCGCTGCAGACGCGCGGTTATCCGCTTGAATATTTTATTGAAGGCGGTCGCAGTCGCACCGGACGTTTATTGAGCGCCAAGGGCGGGATGCTGAGTATGAGCGTCCAGGCTTTCGCCGAGCATCGACGCCGACCGGTCAAATTTGTGCCGGTCTATTTCGGTTACGAACGTTTGATTGAGGGCACATCGTTTATCAGTGAGCTGCGTGGTGATGAGAAAAAGAAAGAATCACTATTCGGCCTTATCCGTTCGTTGCGTGCGCTGCGTCAGACGTTTGGTCAGGTCTATGTGAACGTCGGCGAGCCGGTTGATTTGGAGGCGCTAATGGATCGAGTCGCACCGGCCTGGCGCGATACGCCGGTCGAGCATGCTGCGACCAAGCCGGTTTGGTTAACGACAGTCGTAGACGAGCTGGGCGAGACCATTCTGGAGCGCATCAATGATGCTGCAGCGGTCACACCGATCAGTCTGCTGGCGATGGCGTTATTGCATACGCCGCGCCAGGCGATGTCCGAGAGTGACCTGGTCCGCCAGATCAGCCTCTATCAGACGCTCTATCAACGCACCCCCTACAGCGCCTTTATGACCTCGCCACAGGCTGATCCAAAAGACATCATTGCGCATGGACTGGAGCTGGATGTGATCCGACGCGAGGCGCACGAGTTGGGCAGCATTATCGTCTTGCCCGAACGTCAGGCGCTGTTATCGACTTACTTCCGTAACAATGTCTTGCATCTGACGGCAGTGCATTCACTAATCGCCGCCTGTCTGGCGCAGGATGAACAATTGTCTCGCGATGACATACTCTCGATGATTGAGTGGATCGCACCCTATGTACGCGCCGAGCTGCGTTGGTCGATCAGCCGTGATGCCCTGCGGCATCGTGTGAATGATGCGCTAAATCTGATGTTGGAACTGGGCCTGGTTGAAGCGGCGGGTGACGGTCGGCTGCAGGCGCCGCAAACAGGCTCTGCATTGGATGTCGCGCTGGCCCGTTTGGGTGAGGCGGTGATTCCAATGTTGCAGCGGTATTACATCACCGTAGCGTTGTTGCAGCAGAAAGGCTCCGGACAGCTTTCACAGCCGGATTTGGAAAAACTGTGTGAGCTGTGTGCCCAGCGTCTGTCGATTCTGTCTGGCTTTCGTGCGCCGGACTTCTTCGATCGCCGCCTGTTTCGTACGTTTGTCAGTGCGCTTAGAGACGAGGGGGTTGTGTCGGCGGATGATGCCGGGTTGCTCGGCTTCGAGATTGATTTTGACTCGATCGATGCGCGTGCTCGCTATGTGTTGGGTGAGGCGTTGCGGCATAGCATCTTGAGCATCACGCATGGCAGCGCTGGCGATCAGGATGATACGGGCGCGCCATTGCCCAAAGCGGCGAACGCTTGATATGTCGATCA
Source organism: Pseudomonadota bacterium (assembly GCA_039187375.1). Taxonomy (GTDB): domain Bacteria; phylum Pseudomonadota; class Gammaproteobacteria; order Steroidobacterales; family Woeseiaceae; genus CALBPI01. The sequence continues at coordinate 16,144 of JBCCZN010000024.1, forward strand.
GTGTGGTGTCTTTTTATCGCTTTACGCGGTTGGCGAATGCACGTGCGTTTGGCGAAGAGGTTCGCACACGCGCGGCGGCGGAAGATTTGCTGGGTACGGCAATTATTGCTCCCGAGGGGCTGAACGCGACGTTGGCGGGTACCCGTCACGCATTGCAGCGTTTCATTGAATGGCTGGGTACCTATCCGGGATTTGCTCAGCTTGAAGGGCGCTGGTCATTGGCTGACAGTGCGCCGTTTCGTCGCCTGCGCATCAAGTATCGAGAGGAAATCGTCTCGATGGGATTCGCCGATATCAATCCAGCGGACGGGCAGGGTGAGCATGTTGGACCTGGGCGATGGCATGAGTTGCTCGATGATCCCAATACGCTGTTGATTGACACGCGCAACGATTACGAGATTGAAGTGGGTCGTTTCCCGGGTGCAGTCGATCCTGGTACGACCAATTTTCGTGAATTCACACAGTATGTCGATGAGCACCTCGCGCACGATAAGGACCGCCCAATCGCGATGTACTGTACAGGCGGGATTCGCTGTGAAAAAGCGACAGCGGTTATGCGTGCCAAGGGCTTTCGAAACCTGTATCAACTCGACGGCGGTATCCTGACTTATCTTGATCAAATGTCAGACGAGGTAACCAATCGTTGGGAAGGGGAGTGTTTCGTTTTTGATTCGCGCGTTGCTGTGGGTGCGAATCTTGCGCCCGGTGATTACGTGCAGTGTCACGGTTGTCGACGGGCGTTGTCTGCGCAGGACCTTCAGCACCCGCATTACGAGCCCGGCATTAGTTGCGCGCGATGCCACGCAGAGTTGAGTGCACGTCAGCGCGCACAGTTTGAAGAACGACGAAAACAGGTTGCACTGGCCGAGGCGCGCGGTGAGCAGCATATTGGCGCACACTACCCGGACGTGGACGAGGAATAGTTTGGCTGACTGTCAGGCGTTCAAATCCGGGATGATCTGAGATTCAACCCGTGCGATCGCATCCTTGATACGCAACTTGCGTTTTTTGAGTCGTCTCAGGCGTACCTGGTCCATTGTCGGGTCTGCTGCCAAGCGGTCGATCAAATCATCAAGATCACGATGCATGACCCTCAGTTCCTTGAGTTTGGTGCGCTCATCGAGCGCTTCCATTTCAAGGATGTGGGTGATGTTGTCGTCCATGATTTGCGCTGCCAAATTCGATCAAACGTTGTCAGGTAACGTGCCGGCCAGCCAATCGCGGTCGGTGCTGCCGATCACGATGAAGAACGGGTTGAGGATGTTCTCTTTGTGGTTGTAAGCAAGTCGTTCTCCTTGCAATGTCACCACGCTGCCACCAGCCGCTTCGACAACTGCCTGCGCTGCGCCGGTGTCCCACTCCGAGGTCAGCCCCAGACGCGGATAGACATCTGCATCGCCCTCGGCTACCACACAAAACTTCAGTGAGCTGCCCATCGCGATGATGTCGTGATCGCCGATGCTTTCGAGCCATGCGGCGACGGCATCGCTTTGATGTGAGCGGCTGCCAACAATGCGAGCGATGTCGGGCGTCTTCTCGGCAACCTGGATCGCTTGCGGCGCATTGTCGCCATCAATTTTCCATGCTCCATTGTCTTGGCAGCCAACGTAGGTGACGTTTTTGACCGGGACATGAACCACGCCAAATACCGGTTTGCCGTGTTCAATACGCGCGATGTTGACCGTGAATTCACCATTGCGCTTGACGAATTCTTTCGTGCCATCGAGCGGATCGATCAACCAATAAGTATCCCAGCGACCGCGGACATCAAAATCGGGTAAACCGCCTTCTTCGCTGATGATTGGAACATGTGCATCATGTCGTGCAAGCCCATCGACGATAACGTTGTGCGCTGCTAGATCGGCGCGCGTCAGCGGCGATTCGTCCGCCTTTTCTTCGACGTCGAAATCGGTCTCGTAGACCGCCAGTATTGCCTCACCGGCCCGCTTGGCAAGATCCAGTGCCCATGGGTATGCGACGTTCATCGTATTCTCCAACTGATCCAGCCGATAATGGTAGCAACTCTGTGTATGCGACACTACGAACCGCGTCGATCTGTCGATGCGAACCGGTTCACATTGGAGACAGACAGTGCATAGTTCATTAGTTCGTTGCGACACGTTGCTACTCGATATGGATGGGACTCTGCTCGATCTGGCCTATGACAACTATTTCTGGCAGGAGGCGGTGCCAAAGGCATATGCGAATACGCACGGGTTAGCAGATGATGTGGCGATGCATGAGGTCGCGCAACGGATCGCTCGTGAGCGCGGCACGATGAACTGGTATGACCTGGAATTCTGGAGCGATGCGCTCAAGATCGATGTGCTGGCACTCAAGCATGCCTGCGCAGATCGCATCGCCTATCTCGACGGTGTCACGACGTTCCTTCAACGCATGCGAGACCTACACAAGCGATTGGTGCTAGTGACCAATTCCAGTAGTGCGCTGCTTACGCTGAAACATGCGCGTACCGGCGTCTGCGATTTTATGGATGCTGCCTACAGCTCCGATCAGTTCGGAATACCCAAGGAGGTTGAGGCATTCTGGCCAGCATTCGCTGCACAAGAGCCGTTCGACCCGGCGCGCACGTTACTGTTGGATGACAGCATTGCTGTGCTGGATGCAGCGAGTGCGTATGGGATTAGGGTGCTGGGGCTGACGCGGCCGGATAGTCGTTATCCAGCTCGGTCATGGGCATCAGGTCATGCCAGTGTGTCGTCGGTGATCAAGTTGTTGGGGTAAGCGGTAAAGCCGACCACGGGATTAGTCGGTCTTTTCTGCCGCAGGTTTGCGCCGACGCCGCCTGCGACGTTTTTTCTTGGCGCCGTCCGCGTTGCCGGATGGTGCTGCTTCTTGTCGCGGTCCACGCGGCTTGTTGCCACCACGGCCACGCGGATTACGACTGCGTCTTGGCGGTCTGACGATCTCCGGCAAGTCCTGGTGATCAAAGCTTGCAACCGGAATACGAAAACCGATGTAGTCCTCGATGTCCGGAAGCGACATCACGTATTGCTCGCAACCGAAGCTGACCGCAACACCGGATGCGCCGGCGCGAGCAGTACGGCCGATACGATGCACATAGTCTTCACGATCCTGCGGCAGGTCGTAATTGAAGACATGACTGACATCGTCAATGTGCAGGCCTCGGGAGGCCACATCTGTGCCAATGAGAACGTTGAGTTCACCGGATTGGAATGCTTTCAGCATTCGCAGGCGTTTTTTCTGCGGCACATCCCCGGAGATAGCGCTGGCGACGATATCGTTGGCGTTGAGCGTATCCTCCAATCGTTCCGCTTCTCGTTTGGTGTTGACGAAGACCATCGTGCGTTGAATATCCATTTCACGCATCAACTTGATCAACAGCGGAATTTTCTCGTCATTGGCAGGGTAATAAATGCTTTGTTCGACGCGATCTGCCGTGACCTTCTCAGGTTCAATGCGCACCAGATCTGGGTCGTTCATATGTTCTGCAGCCAGCTCCATAACGCGGTATGACAGCGTGGCCGAGAACAGCAGATTCAGGCGTTTATCGGCATCGGGCAGGCGCCGAAGCAAATAACGAATATCTTTGATGAATCCCAGATCAAACATTCGATCGGCTTCGTCCAAGACCAGCACTTGGGCCTGCCGCATGTGAAACACGCGCTGTTTGAAATAGTCGATGATGCGCCCGGGTGTGCCGATCAATATGTCGATGCCATTTTCGAGCGCGACACGTTGTTTTTCGTAGTCGGTGCCGCCGAACGCGACACCAATTTTCAAACCGGTGTGCGCACCGAGTTGTTTGGCATCGTTAGCGATTTGCACCGCAAGCTCTCGAGTCGGTGCCAGTACCAATGCCCGGATGCCTGAATCGCTGGAAGATTCAATCGGATGTGTCAGCAAATACTGATACAGCGCAATGAGAAATGCGGCTGTTTTGCCGGTTCCGGTTTGAGCTTGTCCTGCGACGTCTTTACCGGTTAATGCAATCGGTAGCGTCTGTGCCTGGATTGGCGTGGCAAATTCAAACCCGGTGTCACGGATGCCCTCGTGAAGTGGGCCAGCGAGTTCGAGCGAGGCGAATTCAAGGTCGGATAGGTGCTGTTCAGACATGCGTTATGTGTGCTTTCCCGGGTCAGCTGGGACCGGGAGTAAATTGTGGTGCAAATACTTGCAAAATGCTGCTAATACGAGTCAGAATTAGCCAAACGAGGGGCAGCTTTACCCTCAAATCCCAAGCAAAACCCGTTGCAACCTATCGCGAATTCGCACATTACGTTGCTTGATCAGCTCTGGGGGGCTGAACACGCTGACTTAGCAGGGCATAGTGCCCGATACTGATGCATAACGCACGCGAAACCTGATGCGTTACTGGCATTGCGCGACTTGAACTGCGCGACAACACCATCAAATTTCCCGCATTTTTCCACGAGTTCTTTTCACAATCCCGACACTCCAAAAGAGGATTCCCGTCTTGACTGATTCGATACTGCATACCTCAGACGCTACATTTTCAGACGATGTACTGACATCTGATGTCCCCGTGTTGCTGGACTTCTGGGCCGAATGGTGCGGTCCCTGCAAGGCGATCGCGCCGCTGCTGGACAGCATTGCCACCGATTACGATGGCAGGGTTCGAATCGCGAAACTCAACATTGACGAAAACCCGGAAACGCCACCGAAGTTCGGCATCCGCAGCATTCCCACGCTGATCTTGTTCAAGAATGGTCAGGTTCAGGCGCAAAAGGTAGGCATGGTCAACAAGGCCGCATTGACAGAATTATTGGATAGCAACCTGTGAACGACACCGTAAATACACCTAGCCGCCCGAGTTCCTCTCAGGGTCGGCGCAACGGACCTAAGAAAAAATCCCGCCGCAAGCAATCTCGCAAGCGCACGCACAGCGACATCCCGTTTGATGATGGCGGCAGCCTTGAAGTCATCCCACCCGAAGAGCTGGAGCAATCCCGCGATGGGATGAATCTGACCGAGCTGAAGACCCGACCGGTGGCGGATTTGGTCGATCTGGCGGTGTCGATGGGGCTCGAAAACCAGGCACGTTCACGTAAGCAGGATGTCATCTTCGCGGTGCTGAAGGCGCATGCAAAAAACGGCGAGAACATCTACGG
>JBCCZN010000025.1:0-21073 GCA_039187375.1 Pseudomonadota bacterium
ACCGGCCAACATCTCGGTGCCAAACGTCGTCGGACTCGCTCAGGCACAGGCCGAGATGGACATCACTGGCGCAGGACTGGTTGTTGGATCTGTGACATTGCAAGCCGATGTGAACGTGGCACCGGGCAATGTGATCAGCCAAAGCCCGGATGCCATGACACTCGCCGCCGCCGCAACGCCGGTCGATCTGGTTGTCTCGGCAGGGCCGGATGCTGTACCGGTACCCGATATTGTCGGGCTCACCGAAACCGAAGCGAACACCGTTGTCGTTAACGCGGGACTGGCTATTGGCAACGTGACGGTTGAATTCAGCACCACCATTGATCGCGGCGATGTGATTAGTCAGTCCTTGCAACCCGGTGCACTGGTATTACCTGACACGCCTCTGGATTTCGTCGTATCGGCCGGCCCGCCGGTCAACGTTCCAAATGTCATCGGATTGGCTCGAGCCGCAGCTGAGAGCGCGCTCACCAATCTCAATCTCGCCGTAGGTACCGTCACGGAGGTTTTCGATCTCAACGTGCCGCTCGGCAACGTCATCAGTCAAGACCCCGGCGCCGGTACCGTCGTGCCGGAGGACACCACCGTGGACCTCGTGATCTCGTTAGGCCCACCGCCTGTCAACGTCCCGAACGTTGTCGGGCTTGCCGAAGCACAAGCACGGGCAACGCTTACGTCCAATCGGTTAACGATCGGCAACGTGTCGCTGGTGTTCAGCAACACGGTCGCCGCCGGTCTCGTGATCAGTCAGGACCCCGCTGCCGGTGTGAGCGTACCAGACAGCTCGCCAGTTGATCTCGTCGTCTCCAATGGTCCACCGCCGGTACCCGCACCCAATGTCGTCGGCCTGACCCAGGCGGCAGCGACCACTGCACTGAACAATGCCGGTCTGGTGGTCGGCACGGTCACGACGCAATTCAGCAGCACCGTAGCTGCGGGCGATGTCATTAGCCAAAACCCTGCGTCGGGAACCGTTGTTGCGGTGGGCAGCGCAGTGGACCTGGTGGTCTCCGATGGTCCTGCACCCGTGAATGTCCCGAATGTCGTGGGCTTGTCCCAGGCGCTCGCCACGACCAACATCACGAATGCCGGCCTCGTTGTCGGCACCGTCAGCACCCAATCCAGCAATACCGTGCCGGACGGCGATGTCATCAGCCAAAACCCGGCCAGCGGCACCTCAGTGGCGGCAGGCAGCAGCGTTGACCTCGTCGTGTCGAGTGGCCCTGCTTCCGTGACGGTACCCAATGTCGTGGGTCTGTCACAGGCACAAGCCAGCGCTGACCTGACCGCGCTTGGGCTCGTTGTCGGCACTGTGAGCAATCAGTCCAGCGCGACCGTGCCCAGTGGTGATGTCATTAGCCAAAACCCGGCCAGCGGCGCAAGCGTTGCCAATGGCAGCGCCGTTGACCTTGTTGTGTCATCGGGGCCCGCCTCGGCTTTCTCTGACGAGTTCAATAGCAACTCTATCGCCGATTGGTCACTACGCCATGTTGTAGAAGGCAGCGCGTCGCAATACACCGTACTCGACATCAACCAGAGCGCCACGGGGCGCTTGGTGATCGTGCCGATCAACACCGATGGCTGGTTCGATGGCGACGATGCACCACTGGTGTTCAAAAACATCACCGGCAACTTCGCCGTCCAAACGCGTGTATTGGCAGACAGCCGCACCAACCCGGGCAACCCACCTTCTGACAATTTCAATTCGGCCGGCATCATGGCGCGAAATGCCACCGGTGCCAGCAGCCCGGAAAACTACGTCATGGTTAATCTCGGCAAACAACGCGGCAACTCAGCGCCGGCCGATCAGAGACTCGGCGCCGAATCGAAGACCACCGTCAACTCAAACTCCACGCTGACGATCTATAATGGCAGCAACGAGGGGGATCTGATCTTGTGCCGTATCGGTAATGAGATTCGCACCTACCGCTTCCTCACCTCCGATGCTGGCTGGACGTTCATGGACAGCTTCGATCGATCGGACTTGCCTGCAACACTCCAGGTCGGACTTGTGGTCAGCGCATTCGGCGGTGATGATTTGCGTGCCGAGTTTGATTACGTCCGTTTGCTGGCCACGCCGACAGTGGCCGCAGACTGTACACCCTGACAGCAACTAGCGAGATCTTATTGATCGCATGACAGGTTGTCATGAGCTGAACGTCAATTGGTAGCTGACCTGTAACTGAAGCGGTGGTCGGTCGCGTCCACACGGTATATCTAAAAAGATACCTATGCCGAGATCGGCTTCAACATCGCCGCTTTCCGGACCACCGGGTGGCACCATGAGCGCCTCCGGCACCAATTGCGCGCTGCCGCCCTGATAACTGCGCTCAGTGTCCCAGGTCAGGTGCGCATCCGGATTAGCGGGCTGAAAGATAAATGTCCCATTAGCCGACGTTTCCGAACCCTCAAGCCGTATTTCGTTGGCAACCTCCCCGGATACATTCACAATCATCAGAAGCCCGCGTGTTTCATCGTATCCGTTAAGGTCGATCACGGCAGGGCCGCTCAACGAACCGCTGCCAGCAACGACCGTCCCCGGTGGCAGATTACGTCGATCCAGGACCGCAGCGGCAGAGGCAGAAATATCGAACTCTCCGCATAAGCGACCGTTGAAACCAACATCAACAATCAGCGTATTGCCCGACGCGCTCGCCACGGCATTCACCCCACTAGTACTCAGCGTCGCAACCGCAGAGTTGTCTTGAATCGATGAATCAGACTCTTCGAGATCTTCGAGCCTCGTTCCCGTCAGAGTGACCCGACCACGGACGCCAACGCTTGCGCGAGTTCTGATTCGGGTTTCAACCGGTGGTGCTGCACTATCATCGATGACGTTCACCTCAAACACATCATCAACCTGGAACACGAGCCCACCGAAGGCCCGACTGGTTGCGAAGATGGCCCATTTCGCAATACCGGTCTCTTGCTCCGTGGGCTGCCAATTCCACTCGAACAGTGTTTGACCGTCGGTCGCGACGATACGGGTGAACTCGACCAACGAAGCGGATAATCCCTCACCAATCACCCGATATACGACCACCTCGTCGATCTGATAGGCGCCCAGAAAGTTTTCCGGTGACAGCGTCAACGCGAATTCGATGGTATCGCCCAGCACCGGCTCTAAAATCGAGCGCTGGGTCACACCAGTCGGTGACTCGGACACCACCGTGTCGACTTCGAAACTCATGAGCTCGGCCAGGTCCGCAGCCGAATAGAGTCCTAGTGCATCCGTCACCCAGAGAATATTGACGAAAGGGACTTGCCGGAAAAGTGGATTAGTCTCTGGTACTTCTCGCTTGCCGTAAACACTGAGCATCGCATCGGCCTTGAAGGTCTCATCACGGACTTGACGCGTTTCATTTGCGACATCCAATGACGCGGATAATCCCAGACGCCAGTGATCCAGCAGACTATATAGGCCAAAATTTGCACCAACGCCCAGGCCAACCCGAGGCAATGCAAATCCGAACACCTTGGCGTCGACCTTGGCTGACAGCGCATCGGAGGGACTATCAGGCACCGTCACTGATACGTCGACATCGTCGGTGTTGAGTTGAATATCCAACGGTGCATCCAAAGTGACTTCCCCGGCAGCATCGAGGATGGCACTGCCCGTAAACGACACGGACGCCGGCATCGTACCCTGAACACTGACACGGCCACCCACGCCCTGGCCTTGCAATTCCAACGTGAACCCGATACCAAGCGGTAGCATGATGACGACCGGGCCGAGCTGCCGGAACGGAACACGCAAGATTCGTTTGCAGGTAATCGACGCGGTCAGCGTCGGCGTCCATTCGATATAGCCATCAAAGGTCACATCGAAATCGGTGTCGATGGCAATACTGACCTCTTCCGTTCCGCCATTACGAATGATCCGACGCAGCGACAGGTCAACGTCGTTGATGTCAATACTTGGCGAGAGTTGCGGGTTGATTGCAGTGGCATCTGCACCGGTATCCGTGCTGCACTTGAATGATTGGTCAATTGAGGTCACAAATCCGGGCAGAATGTCCTCAAGCAAACCTGAAATGGTGGTCGACTGTAATGCTGCGCGTGATGAAAACAACGCAGAATCCGGCAGGTTTTGAGCGGGCGCATCAAGCTTCCCAACCGGTGTTGGAGCGGCGGTCAGAAACTCAACCGTATCCTGGCTGGCACTGAACAGTAGTTCGGCGTCGAGCAACAAGCTGCCGATATCGGCGCTGGCGACACTCAGCGTCCATTGACCATCAGCGAGTGCAGCAGATTCGATCGTGCCAACGACCGAATAATCCGTCATGATTAGCCCCTCTCCGACGGCGAATGCCTGACCGAAATCGGGCAAGACAACGGTTGCGACGTACCCAGCATTCGCAGTCGTCGACATGATTTCGATCGGAGCCAACAGTTCGTCGGCAGAGGCCGTCCTAGTCGTTGCACGGACGGCGACAGCGGATACGTTAACCGACACCTGAAGCGGCATGCCCGATACCGTATCGCCGCCACCGATTGACGCACTAATCACCGCCGTTCCAATTGCGAGTGCCGTCACGTTGCCAAGCGTGTCGACCGACACTGCAGCCGGGTTACTGCTCGTCCAGTTCACCGCGACCGCAATCGCGTCGTCGTTGGCATCGCGTACGTCAAACGCCAACGCTTGCGTTGCGCCAATGACCGGCATCAACACATCCCCTGTGGTGAACCTCGCCTGAGCGACCTTGGCGACAGGGGTCGGCACTTGCGCCGAGGGCGATGTGCCCGGGTCTCCCTCGTTCAAACAGCCGGCGTTCACCACGGCGATCAGCAACATCAATACGCGTAAGCCAGGTTTAAGTGACCTTGGAAACGGGGACATAAGACGACTCCATCAGGGGAATGTCGCCAAACAGTATTTTGTAGTTACGACGCCTGCTTGAAAAGCATTTGAGTTTTTTGAATTCTTTATTTTTCAGTGAGTTAAATCTAATGCAAGATCTACTGAGGCACATCGCTTGCCGGCAATTTGTAGTAATTCTGGATACTACTGACACCGGAGGCAGCATCACGACGATAGGCATCTAGCCATTGCTCGTGCTGTTCGGTCCACTGATCGCCGACCTGGGTTTCGAGCTGCTCTGCGAGTGCCAACGCGCCGGCGTAGTCGCCTTTCGCGTGGGCTAAACCCGCTGCCAGGAAAACATAGGGCTGACGCGGGTCGTACCATTGGTTCGCCATACGCTCATCAACCAGAACCTCAGCCGCATCGGCATCGTCCAGCGACATCAAAGCAATCGCAAGCATCGCGCTCGCATAAGATCTGGCATAAGCGAAATCTGACGCACCGTCATAGGCCAACTGCGATAACGCTTTGGCCTCATCCAGTCGATCTTGCGCCAAGGCAATCCCAGCCAGCTCTGCCTGGGCGAGCAGGTAGCCCTCTGTGTCGCTCAGTCGCTTTGACAGATCGGCCACCGCTTCGAAACACGGCCATGCGGCGTCGTAATCACCTTTGACTTTAAGCACACTGCACAGTGCGTAATCCACATAGGAAACAAACGCCTCCGCACCTTGTGCGCGGAAAGACGCGGAAGCCGCTTGATATCGCTGCATCGCCAGATCCAGCTCACCCAATGCCAAATGCACATTGCCAATGTTGAAATCCGTTTGCGCACCACGCAAGCGCATACCTTTTTCACGAAATACCGTCTCTGCCTGTCGATATCGCTCAAGTGCCTCGAGATTGCGACCAAGAGACTGCATTGTTGCGGCGCTGTTCATCCATGCTGTCGCTTCGTTCGCTGGATCATCCATTGCCGCGGCATAGCGTGCCATCTCATCGGCAAGCGCGACCGCTTGTTCGAGATCACCCTGCTCATGGGCCAGGTTAGAGCGAACCTTCGCAATAAATACCCGCTGCGCCGCATCCTGCGTGTCGATCTGATCCAGAATCTGGACCGCCTGCCCAAAGCGAGTCGTATGTGCGTAGACGTCCGCAAGATACAAACTTGCCCAGTGATTGTCCGGCTCCGACGTCAGCACGAGATTGAGATACTGCTCAGCGTTCTCGAACCGGCGATCCAGAACCGCGCTCACGCCAAGCGCCAGGTTTTGGTTGACCACGCGATCACTACCGTACATCGACTGCAACGCAGGCCGCTCAGGCTGCACCGGTACGATCGCTTTCACAATTTCTCTCGAAGCACGCGAAGCAGACTGCAAAATGTCGCCGCCTTGTATCCGCTGAAAACCGCCCGCCTCGGTCGATGTGATAATACGAAAATCGATTGCGGTGGTACCGGATTCGTCAACCACGACTCGTGAGTCAACCAGATGCGAGCAGCCGAACGCGCCACACACATCATTAAACAGCTCTAACGTGTTTGCGGAACGGTCGTAGCGAATTTGACCTAAACCAGAAACGGTTGAGCCTACGTCGTAAACGCTGATCGCATCAAAACGCTGTAGCTCCGTCGCCAAAAGGGACATCACGCCATACTCGGCCCAAACGTCACGATCGTCTCCGGTACTCACCTGTACCGGTAGCACCACGGCATTGACGAAACCGGTCTGCGTTGGTTTCAGGTAGGGGCGTACAGCAAATACCAGCCCGACCGAACCCAATAATAAAACCGCGAGCCAGACCAGATTCAGTCGACCCAAACGCAGCCTGGACGGCGCAGACTGAATTCTTTGCGTGGTCAAATGGTCAACGCGACAAGCCGGGTTCCAGCGAAAACCGCGATTGCGAATTGTCTGGATGTAACGCTGAGTCTGAACTGAATCACCCAGTAATTGACGCGTATCGGACACCAGCCTTGACAGCGACCAGTCACTGACGTCTTGTTCGGGCCACAAGCGCTCGACCAGGTCATCTTTGTCAACGACCTGCTCCCCTGCATCGAGTAAGATGTTGATTAGCGCGAGTGACTTGACCGGTGCGTCCATCTGAACACCATCGCGCGTCATCACCAACGCACCAAAGTCGATGGTAATCCCGTCGAAAGCCAGTATCGCTGGTCGTTGTTCTTTGGGTGTCTCTCTCATTTGTTTTTGTTCTGCTAATCAACACTCGCTTGCGTGTTCGTTACATCAATAACGGCGCAAAACGGCGGCCCCTCTATTGATCATACTGTCGTGAAAGTCGCTTCGCCAGTGACAAAAAAAGCCGACCAGACTGTCGTCTGATCGGCTTTTTGGTGTCGTTAACCCACCGCACGCAATGCGCGATGGGCTAAGCGATTCGGCTTAATTGAAGTCCTTGCGGATCGACAGGCCATAGGTCAGCGGCTGCGACGGATAACCGTTCGCACTGCCTGACTGAGCTACTGTCGGGAATGCACTCAACAGGAACGAATCGTCGGTCAGGTTACGGCCCCACAAGCTGAAGCTCCAACCCGTTGGGCTTTGCAAACCGATGCTTGCATTCAGCACGTTAACCTCGCGTGAGGCCAACTCGGCCGACACGTTGTCAACGACCTGCACATCGTCTTCGTACAAGTAATCACCACGAAGGTACATGCCCCAACCGTTGTTGAACTCCCAATTGTAGGTCGCTGCCAGACTGGAAGAGATTGAGTGAATGCCCGGCGGTGTCGTACCACTCAGGTCACCAACCACGCTGAACAAGAACTCGTCGTACTCAGGATCAAGCCAAGTGATTGCCCAAGACAGCTGCAGACTATCAGTGGCGTACCACAGCGTTTCGAGCTCCGCGCCCACCGTCGACTGCTCACCTGCGTTGGTCAGGTTGAAACCAGTACCGGTAAACGTATTGGACTGGAACCCTTCAATCGCCTGATCAAACAACGCAAACGCAAATGAGCCGCGGCTAAACTGCCCTTTCAGGCCCAGCTCTACAACGTTCGTCTCTTCAGGACCTGCAAACCGGGTGCCTGGCTGACGGTTCGGTTGCAACAGTCCTGCGGCGGCCAGCGCCGTCTGATCCGCTGCGAAGAAGCTCGAATCGCGCGAGAGGTTCCAGGACGTGGACTTAAAGCCTGTCGCATAGCTTGCGTAACCAGAAATGTTGTCGCTGAAGTCATACGAAAGCCGAACCGTGTAGGTCGTTTCGCTGTCATCAGAGGTACCGTCCTCTACCGAGTTCGGGAAATCGACAAACGGCGGTAGGAACTGGAACGCGGTCAGACCAGCCAAAGCCGGGTTGATCGCCGCCAGAGGCAAGCCAGAGAAGACGTCGGTATTCGTTTGTTCGACCGTTACTTCTTTGTCGTTTTGCGTGTAGTTCGCACCCAATGTCAACGTGGTTCGATCACCGAGATAGACATCGAAGTTGGCGAATACAGAGATCGCTTCATCGTCTTGTGTCGCCGACTCAATCACGCCCGTGCCATTGGCGAAGAACGTGCCCAGCGGCAATGCAAGACCGGTCTCCAGATCATTGAATACCGTCGGGGCAGCACCTACGCCGACCGCAAGACCCGTTGCATAGGCACGAAAATCAGTGCCGTACAACAACTCGGTATCGTATTTAACGTCTTCCTTGAAATAGTACATACCGATCAGCATGTCAGCGCGATCACCAAAGCTGGTGGTCAGACGCAGCTCCTGACTGAACGTATCGATATCCCGATCTTCAAAGTTACGCCCAATCAGATCGGCGCTGGTGAAGTCGGAGTCGGCATCCGCCACTGTCGTCTGGTTACGGAAAGCGGTGATCGATGTGATGTCGAAGCCGTCAAACGCGAAATCAGCCTGCAACGAAACGCCGCTGTTCTCAATTTCGTTTGAGCTATCGAAGTTCAGGAATGTCTCGTAGGACTCAGCATCATTCGGGACGAGATTGCCGCCGATCAGTCGCACAACACCGCCGGTTGGTCCGTCAAACAGGTTCACGGTACCACAGCAGTTTTCGTCGATTTTGTCGTAGTCCGCAATAAAACGCAGCGACACATTGTCGTTGGGCTGAATCAACAACTGGCCGCGAACACCATAACGATCACGCCCGTTGATGTCTGAACTCGCACCCGTGTTGGTAGCCAGTTGATCGAAGTAGCCGTCGCGAGTGTTGTAGCTGCCTGACAGGCTGAAAGCGACCGAATCCGACATAGGTCCGGTCACATCACCGCGAACGACTGTCGCACCATAGTTGCCAACCAGTACCTCAGCAGAACCATCCCACTCAAACTGTGGTGCCTGAGTCACAACACTGATGACGCCTGCCGATGCGTTCTTACCGAACAACGTACTCTGCGGACCGCGCAGCACTTCAACACGCTCCAGGTTCGGCAGGTCAGACAACGCCGAGGCTGAACGAGAGCGATACACGCCATCGATGAAGACACCGACAGAGGGCTCAATGCCCGGGTTATTCGCGCCGTTACCAAAACCGCGAATCAGGAAATTGGTATTCGCTGACGACTGGAGCTGGGTGACCCGCAACGACGGCACCACCGTTTGCAAATCCAGCACATCAAGAATCACCGCTTTCTCGACCGTCTCAGCATCGGTCACCGATACGGCGATCGGCACTTCCTGCAACGTCGTTTCACGTTTGGATGCCGTAACAATAATCTCTTCAATAAATGGCTCGTCCTGAGCAAGCGCACCACCACTAGCGGTGACGCCCAGCGCTGAAGCCACTGCCAAAGCGAGCATTGGCTTGCGTGCCATGCCGTCTAATTTACGCATTGAGAACCCCCATCGTCTGCGTGAATGTCAGTTCGGGTTGCCCCGAGCCAATTCCCGAGGCATTTAACCCGCGCATGATAACTCACTAAATCCTCCGTGGAAACAGTCACTTTGGCGCTTTTTTTCGGACATAACGCGACAAAGCTGACGGTGTTGGTTTACGTTAACGTCAACGTCAATTAGTATGCGCGAATGACAAATCAAGACAGCACCCGCCGCTTTGCCATTGGCGATTTGGCCAGCGAGTTCAATGTCAGCACCCGAACACTGCGGTTCTACGAAGAAAAAGGCCTGTTAACACCAGAGCGGATCGGCGGCGTACGGTATTTCAATGCGGCCGATCGGGTTCGGCTGAGACTCATCCTGCGCGGCAAGCGCCTGGGATTAAGTCTTGAGGACAGTGCCGAGATCATTGATTTGTATGACGCCCCTCAGGGCGGTAAGCGCCAGCTAGAAGCACTGCTCGCCAAACTAGAAGAGCGGCGCGACTGGCTTAATCGTCAGGCGCAGGACATCGCCGCAGCGCTGGCAGACCTGAGCGCTGTGGAACAACGCTGCCGAGACGCACTGGAGTCGACATGAGCGTAATTGAAACAACCATTGACTCTGGCAGTGGTACTTTCAAGGACAATGCAAAAGCGATGCAGACTTTGGTCGATGATCTGCACGCCCGTATTGCGACCATTGCGCAAGGCGGTGGTGACAAACGCAATGCTCGCCACAAGTCAAAAGGCAAATTGCTCGCGCGCGAGCGCATCGATCAACTCATTGATGTAGGCACCGCATTTCTCGAGTTCAGCCAACTTGCAGGCTACGAGGTCTATGACGATGCGGTGCCGGCTGCAGGCATCATCACCGGCATTGGCGTTGTCTCCGGCGTTGAATGCTTGATCGTTGCCAATGACGCCACGGTCAAAGGCGGTGCCTACTATCCGTTGACCGGCAAGAAACATCTTCGCGCGCAGACTATCGCAGCGCAAAACAGACTGCCTTGCCTCTACCTTGTCGACTCCGGCGGCGCATTTTTGCCACTGCAGGCCGAGATATTTCCCGACCGTGAACACTTCGGCCGCATCTTTTTCAATCAGGCCAATTTGTCTGCGCAAGGTATTCCACAGATTGCGCTTGTGATGGGCTCCTGTACCGCAGGTGGTGCTTATGTGCCTGCCATGGCTGATGAGTCGATCATTGTCGCCAATCAGGGCACGGTGTTTCTCGCAGGACCACCACTGGTCAAAGCAGCCACCGGCGAGGAGGTCACTGCCGAGGACTTAGGTGGTGCCGATGTGCATTGCCGCGAATCGGGTGTCACCGATCACTATGCTCGCAATGACGCGCACGCCCTGTCACTGGCACGCGAGTCGGTCGCACGTCTGAACTGGCAAAAGCCCAAACAACTGGCACGACGAACTGCTAAGCCACCACGCTATCCAATCGAAGAACTATACGGTGTGGTGCCTGCCAGTTTGCGCAAGCCCTACGATGTACGTGAGGTGATCGCACGCATTGTCGATGACTCCGTCTTGCATGAGTTCAAAGCACTATACGGCACAACGCTGGTCTGCGGCTTCGCTCACATTGAAGGCATGCCAATCGGTATCGTCGCCAACAACGGCATTCTGTTTTCCGAGTCCTCGCTAAAAGGCGCACACTTCGTCGAATTGTGTTCGCAACGCGGCATCCCGCTTTTGTTCTTGCAGAACATCACCGGCTTCATGGTCGGCCGGCAATACGAGGCTGGCGGTATCGCGAAAGACGGCGCAAAGCTGGTCAACGCCGTCGCCTGCACACAGGTACCGAAGATCACTGTTGTCATCGGTGGCTCTTTTGGCGCTGGCAATTACGGTATGGCCGGGCGCGCCTACGATCCACGCTTCTTGTACATGTGGCCGAATGCGCGAATCAGCGTGATGGGCGGAGAACAGGCAGCCAGCGTGCTGGCGCAGGTCAAGGCAGATCAGGTAGCGCGACAAGGTGAAACCCTCAGTGATGCCCAACGCGCGGCCATCACCCAGCCGATCATCGATGACTATGATCGCCAGGGGCACCCGTACTACGCTTCAGCACGCCTCTGGGATGACGGCGTCATTGATCCGGCGGATACGCGGCAGGTCGTTGCATTGTCGTTATCAGCCTGCTTGAACCAACCGATCGAGGACACACGCTTTGGCGTGTTCAGAATGTGATGATTCGCACGCTACTGATCGCGAATCGTGGCGAGATTGCCTGTCGTATTCAACGCACAGCGAAACGCCTTGGACTGCGCACCGTCGCCGTTTATTCCAGAGCCGATGCGAACGCACTGCATACCCTGATGGCCGACGAGGCCATCGCCATTGGCGACAATGCACCGGCGGATTCTTATCTTGATATCGACAAAGTGATCGGCGCGGCCATCGCATCGGGTGCCGATGCCATCCATCCCGGCTACGGCTTTTTGTCTGAGAACGCCGCGTTCGCTGCACGCTGCGCCGAGGCCGAACTAATCTTCGTGGGTCCACCCGCCGCCGCGATCGAGGCGATGGGCTCCAAAGCTCGCTCCAAGCAGATCATGCAGCAGGCCGGCGTACCGTTGTTGCCGGGCTACCACGACGAAGATGACGATACCGCACTGGCCGATGCCGCCAACACCATGGGCTATCCAGTCCTGCTGAAGGCCAGTGCCGGCGGTGGTGGCAAAGGCATGCGTATCGCACACACTGCTGCAGACTTTGAGCGCGAGCTGGCCGCGGCACGCCGCGAGGCGCTCGCAGCGTTCGGCGACGATCGCATGTTGGTCGAGAAATTTCTAACCGAACCTCGTCACGTCGAGGTGCAGGTGTTCGCCGATCAACACGGTGAAACCGTGCATCTGTTTGACCGTGACTGCTCCGTGCAGCGACGCCACCAGAAAGTACTCGAAGAGGCGCCCGCCCCCAATATTGATGCGACAGTGCGCGATGCCATGTGGCAGGCGGCCATCGAGGCCGCAAAGGCGATCGACTACGTCGGCGCCGGCACCGTCGAGTTCCTTCTCGATGGCGATCAGTTTTATTTCATGGAGATGAACACCCGCCTGCAGGTCGAACACCCGGTCACCGAAGCAGTCACCGGCATTGACCTGGTTGAATGGCAATTACGCATCGCCAGTGGTGAATCGTTGCCATTGTTGCAAGCCGATATTGCTTGCACCGGCAGCGCTGTCGAAGCGCGCATCTACGCTGAAGACCCTGCTGCAGACTATTTACCGCAGACCGGTCTGATCCATCAATTTGAACAGCCGCAAGAACGACCCGGACTGCGTATCGATACGGGCGTGCGTAGTGGTGACGAGATCAGCATCTACTACGACCCGATGATCGCCAAAATGGTCGGCTACGGTCGCAACCGAGCACAAGCATTGGCGCGCCTGCATAACGGACTCAGTGAGTGTCTGCTTGACGGGCCAAAAACCAATCTTGGCTTGCTTCAGAATGTTGTCGACCACCAGGCGTTTCGAGATGCTGAGCTGTCGACGCAGTTTTTGAATCACCACGATAATCTTGCTGACTCGCCAGAGCCAACCGACGCGGACTTCATTTGCGCTGCTGTCGTTGTGTCGCATGCACAGACCACTTCTTTGTCTATTTGGCAGCAATCGGCGAACTGGCGCATGAATTTGCCCGCTCATTGGCGTGCCGAAATTCAGCTTGGTGAAAGCCGACAAACGGTGACGTTGTGCTATCGCCGCGATAAGACCCTGCCCTATGCTGCGACGGTTGACCAAAACTCACATGAGCTCGACCTGGTGATGCACGAGCACGAGCTGTTATTGTCGTTAAAAGGACATCGGCATCGGTATCGCTATCTGCGACATGAGCTCACTGGTGTACTCAGTAGCGCGGGCGGACGCTTTCATTTTTCGTTGCCGGCAATTGACCTCGGCGATGACGACACCAAGGCAAGTGGCGCATTGACAGCACCGATGACCGGCCGCGTCGTGCAAATCGGTGTCAGTGTCGGCGACACCGTCGCGCAAGGCGACGTGGTCGCCGTCATCGAGGCGATGAAAATGGAACACAGCTTGCTCGCGCCATTTGATGGCATCGTGAAAGCATGTCACGCCGCTGCAGATCAACTCGTGGACGGCGGTCATCCGTTAATTATTATCGAACCCAACAAGGAAATTCAGGACCAAGACGATGCTGGACTTTAATCTTGGCAGTGATCTGGACATGCTGCGCGAGAGTGTTGCGCAATTTGCCCAGGATGAAATCGCACCGCGCGCAGAAGACATCGATCGATCAAACCAATTCCCGGCCGACCTGTGGCAAAAACTGGGTGCCATGGGTTTGTTGGGTATCACCATTGGCGAGGACTATGGCGGCAGCGGCATGGGCTATCTGGCTCATGCGATTGCAATGGAAGAGATCAGCCGCGCCTCAGCATCTGTTGGATTGTCGTATGGGGCGCACTCCAATTTGTGCGCCAACCAAATCTATCGAAATGGTAACGAAGCGCAAAAACAACGGTATCTGCCCAAGCTGTGTTCGGGTGAGCATGTCGGCGCCCTGGCCATGTCGGAAGCGGGCTCCGGTTCGGACGTGGTCAGCATGCGACTGACCGCCGTTCGCGATGGCGATGCGTTCGTTCTGAATGGCAACAAAATGTGGATCACCAACGGACCGGATGCCAACACCTTCGTGATCTATGCCAAGACCAATCCCGATGCCGAATCACGCGGCATTACCGCGTTCATAGTTGAAAAGGACACCGCGGGATTCAGTCAATCACCTAAGCTCGACAAGCTCGGTATGCGCGGCTCCAATACCTGTGAACTGGTGTTCGATGATTGTTGTATTCCTGCCGACAATGTACTGGGCAAGATCGACGGTGGCGTCCAGGTACTCATGTCCGGTCTGGACTACGAGCGCGCCGTACTCGCCGCAGGCCCGGTTGGCATCATGCAAGCGGCGATGGATGTTGTGCTGCCTTACATTCATGAGCGCAAACAGTTCGGTCAAGCGATTGGTGAGTTCCAACTGATGCAGGGCAAGATCGCGGACATGTACGCAACCCTGAATGCGTCGCGCGCCTATCTCTACGCGGTCTGTCGCGCCTGCGACAATCAACAAACCAGCCGCACCGATGCCGCGGCGGTCATTTTGTACACGGCCGAACAGGCCACACAGGTCGCACTACAGGCGATTCAGGCACTGGGCGGAAACGGTTACATCAATGACTATCCAACCGGTCGACTGCTCCGCGATGCCAAGCTGTATGAAATCGGTGCCGGCACTTCGGAGGTGCGCCGAATGCTGGTGGGTCGCGAACTGTTTGCCACCTCTTCTTGAGGCGCTAAGGAAACACAGATGCCTGGACTCTATTTCGAACAAGCCGAGGTTGGCCTGGTGATTAAGCACCGGATGACCCGCACGGTCACTGAAGCCGACAATGTGCTGTTTTGTGCAATTACCCATAACCCACAACCGCTTCATCTTGACGCAGAATATGCCAAGCGCACTGAGTTTGGACAGCGGGTTGTGAATAGCCTGTACACGGTGTCGTTCGCAACCGGTGTCAGCGTTGAAGACACCACGCTGGGCACGCTGGTCGTGAATCTGGGCTTTGGCGAAATGACATTCCCGAAGCCGGTATTTCTCAATGACACCCTGCGTGTGGAAACCGAAGTCATCGAAGCGCGCGCAAGTCGCTCACGCCCCAATGCCGGTATCGTCACGTTTTTGCACCGGACGCATAATCAGCGCGACGAATTGGTTTGCTCGATCCGCCGTACTGCGATGCTGCAACGACAATCCACGGATAACGGCACATGACTCACCGCTGGCGCTCATTGCTGTTTGTTCCTGGCGACAGCGATCGCAAAATTGACAAGGCGCAAGACAGCAATGCTGATGTGCTGATCTATGATCTCGAGGACGCCGTGCAACCGGCTGCACGACCTGCAGCGCGCATGCG
The DNA here is from genome assembly GCA_039187375.1 of Pseudomonadota bacterium. GTDB lineage: Bacteria > Pseudomonadota > Gammaproteobacteria > Steroidobacterales > Woeseiaceae > CALBPI01. The sequence continues at coordinate 15,550 of JBCCZN010000025.1, forward strand.
TGTGGCCGACGCGGTATCCGCTGCAAAGGACCGTCTCGTGCAATGTGTGCGCATCAATCCACTGGACAGTGCGGACGCGAAGGACGATCTGGCTGCGGTGATGGGCGCATCCCCCGACTACATCATGCTGCCCAAGGTACGCGGTGCCAACGACATCGACGAACTGGCCGATATGCTGGATACGCTGGAGGCTGCACATCGTATTGCCCCGCAAACCACACAGATCATCGCACTGGTGACCGAAACGCCACAGATGACCTTAAACCTGCCAACCGTCACGACGTTGAACAGTCGCGTTGCGGCACTGACTTGGGGCGGCGAAGACCTGATGGCCGCGTTGCAGGCCAACCGCAACAAGACGGTTGACGGTCGCTGGACCGCCACATTTGAGCTGGCGCGGACGTTGTGTTTATTGGCTGCGCGGGCCTGCGGCGTGCGGGCAATCGACACGCTATACAGTGACTTTCGCGACCACGACGGACTGGTACAACACGCCAACACGGCATTGGCCGACGGATTTGACGGTGTGATGGCGATTCACCCAGCGCAACTGGATGGCATTCATTCTGCCTTTACACCTGATGCTGACACGATTGCCCACGCACAGGCGGTGGTTGAGGCATTTGCGGCCAATCCACATGTCGGTGCGCTACAACTTGACGGTCGCATGCTCGATCGCCCGCATCTGCTGCAGGCACAGCGCGTGCTGGCGAACGCAGACGTTAAATCAAATTAAGCTCAATCGCTTTGAGCACTGCGCGTGTCCGATCCCGCACCCCCAGTTTCGACAACACGCTGGAGACGTGGTTCTTGATCGTCCCTTCCGACTTCGATAACGCTGCCGAAATTTCTTTATTACTGTAGCCACCCGCCATCAAGCGCACGACCTCAACCTCTTTCGGTGTGAGCGCTTCAGGGATGTCACTGGCATCGAAATCCGCCTGCCGCTCGCCCAGTCCTTTCAGGAGTGTGGCCGTCACCGCTGGTTGGATCATCGTCTCTCCATTCACAACCGACTCAATTGCAGCGACCAGATTCTCAAGCGACACATCCTTGAGCAAATAGCCTTTCGCACCTGCCCGAATGCCATCCAACACCTGCTCATGATCATCAAAGGTCGTCAGTATAATCACCGGCACACGAAGACCGGCTTCCTGCAGGGCACGAATGGCATCAGCACCGTTCATCCTTGGCATCCGCATATCCATCAGGACGACGTCCGGCGCGTTCGCTTCGACCAATGCCACGGCCGCATCGCCATCACTAGCCTGCGCCACGACCTCGACGGCATCGGACAATCGGAGCAAGCCAGCAATTCCCTCGCGCACGAGCTTTTGGTCGTCAATGAGTGCGACACGAATCGGCACTGATGCTGGCCTCAGGCAGCAACAGGGAAATAGGCGTTAACAGAAAACCTGTCGGCCGCTCCCTCTATCGACAAGCGGCCACCAACCTTGAGAACCCGCTCACGCATACCGGTCAGACCATTGCCTTCTTGTAGAGCAGGATCGGACAGCCCGCCGTTATCACGAATCTCAACGTGTACACCCTGGGCGTCCTGTGTGACGCTGACCCAGCTGCGAGTCGCTTTGCCATGGCGTAGCGTGTTAGTCAGTGACTCCTGCACGCAGCGAATCATAGCATCGGCCACATCCACGTCCTCTATCGACACATTGGCCTCGATGGCGAGCGTGATGTCCAATCGAGGTACGTTGTCGACCAGCAGTTCTAAAGAGCGGCGCAAATCCAGCTGTCCTTGCTCGCGCAGCGATGACACGGCATCACGCACATCCGCGAGTAACAACCGCGCGAGGCTGCGAGACTGCGCAATGCGCGCCTGTGCCTCTCCCTCGGCCTGATGCTCAGCAATCTGAAGGTGAATCGACAAGGCGGTCAGGTGATGACCAACCAGATCGTGCAAATCGCGAGCAATTCGGGTGCGCTCGCTCTGCCGTGACGCTTCGGATAACAGGTGCTGGGTGGCCACTAATTCACGATTGAGTGATTCAGCTTTATCACGCGCCGCCTCAGCGCTGCGGGCGGCACTGGACGTCATCAGTGCAAAGACATGAAACGTCGAGTACAAGGAGACCGACAACAACGCGCCCGCATCCAGCCAGTGGTAGCTCAACAGGCACCACCAACCAACGGCCTGCAGCACAAGCAATGCCAAACACACGCGCCATGGATACAAGTCCGCGACCAGCGCGATCCAGATAATTGAATAGATGGGCAGAAAATCAATCGGCAATAAATAGGCGAGTACCGCTACCGTCAGCAACTGTAGAGCGTGCGCAATACGCTGCTGCATAAGACTAAAGCGTGAACTGGTTACCACCAGCATGCAAACAAGGTAGCCCAATAACAATGCAGCCACCGGCTCCAACAGCGCCATGTAGCGCGCTGGATCGTTCAGCACAATCCAAATGACGAAATAGCTGACCACCGCCCAGGTCACCACGCCTGCCGATTTCGCCATCAGTCTATTGCTGAGAGATTCGCTCATGCGTCCAGTGTGCCCTGCACCGTTGCGAATCGCTATAGGCCAAAAGTCATGGTTTGGACTCATGACGGCTGGCACTGTTGCCAGAGCTTGCCCATGCGCAGACTGGAGCCATCTGAAAAGAGGACAACACCATGCAACCTGTGCACTCCATTCTGGTCTATAGCCATATCGCGATTGGGATGATCGCCGTGATCGCATTCTGGATTCCGCTGGCGACCCGCAAGGGCTCACGCTGGCACAAACGCTCGGGAGCTGTTTACGTATGGAGCATGTATGCCGTGTCGCTGACAGCCTTCATCACTTGCGTAATGACGCTGGTCGACCCCATCGGCGTGCGGGCTCCGGCCCGCAATCTCGATCCAGCCACCGCTTATGCGGCGGCAGAGCAATCGAGACTGTTCGCGCTGTTTTTGCTGATGTTATCGATCTTGGTGTTTGCCTCGTTACGGCACGGCCTGATGGTACTGCGCACTCGGCAGCAGCCCACCATTCTTGCCAATCGGCTGCATCGAGCCACGATTATTACGATGGGTATCATCAGCATTGCGGTCGGTATTCTCGGCTTGCAGCATATGCGCTGGTTGCTGATTATCTTTGCGGTGCTGGGCCTGTCTGGCAGTGTGGGCATGTGGCGGGACACACGCATCACCCAGTGGCGCCGGCACGAGCGTTTGATCGCCCATTTCAATGGCTTGATCGGAACCGGTATCGGCGCCTATACGGCTGTATTCGCATTCGGCGGCTCACGCATACTGGCGCAACTTCTGCCCGGCCAGTGGCAGGTCATTCCATGGATTTTGCCAACCATTATCGGCACGATCGCAATCGCTAAATTGAAACAACACTACACCCCCGGCACCAACAAAGGACGCCAACATGAAAACGTCAAACAGCATTATCCGAAACCTGCCCATGGCCTTACTGCTCATGATGAGCATCGGATGGCTGCGCGCTGAATCGGCAGCGGACTTGACCACCGCCCAGCAATATCTGGATAGCGGTCAGTTTGAACAAGCCTACGAATTGCTGGACACACTCGTTGAGCGCTCACCGAACGATTCGCAAGTGCATTACTGGCGTGGTGCTGCCGCCGGCATGCTGGCGGCTAATGCCAGCATGTTCAAAGCAGGCCGCTACGCCAAAGTTGTGCGTAGTTCGTTCGAAAAAGCCATTGATCTGGACCCCGACTATCTCGACGCCTATCAAGGGTTGATTTCCTTTCACCTACAGGCGCCGGGCATTGTCGGCGGCAGCAAGAAAAAAGCAATGGCACTGGCTAAACAACTGAGCGATATAGCGCCGGTTGAGGGCGCACTGGCCACCGCTCAGATACAGATGGCGCGTAAGGATGTCGACGATGCCAGAGAGACACTGGCCGCACTGGTTGAGCAGGTCCCTGAAGACCCGCGTCCGTGGGTGCAACGCGGTTTGTTTGCCCAATCCGATGAGGACTATGCCACCGCACACATGGCCTTCGTCAATGCCAGCAAGGTGGGTGACACCTCACCGTCACATCAACGCGCCAGACTGCAGGGGTTGTATCAAATCGGTCGCACAGCCGTGTTTGCCGATGCTCGTCGTGACGAGGGTATCACCGCACTACGCGACTACCTCTCGCAGGATCTGTTGAGCGGTTTGCCCGGCAAGGACTGGGCGAATTTTCGTCTGGGCATTCTGCTCGAAGCTAGCGGTCAGACCGATGAAGCCGTGGCCGCGTTTGCTGCGGCGCGAGAGATTACCGACGACGATCAACTGATCAAACTACTCGCTGAGCGCAGCTGATGATGTCACGCCGATGGCTGTTTGCAGAAATGTGATCCAGTCCGCGATGAACGGTTCATAGTACGCATCGGCCTCTTCAAACAGGCAATGGCGCGCCTCGGGATATTGGATAGACTTACACTGCGCGAGGCGCTGACAGACGTCGCTGGACACCGCGTTGTCGACAAACCAATCGTTCTCGGCCAGCGGCATCCAGACTGGAATATCGATGGCATCGATACTCTGATTGGCCTGGGCGGTACGACCCGATTCAATCATCGCCAGCATGAACGCATTGGACATGCTGCCAACGCGGATCGTCGGGTCACGCAACATCGATGCATACCACAACTTGGTGCGTTCGTTCGGATGACTGCAGTCACTCGCCACACCATTGTGAGCGTCGAGGTCAAACACAAAATCGGTTTGGCCAGGCAAATAGCGCTCGCCGAAACCGACCGCATCGAGCAACCCGATCAGCGCTTTTTCTGCGTCGCTCGGTCGTCCCGGATACAAATCGTAAGCCGGCGTCACGAGCGCGGCCGCCTGATACAAACCTGGCTCCGTGGCCAAAAGACGGGTACCCAAGTGCGCGCCCAATGACAAACCGGACAGCAACATTGGTAGGTCGCTAAACTGCTGTCGAACCTCGGCACTCACCGCCCGCGCGGCGTCAACATGCCCATCCAGCGTGGTCGCATGAATTTTCTGAGCGCTGGCACTACCCCGCGACGAACCACCCTGCCCCGGCCAGTCCATCGCTGCGACGGCGAATCCGGCATTCATCAAGCGGGTCAGAGACTCGTAGTAGATCTCAATGGGTGCCGAATACCCGTGCAAGAACAACACCACCGCCTGTGGCGCATCCGGCGAGGCGAAGCCCCAACGCACCTCACTGCTGCCGACTGACAGCCTTTGCCACTGCCAACCGACTGGCTGGGAAAACTGCGGATTGTCGAGCACCACCAATGCATCATCTGGAATAGCGACCTGCGGCGCTGTCCGCTCCTGCGCAAGCAGTGCGAGTCCTGCCCATGCGAGCACCAACAGGCCAACTAACAAAACGATAAGACGCTTCATGAATTTGCGTAGGTCGATGCCGACGCGCTCACCTGGTCCGGTTCAGGCCGGCCGAGCAATAGCCGCCAAAACCAACCGGCAGCGCGCAAGAAGTCTTGCTGCAGCATGTACAAAACGGGCACAAGGATCAGTGTAATCATGGTGGCAAACAAAATACCAAAACTCATGCTGACCGCC
>JBCCZN010000026.1:0-20337 GCA_039187375.1 Pseudomonadota bacterium
ACTCATTGCATTGGGTGCAACGCTTACCCTGCGCCGCGGCACAGACTGCCGCACACTGGCGCTGGAGGCGCTCTATCACGACTACATGGTCAATGATCTGCGCGACAGCGAATTCGTCGCGTCTGTGCAGATTCCGCCGCGCAATGCTGACCAGGTGCTCGCCTGCTACAAAATTTCAAAGCGCTTCGATCAGGACATCTCGGCGTTATGCGCTGGCTTCAGCGTCACGCTGAATGACGGCACTATCCGCTCGGCTCGTATTGCATTTGGTGGTATGGCAGGCACCGTCAAACGCGCCACACACTGCGAAGCGGCCCTGCAGGGTCAACCCTTTTCGCTGGCGACAATCACCGCTGCGCAGCGCGCACTAGCCGATGACTACACACCGATGAGTGATATGCGCGCCAGCGACGGTTATCGCAGACAGGTCGCGGCCAACCTACTGCAGCGTTTTTATCTTGAAACAACTGGCGAGGCGCAGACGGATGTCTACAATTACGCCCGTTGAGTCGAATAAGGTCAAAGGCTATGTCGGTGCCGCGCTCGAGCACGACAGTGCGCATTTGCATGTCTCCGGCCATGCGGCCTACACCGATGACCTACCCGAGCCACGCAATCTGTTGCACGCGGCCTTTGGCACCAGCGCCCAGGCACACGCGACCATCAGGTCGATGGACCTGGCACCGGTTCGCGCATTCCCGGGCGTTGTTGCCGTGCTCACCGCAACCGACATACCGGGTGTCAACAACTACGGTGCGGTAGCCGATGACGACCCCATCCTGACCGAGTCCTTGGTCGAATATGTGGGTCAGCCGATTTTTTTAGTCATTGCCGACAGCGTCAATGCTGCGCGCCGCGCCGCGCGTCTGGCGAACATCGACTATGCGCCACTGACGGCGTTGCTGGATCCGGAATCCGCCGCCGCCGCCAACCGGCATGTTCTGCCCACTCGCACACTGAGTCGCGGTGATGCTGATAGCGCGATTGCGACAGCGCCGCATCGCCTCAGCGGCACCGCACGCGTCGGCGGTCAGGACCAGTTCTATCTCGAGGGGCAGATTTCGATGGCGCTGCCGCGCGAGGATGGTGATCTGTTTTTATATAGCTCAACCCAACATCCGGGCGAAATACAGCATGCTGTCGCACGCGCCGTCGGCCTAACCGACAAGGACGTGGTCGTCGAGTGCCGTCGCATGGGCGGCGCATTCGGTGGCAAGGAGAGCCAGCCGGCTTTGCTGGCCTGCGCTGCAGCCATCGGCGCCAGACTGACCGGACGCCCGGTCAAGCTCAGACTGGATCGTGATAGCGATATGATCATCACCGGCAAGCGCCATGATTTTGTCTCGCATTATGAGGTCGGTTTCGACGATGACGGACGCATCCTCGGCATTCGCTTCCATCATCTGTCGCGCTGCGGCATGTCAGCCGACCTGTCCGGTGCCATTAATGATCGGGCGATGTTCCATAGCGACAACGCCTACTTCCTGCCGCATGTGCACATCGACTCCGAGCGTTGCAAGACCAATACGGTCTCAAACACCGCATTCCGTGGCTTTGGCGGGCCGCAGGGTATGTTCGCCATTGAGTACGTGATTGACGAGATTGCTCGCGCGCTCGCAAAAGACCCGCTCGATATTCGTCGCATCAACTATTACGGCGTAAAGGACAATAACGTCACGCCTTACGGTCAGGTGATCGAAGACAACATCCTGGACGACATCACAGAGCGACTGATCGAATCGTCGGACTATGGCGAACGCCGCAAAGAGATTCGCCAATGGAACGCGACCAGTCCGGTTCTTAAACGCGGTATCGCGATGACACCGGTCAAGTTTGGCATCTCATTTACCGCAACCCATTTAAACCAAGCCGGTGCGCTCATCCACATTTACACCGACGGCACCGTCCACCTGAACCACGGCGGCACCGAGATGGGTCAGGGGTTGTTCACCAAGGTCGCGCAAGTCGTCGCCGATGCGCTGTGCATTGATATCGACCGGATCAAGATCACCGCATCTGACACCAGTAAAGTGCCCAATGCTTCAGCGACCGCCGCGTCCAGCGGATCGGATTTAAATGGTATGGCCGCACGCAACGCAGCGATGAAGCTGCGCCGACGCCTGATTGAATTCGCGGCAGCGCGTTACGATGTTGCCGAGATTGATGTGCGCTTTGGCCCCAATCACGTGCGCATCGGCGAGCGTACCGTGCCCTTCGACAATCTGGTGAAGCAGGCCTATATGGCACGCGTCTCGTTATCGGCCAGTGGCTTTTACAAGACACCAAAAATCAATTACGACAAAGAGACGTTCAGCGGTCGGCCGTTCTATTACTACGCTTACGGGGCTGCGGTCAGCGAAGTGGTGATCGACACGCTGACCGGCGAGATGCGAGTGACCCGAACCGATATCGTGCATGACTGCGGGGAGTCGCTGAACCCGGCCATCGACCTCGGTCAAATCGAAGGTGGCTTCATTCAGGGTATGGGTTGGTTGACGACCGAGCACTTGTGGTGGGATGCCAATGGCAGCCTGCGCACGCATGCACCGGCGACTTACAAGATTCCGGCCTGTTCCGACCTGCCACCGATATTTAATGTCGAGATGCTGCGCGGCATGCCCAATCGCGAAGACACCATCCACCGATCCAAAGCGGTCGGCGAGCCACCACTGATGTTGGCCATTGCAGTATTCCAGGCGGTCAAAGATGCCGTCAGTGCCTGCGCAGCCCCGACGGATCCGGCACCATTTCTGGAAGCACCGACGACGCCAGAGCACATTCTTGCGGCAGTCCAGCGTGCGCGAGGAACGCAGCATGTTTAACTGGCCAGAACAGGCATTGCGGCTGTTGCGTGATGGTGAAGAGTGTATTGCCGTATGCATCGCCAGTGTTCGTGGCTCCGCACCTCGCGAGCGTGGCACCACCATGCTGGTCACCCGCCACCAACTGTTCGGCACCATCGGTGGCGGCAAACTCGAGTTCGACGCCATCACCGATGCGCGCAAACGACTGGCCGATGGCTCGCCCGCGGCCCGACGGTTGTTACAACAACGCATCGTACTGGGCAGTCAACGCGGCCAGTGTTGCGGCGGCGTGGTGACGCTCGAATACCGCTACCTGAGTGCTGCCGATACCGACTGGCTGTTGCAGCAACAGACCACACCTGCGCTGGATGTCACGGTCTTCGGTGCCGGTCACGTCGGTAAGGCGCTGGCACAAGTGTTGTCGACAATGGATGCCCGTATTGTGTTGGTCGACAACCGCGAAGCCGCGCTGGATCATCGCTGGCCGATCCAGGCGTTTCCGTTTTATGCCGCCGATCCGGTGGCGGCGGTGCCACATTGCCCGGCAGGCTCACAAGTGCTGGTGATGACGCATGACCACGGTCTGGACCTGGCGCTGTGTGCAGCGTTGCTCAAACGGCGCGACCTACCGTTTGTTGGTTTGATTGGCTCGCGTACCAAGGCAAGACGCTTCGACAAGAAACTCAAAGCTGCCGGGTTCGACGATGCTGCGCGTGAACGCATCGTCTGCCCAATCGGTCTACATGGCGTTGGTAGCAAGCACCCTGGTGAAATCGCGGTGTCGGTCGCAGCGCAACTGATCAGCGAACGTGAACGCATGTCGCGCAGTGACTCACTGGCGGGCGTTGCGTGATGGCGGAAGTGTTGCTCTGGCTGGAGTTGCTTGGGCGTTGGTTGCACATCATTACCGGCATCGCCTGGATCGGTGCCTCGTTTTATTTCGTCTGGCTCGATAATCACCTGCAGCCGCCGAGCAACGCGGATGCGCACGTTGCAGGCGAGTTGTGGGCGGTACATGGCGGTGGTTTCTATCAGTCGCGCAAGTTCGCCGGTGCCCCGCCGCAAATGCCCGAAACACTGCATTGGTTCAAATGGGAGGCCTACACCACCTGGCTGTCCGGGATGTTCCTGTTGATCCTTATCTACTGGGCCGGTGCCAGTGTTTATCTGATCGATCCCAACGTGCGCGAAATGAGCACGAGCATGGCGATCGGTATCGGCGCGGGCTACTTACTTGGCGGCTGGATTATCTACGACCGGCTGTGCCGCTCACCGCTGGGCAAGCGCCCACGCACACTATCGGCGGTGTTGTTCGTTGTTCTGGTATTGGCCGCCTGGAGTCTGTGTCAGTTATTCGGCGGGCGCGGCGCGTTCATCCACTACGGCGCCTTGATCGGCACCATCATGGTTGCCAACGTGGCACACATCATCATTCCGGGACAACGGCGGATGGTGGCCGCACTCGAGGCGGGTGAGCCGATTAACCCCGAGGATGGTCTGCGCGGCAAACAGCGTTCGGTACACAACACCTACCTGACGCTGCCGGTGTTATTTGTGATGATCAGTAACCACTATGCCAACACCTACTCTGGCGAATGGAACTGGTTGATTCTGATCGGCATGACCGTGGCCGGTGCCCTGATCCGTGTTTACTTCGTTGATCGCCATACCGGCAAACAATCACCGCTGACATTGGTGCTGGCGCTGATCGTGCTGGCGCTGAGCGCACTGCTGGCCGGCGGACACCTCACACCGACAAACCGTGCTGCGGCAATAGATACCGACGCACCAGTAAGCGCCGCAACCGTCAGTCTGGATACGGTGACCGGCATCGTGCTGGCACGCTGCACCGGCTGTCATGCCAACGAGCCGACCTGGCCCGGCTTTGTCAGCGCCCCGGCCGGGGTGGTGCTCGAAACACCTGAGGATGTCGAGCGCTACGCGGTGCGTATCCATGAACAAACGGTGGTGTTGAAAGCCATGCCCATTGGCAATCTGACCGGCATCACCGATGATGAGCGCACTGCAATCGCCAACTGGTTCAGCAACCGTTAAGTCACCGCAAGCTAGCTTGGTATGGTTTTGGATACGTTAAGGAGAGGTTGATGTCGACATCACCCAAGCAATCGTCATCGATATGGATCACACTCGCCGCCGCCATCGCACTCGCAGCGCTGCCGACCGGTGATGCGAGCGCACAGATCGAGCCCAACGACCAGGGTTTTTCCGTGGCGCCGACCATTGGCTATGCCGTCCTGCGAGACGAGGATGGCAGCGAAGAATTCGAGGGCGACAGCACCGCGATCGCCGTTGATTTTGAGTGGCGACTGATGCGCTACCTGGGTCTGGGTATCAACGTCACCGAGTTTGGCGAAGCCGAGGACGAGTTCAACGGCGTCGACACAACGCTCGAAGCCAATGGCTTTGGTTTTTTTGTGCGCGGCATTCTGCCGGTCAGCGACTACGTCGAGCTCTACGCGCGCGTTGGCCGCTTCGCGTATTCCACTGACCTGACGCCGGGCGGCGGCAGCTCGTTCCTGTTCAATGAAGATGCTGACGAATATGGCGTTGGCATCGATATTCGCACCAGCACCCGTTGGTCGATCCGACTCGAGCATCGTGAGCTGGATGGCGAGGACCGCGAGTCCGCGTCCTATACCGGCATCGGCTTCCGATTCCAGCTCTAACACAGCACCGATGAGTTATCCGCGCGACATGATCGGCTATGCCAACACGCCACCGAAGGTGGCCTGGCCGCATGGCGCGCGGATCGCGGTTCAGTTTGTCGTCAACTATGAAGAGGGCGGCGAGAATTGCATCCTGCACGGTGATGACGCCTCCGAGGCGTTCCTGTCCGAAATTGTTGGCGCCCAACCCATCGTTGGCGCCCGCCATATGAACATGGAGTCGATTTATGAATACGGCTCCCGGGCTGGATTCTGGCGACTGCATCGGTTGTTCTACGAGCGCAAATGGCCGGTCACCGTATTCGCGGTCGCCATGGCATTGCAGCGCAACCCAGCGGTCGTGAGCGCGATGCAATCGGCAGACTGGGAGATCGCCAGTCACGGTTTGCGCTGGATCGACTACCAACATATGCCGGAGCAAACCGAGCGTGAACATCTGGAAGATGCGATCCGTATCCATACCGAGTGCACAGGTCACGCACCGCAAGGCTGGTATCTTGGCCGCTGCAGCCCTAACAGTCATCGATTGGCGGCGCTGTATGGTGGCTTTCGCTACAACGCTGACAGCTATGCGGACGATCTGCCCTATTGGGATTTGCAATTCGAGACGCCACAATTGATGGTGCCCTACACACTGGATGCTAATGACATGCGCTTTGCGACTGCGCAGGGTTTCAACAGTGGCGATCAATTCTTTGCTTACCTGCGCGATACCTTCGATATGCTCTACGCCGAGGGTGCCACGCAGCCGAAAATGATGTCGGTTGGACTGCATTGTCGGCTGGCCGGCAGACCAGGTCGTGCAGCGGCACTCGCGCGCTTTCTCGACCACGTCGGCAAGTGCGACGATGTTTGGGTCGCGCGCCGGATCGACATCGCCAACCACTGGCATACCCACTACGCCCCCGCATGACCGCGATGATGTTTTGTAACCTGCCCACATCCATGTCTCGCGATGCCTTCATCGAGTCCTTTGGTGGTATTTACGAGCACTCCGCCTGGGTCGCCGAGCGTGCCTGGGATACCGGCCTCAACGCTTCGGACGATACCGTCGAAGGGCTTGCTCACACATTGGCGCGAATTGTCGATGCCGCCGGTGACGACGCCGGGCGGCAGTTGATCCTTGAACACCCGGATCTGGCCGGCAAGGCGGCCATCGCGGGTGAACTGACCGACAGCTCCACCAGCGAGCAAGCCAGCGCCGGCCTCGATCAATGCACACCGGCTCAATTCGAGCGCTTTACGCAGTTGAATGCCCAATACCGCGCGCGCTTTGATATGCCGTTCATCATGGCGGTGCGCGGCAGCTCGCGTGAGGCCATTCTGGCGGCATTCGATGCCCGCCTGCACAATTCGCCGGAGGCCGAATACGCGACGGCAATCGAACAAATCCACAAGATCGCACTGCTGCGACTGACAGCACTGGCGGAGAGCCCCACGGATGGATAGACACGGCAACATACTCGTCACCGAACCCCACCCGTTTGGTCCGGTGATCAACCTGGCCCACCCGCGACTGGATGCTCGGGTGGTCTACGCCACCGATGATTTTTTCGGTGACAAATCACGGCTGATCGATCCCAATGTGCCGGTGTTTCTGCCGGAAAAATATGACGACAATGGCAAATGGATGGATGGATGGGAAAGTCGCCGCCGGCGCACGCCTGGGCATGATGCCGCCATTATTAGACTGGGCATGCCAGCGAAAATCGCAGGCTGTGAAATCGATACCCGCCACTTCACCGGCAACTACCCACCCGAAGCGTCAATTGATGCCTGCGTCAGCGACGAGGACGTACCGGCAGACGGCCACCCCTGGACCAACATCGTGCCACGCCGCAAGATTGATCCGAATCGACAGCACTTTTCGTTTGTCGACAGCCAGGACTCGTGGACCCATGTGCGGCTGAATATTTTTCCGGATGGGGGTGTCGCACGTTTGCGCATCTGGGGTGAGGTCGACTGCGATTTCACCTCATTGACACACGGTGCTGAAATCGATTTGTTTTCGGTCGAATACGGCGGGCGTCCGTTGTATTGCAACGATGAACACTTCGGCACGATGCATAACCTCAACGCACCGGGCCGTGGCATCAATATGGGCGATGGCTGGGAGACCGCACGCCGGCGCAAGCCCGGCAATGATTGGGTCATCGTCGCGCTCGGTCATGCAGCGAATCTGTCGCGAATCGTCGTCGATACGGCCCACTTCAAGGGCAACTATCCTGAGTCAGTCGTGATCACCGCAGCAACGTGTACGTCGGATGCCGATGCCCTGCCCGACCCGAGCAAGAATTGGCCGGAACTGCTACCACGTCAACCGTTGGGGCCGGATCGTGAGCACGTATTTACGACGCTGCAGCCGATCGGCCCGGTCACTCACGTGCGCATGAATATTTTTCCGGATGGCGGTATCAGTCGTCTGCGGTTGTTCGGCACACTGGCCTGAGCGCAGCATGATTACCATTCAGGCGGCACCATTGAGCGCGGACGCATTCGCCCCGTTTGGTGAGGTGATCGAACCGGGCGCCCGCGAGGCGCTCAGCATCAATGCCGCACGCTTCGAGCGCTTCGATGGACTGGCGAACATCGACTGTCACGGCGCGACGGTCAATGTCGGACTGATGCGCTGCGTGCGCACCAGCGCACCGCCCTGTGATATCGAGCTGCTCGAGCGTCACCCCAAGGGTAGCCAGGCGTTCCTGCCGCTCGATGAGCGCCCTTATCTGATCGGGGTCGCACCGGCGACCACCACACCGGACGCGCAGGCATTGCGTGCGTTTGTGGTCCCCGCGCGCACCGGTATCAACATGCGCGCCGGCATTTGGCATATCCCGCTGTTGGGCAGCGCCCTCGGCCAGACGTTTGCCGTGATTGATCGAGCCGGTGATGACAATTGTGATGAATTCACACTGCCCACGCCCATTCGTATCGAGGCATCGCTGTGAGTATTCGGGCGTTTCGTGGCGCACTGCTGCACTGCTTGCGTGATCCGGGAGAACACAGCGACGCCGACGCAATCGAATATTTCGACGATGGTATTTTGTTGGTCGATGATGGCTATATCGTCGCAACCGGCGCCGCCGCCTCGCTGCTACCAACACTTGGCGATGATGTGGAGCAGATTGATCTATCCGATCGACTGATCGTACCGGGCTTTATTGACTGCCACATTCACTACCCCCAAACCGACGTAGTGGCCGCCTACGGTACGCAATTACTCGACTGGCTCAACACCTACACATTCCCTGCCGAAGCGGCGTTCGCGGATGCCGCACTGGCTGCACAAACCGCGGAGTTTTTCGTCGACCAACTCCTCGCCAACGGCACCACCACCGCACTGGTGTTCGCCACCGTTCACCCCGGCTCGGTTGATGCACTGTTCACCGTTGCCCAGCGATACAACCTGCGCCTGGCAGCCGGCAAGGTGCTGATGGATCGACACTGCCCTGAAAACTTGCGCGATACGGCGCAGTCCGGCTACGACGACAGTCGCGCACTGATCGAACGCTGGCATAAGACTGACCGGTTGCATTATGCGATCACACCTCGCTTTGCGGTGACCAGCAGCCCCGAACAACTCGATCTGGCCGGTCGGCTTGCTGCCGAGTACCCCGACACATTGATTCATACGCATGTCGCAGAAAACCACGATGAGGTGCGTTGGGTTGGTGAGCTGTTCCCTGAGGCACGCAGCTATCTAGGCGTCTATGCCGACGCTGGACTGATGCGCGAGCGTGCCGTTTTCGCGCATGGCATTCACCTGGATGACACCGATCATCAATGCCTCGCCAGTCATGATGCTGCGCTGGCATTTTGTCCGACCTCCAATCTGTTCCTCGGCAGCGGTCTGTTCGATTACCGCCGCACACGCGAGGCTGGCGTGCGCGTGGGTCTGGGTACAGACATTGGTGGCGGCACCAGTTTTAGCCAACTGCGTTCGGTGAGTGAGGCATACAAAATCCTGCAACTGCAGCAACAATCCTTACCGGCGATGCGCGGGCTCTATCTGGCGACACTGGCCGGTGCCGAAGCACTGCATATGGACGACAAACTCGGCAATTTCCTGCCGGGCAAGGAAGCGGATTTTGTCGCGCTTGACCTGCAGTCCACGCCATTATTGGCGCGCCGCATGCGTGTCGCGAAGTCCGTCGATGATGCATTATTTGCGAATCTGATACTGGCAGACGAGCGTGCCATCGTCAGCACCTGGGTGATGGGCGAGTGCTGTTACGAGTGTGCGCCGGCGCGCTGACCCAACCACAACAACACCGCGGGCGAGAGCGCGGACAGACTCGCACTGACGCAGGCCAAAGGGGCTAAACCGTATTGGATCATCGGTGCGGCGATAGCAGTGCCGATTGCTGTTGTCAGCATGATGGCCAAGACCAGCAAGGCCGAACCGCGCGCATCATCGCCATCCGAGGCGACAATCGCCGCATAGAACCCTGGCACACCCCGCAGTCCAAGCCCAAAGTTCATCGGCAGAAACAGTGGCGTCAGCATCCACGGATTATCACCACCGGCTAACGCATACAACGCAATACCGATCGCCCCCAACAAAGACAACAGCGAACCGAACCAGATCATCGTCATCTGACCGTAGCGCGCGACTAGCCAGGATGCGCTATTGGCGGCGATGATAAACGTGGTGATACCACTGACCTGCATCACGACAAACTGTGTCAGCGACCCACCCAGCGTGGAGACGATGACTGCTGGCGCACCGAACACAAACGTCAACAGCCCGCCCAGACACGCCGCATGCGCGAGCGTCTGGCGCCAATACTCGCGGATGCCGAACAGGCGTCGGTAGCTGCCGCGTTCAGAGGCGGTCACGACGGTCGGTATCTGATGGCGTAACGACCACAACAACAGAGCAGTCGCGATTGCGGTGACCGCCAGCACGCGAAATGACAACTGCCAACCACCCACCTGCAACAAAGCCACACCGCCGATCGGTGCCAGCGCCGGTGTCAGTGATTCGATACTGCCCAACACACCCATCGCCCGCAGTGCCGCCTGTTCGCTAAACAGTGCCCGAATCAAACCCGGCGCAAACACCGGTGCCACCGCAGCACACATACCCTGTAAAAACCGTACGCCTATCAACATCGGCAGCGAGGTTGCGTAACTGGCGAGTACAGACATTAATGCCATACCCGCCAATCCCGCCGACAATAAGGTTGCCGCGGATACCGCACCGGACAATGCGCCAAAAACGATCAACCCCAAGCCGACACCAGCGACGTAGGCCGCCAGCACACCTTGTGCCAATGCCGCATCACCACCTAATGCTGTTGGCAAAGAGGGCACCGCCGGTAACACCAAGTCCGTGCCAGCCAGCCCGAGCACCGCGCCCAAGACGACCAGCGCCAGCGCAACGAGTTGACCGCTAGAGGGTTTCAAGCAGGAACGTCACAGTCGCGTCGACCAGTTGATCGGAAAAACGATCTTCGGGGGCGAACAAGCCAAAACCATGATCGGCACCGTCGATCTCAACCAGTTGCACCTGCGCCGAATGGACGGCCGCTTTCGCAGCAACACGTGACACAGCGACCGGTACGACATCATCCGCCGTACCGTGCACCAGCAACAGTGCACCACGATAGGCGGCAATCGCATCCATCGGACGCGAGCGCTCCAGATCACTGAACCAGCGCGCACCCAACTGTTGTGGCTGTCCCCAGAAGGTCGTGAACGGTGCAAAGCCTTCGCGCTGTGCCTGGGTCTTCATTGCCGCGTACGATGCCTCACCGCCCAGCATCGTCACCATCGTGCGGGCACCGTTATACAGTGACGGTGCCCACATCGCGGTCGACTTGAACACTTGCCCTTCATCCATTAAGCGCGCCGCAACGCGGCCACCCATACTGAAGCCAATCGCACCGAGTCGGCTCGTATCAATCGACGCCCGGGTTCGTGCCCAGGCAATTGCTGCTCGCACATCGGCAGCCATGCTAGTCAGGTCGTTGTTGGCGAACGTCTCGGTGCTCTCGCCGCTGCCCGCGAAGTCCATTCGCACCGACGCAACGCCACCTTGCGCCAGTGCCGAGGCCACGCGAATAAAACTGCCCGCCTCTTCGCGCGTACCCCCGTGGCCGTGCATCATCACCACCAGTGGCATTGGCGCATCGGAAACCGCCGGCACCACTAGCGTGACCGGCATCCGGATATCGCGCGAAGCGACCTGCGCGACATCGGCCACGACATCATCAGGCAGGTTCGGATAAACGGCCGGCTTCATGGCACAGCCGCCCAACGACAGCAGCAGCAAAAATGCGGCATAGCGCCTCACGGCGCTTTGCTCAGAGTCACGGTCCAATCGGAACCCGCCTCGATAGCATATTTGCCAGCAAAATTGCCCTGATTGATCGCGACGCTGACAAAACCGCTGGAGTTCACGAACAACAGATTTTCACCCATGGCCACCGATCCGAATGAGCGCGAATACGGCATGGTGTCATCGAACACGACACGATCGGCGTTACGAATCACAACCCGATACGCTTCACCAAAGACCGGTGAGTCCTGCTCAAACAACTGTCGATCAATATTGAAATAGGCATTACCAAGCCGATCGATACCGCCGGAGACGATACCGCTGAATTCACCGTCGGTGTAGCTGCCAACCGCACTGTCTAGCAGGATCACCTCGGCAGGCAGCAACGGCCCTACGCCCGCGAAGTCGATCACACCCGCGGCCAGGCGGGCGCCGGTGTAGGAATACACATCGCGACCATGAAAGGTGTGCGCCCACCCGGTGTTCTCACGACGATTCACCGACTCATCGATTTCACGCACGGCCTTGATGCCGTACGCCTGCGCTGCACCGGACAAGGTGCCATTGTCGGGACTGACGAAATACAGGTCGTTCTGCGTCTGCAACACGACCGACTTGCGCGGAGTGCCAACGCCGGGGTCAACAACCGACACAAAGACCGTGCCAGCCGGCCAGGTCTGTGCGTTGTAGGCCAACGTCTCACTTGCCATCGCAATGTCGTACAGCGGGATCATCGGCCTGACATTAAAGATATCGAGCTTCGGACACACGCTATAGGCCACACCGGCCATCACCATGCCGGAGAAGTCGGCCTGTATCACCAACGCGTGTTTGGCGCACGACTGATCCCCCTCAGCATTCGTCTCATGATGACCGGCAACACTGTGCCCGGCCGCCAGAACCAGTGCTGTTGCTATGATGCCTATACGTTTCATAAGTCGCTCCTTACCCATTCCGAAAAATTGCTTACGCAGCGCTGGCCAGCCGGCGCGCTGCAGCCGTATGCCGGTGGCGCAACTGCGCCAGATCCAGCTCCGGAATATCACCATCACGGACCCGCCACTGGCCATTAATCATCAAATGCTCAACCCGCTGTGCACCACACAGTAACAGCGCCGCAACCGGATCGCCTGCGCCGGAAAAACGCAGTTCATCCAGGGTGTAGATCCCGAAATCCGCCAATTGTCCGGGTGCGATCGTCCCCAGCGCCTCACGTGCGAACAGGCGTGCGCCACCGGCGGTTGCCCAACCCAGCGCCACGTCATGGGTAATCGCCTCGGCGCCTGCGCCCAACCGCTGCAACAACATCGCCTGGCGCACCTCAGCGATCATGTTGGAAACATCATTCGACGCCGATCCGTCGACACCGATCCCGACCGGGCAACCGGCGGCCGATAACGCACTGACCGGGCACTGACCCGATGCCAGCAGCATGTTCGAGCTCGGGCAATGGCAAATCGCGGTACCGGCCGCGCCCAGCCGTCGCACCTCGTCGTCGGTGAAATGAATGCCGTGCGCAAGCCACACATCATCAGCAAGCCAACCGAGCGACTCCAGATAATCCAATGGCCGCATACCGACATGTTCAAGACAGAATGCGTTTTCATCCTCGGTCTCAGCCAAATGGGTATGCAATCGCACACCGTGCTCGCGCGCCAGCATTGCGCTGTCGCGCATCAACTCATCGGTCACTGAAAACGGTGAGCACGGTGCCAGCGCAATCTGCACCATCGCCGCGGGGTCGGCATCGTGGTAGCGACCAATGAGACGCTCACTCTCCTTCAGGATATGCGACGGCGTCTGCACCACCGTGTCCGGCGGCAGGCCACCATCGCGCTCCCCGAGACTCATCGAACCGCGCGTTAACACGACCCTTACGCCTAAAGCGCGTGCGACCCCTACCTGCAGATCGATCGCATCATCAATAGCATCTGTGAACAGATAGTGGTGATCGCTGGCCAAGGTGCAACCACTGAGCGCCAGCTCCGCCAATGCCAACGTCGTTGAGACCTCGATCGCTTCGCTGTCCAGACCGGCCCAAACCGGATACAAGGCTTGCAACCAAGGGAACAGCGGCTTGTTCAGTGCGGCCGGAAATGCGCGTGTCAGTGTCTGATAGAAATGATGGTGACAGTTAACCAAGCCGGGCAGGATGACCCCGTCGGTCGCATCAAAGCGTGCGTCCACTGGCGCCGAGGGTATCGCGCCGGCAGGCAAACACTCGACGATGCGATTGCCATCAACGACAAAGCCGCCACTGGCGTCGTCTTCTGTGCCGGTCCATACCGCCAGCGGGTTACTGATCCAGGTCCTCGTCATAAGCGCGCTAGCATAACGCAGGCGCAACGGGCATTCTGCCTCTCTAACATGCAGCACTCCTTGATACAGACCGGCTACGGGCTGGACGATAAACCCGGGCACGGTGTCGCGGCATTGACCGGCCTGCAACACCTGCTTGCCGTGTTTGGCGGCATCGTCACCGCACCGTTCCTGATCGCCGCCGGTATGGGCCTGGACGGCGCCGAGATCGAGTATTTCATCGCCAGTGCACTGGTCGTGTCCGGTATGGCAACGTTGATCCAGATCGCTCGGTTCGGCGGGATTGGTTCCGGACTGTTGAGCATTCAGGGCACCAGCTTCACCTTCGTTGGGCCACTGATTTTCGTCTACAGTCAGCGCGCCAGCGATACGCCGTTTGACGTGGTGCTCGGGCAAATCTTCACCGCCTGTCTGATCTGCGCACTACTGATGATGGTATTGGCGCGCAATCTGCACCGACTACAACGCATCATGACACCCTCGGTTGCCGGCACGACCGTCATGCTACTCGGCATCACGCTGATCTGGGCCAGTTACAACACGCTCAAATATGAGGTCGCCACCACTGGTGGTATTGCCTGGGGGCTGGCAGCCATCGCACTGGTCACGGTGTTGGTATTTGCGTTCGTCGGCAAGCCAATGTTGCGGTTGATGTCGATTGCACTAGGCCTGCTGGTCGGTCTGATCGCCGCCGTGGCCGTGGGCGCAACCGCGCTGCCCAGTTACGCTGAGCTGCCGACGTTGTTCGTACCGCAGCCGTTGCGTTATGCACCCGCGCTGGACGTTAGCATTGTGGTCGCGTTGCTACCCATCTTCATCGTCTCGGCAACCGAGTCGGTCGGTGACCTGACCGCGACCGCCCGCTTGTCGGGACTCCCGGTCGAGGGGCGCTCTTTTTTGTCACGGCTACGCGGCGGCATCAGTGCCGATGCGCTGAACTCTGCGATTGCCGCCATTCTCGCGACATTCCCGAACACTACGTTCAGCCAGAACAACGGGGTCATTCGGCTGACCGGTGTGGCCAGTCGGCGCGTGGGTTTGTATGTGGGTGGCTTCCTGATCATTGCCGGGGCGCTGCCAGCGGTCGCCGCAACACTACGCGTGATGCCGGGCAGTGTCGTAGCCGGCGCGACGTTATTGATGTTTGTCATGGTGGCCGTGTCCGGCTGGAACATCGTCAGCAACGCCGATCAGCCCAGACGCGCCCAGCTGATTGTCTGGCCGGCCATCGCCGTTGGCCTGTGCATCCCGCTCGTGCTACAAAAGTTGCCAGGTTTGCCGTCAGGTATCACCACTGTCTTAGGGTTTCCCGTTTCCACCGGCGCATTTGCGGCAATGATTCTGGAACTGGTGATTCCACGGCCAACCGAACCCCATTCCGCGACCCAAGGATTAGCACAATGACCCGATCGCTCACCCTGCTCTTGACCTGCCTGTTTGCCACCACCACGGCGCGAGCCGATTGGTTTGAAGCACTGAAGCAATCCGGCGATGACCGTGCGCTATATCGAGTGCTGCATGCCATGCCCAAGGGCGGCGATCTGCATAATCACAACTCCGGTTCGATTTATCCCGAAGACTGGCTCGAGATTGCAATGGGCCTGAAAGATAAGGGATATCGCATCTACACCAAGGTGCGCATCAACAATTGCCGCGAATACGCCAAGATCGATCGAGACTATCTGCTGATGTTCCGCAACATCGATGGTTTCGAGTACGACCAGCTGGGCGAATGTGAGCGCTCGGAGCACGTCCCGATCGAGCAGATGAGTGATGCGCAAAAAGCCGGCTGGCTCGAAAGCCTGGTTCTGGATGATCCCACCGAAGGCCGCCACGAGTTTTTCGAAACGCACTGGCAGCGGATGAACGCGCTCTACACCAACCCGTACGCCCGCGCCGAATCACTGATCTACAACATGCGTGGATTGGCCGAGGACAAAGCCATGTATCTGGAGGTCATGGTCGGGGTGCAGTTCGCCCGTCGCCCCGATGGCAGCCTCATCCCACCGCAAGAGATGATCGACATCCTGCGTGAGCGCTTGCAGCAACCAGACGCCATCGCGACCGGCGTCACCACCCGCCTGCAGTTTATGGTGTTGCGCTTCACACCCTATGCCGAGCAAGAGTTGCGCACTTTGTATGGTTTGGCAGTCGCCAATCGGGATTTGGTCGTCGGCTTGAACATGGCGGGTCGAGAGGACGACGACAAGGGTCATCCGCGCCGCTTCGTTGAGACCTATCGGGAACTGCGCCAAAAACATGCATTGCCGTTATCGATCCATGGTGGCGAGGTCGACGAGCCGAACGATCATGTACGCGACACGCTGCTACTGGGTGCCACACGGATTGGTCATGGTCTGAACCTGATCACCGATGATGAGTTGATGCTCGACATGCGGTATGGCCCGTATCTTATTGAAATCAACCTAATCAGTAACCTGTTGCTTGAATATGTTGTGGACTATACGCAACACCCATTCCCCGAATATCTGCGTGTTGGCATCCCGGTAGCGCTGTCTACCGACGACCGTGGAATGTGGGACTCCACCCTCACCGACGAGTTCTTCGTCGCGGTAAAGGAATACAACCTGACCTGGGATGAGGTCGTATTGCTCAGCCGCAATTCACTCGACTACGCCTTCGTTGAAGCCCCTGTGAAACAGCAACTTCGCGAGCGATTCGACCGCAAAATCAAGGCATTTGAACGACGCATGGCGCGTTCCGGGCTTGCAAAAACTGACAAGTTCCCGGACACTCGCAACTTCATTTGTGCCCGCTATAGCTTCTGCGACTAGGCGAGGGCGCAAACCTGGGGGGCAGCAGGTTTGCACAAGCAGAACGCGTCCTGATGCGACGATTTCGACCGGCTGAAGCCGCTCGTAAAACAGGCTCGGGAACGGCACGCTCAAAGTGTGACCTTTTTACAACACGTGATCGCAGGACATGCGGTCACAGGCACTTTTTTTGGTGTCGTTGAGGCGTCGAGGGATCGGCACTGGGTTTTTGACAAAAAGAGTATCGCCTTCAGGAGGGTGACAAATGAAACGCAACAGAGCGCTGCGTCTGGCAATTGCGACTGCGATGGCCACCGCACTCACAGGGCCTGCCCTTGCGCAGGAAGAGGAGATCGACGAGATCATTGTTGAGGGCTCGCTTGATGCGCTCCCGACGCAGGATGTGGGCTCGGTCTTCGGTCTGGACAAAACGCTGCTGGAAACGCCACGTTCGGCGTCAACCATTAGTGCGGACCAGATCGCCCGCTTCGACATTCGTGACATCGACGAACTGGTGAGCCTGTCTCCGGGTACCTTCACCCAGTCATTCTTTGGCGTTGCCGGTTCACTGGACGTGCGTGGCACGGCCGGTGAGACCTACTTCCGCGGCGTTCGCCGACTGGACAACCCGGGCAACTACCCCACGCCGATCGGTGCGTCGGACCGAATCGACATCGTTCGTGGTCCAGCTTCGGTCATTTACGGACCGGCCAAAATTGGTGGTTACCTGAACTTCGTACCGCGCTCCGCTCGCGCTGACGACGGACAGTATCTGGACGACACCGAAGGTGCGATCTCCTACACGACCGGCTCGTGGAATCGCAACATTGTCACCGGTGAAGTCGGTGGCCCGGCGACCATCGGCGGCCGCGATTTTGGCTATTACGCCTACGCTGAAGTAGAAGACTCCGGCAGCTACTATCAGAACACGGCAACCGATCAGACGCTGTTGCAGCTCGCGATTGATCATGACGTCAACGATTCACTGCACCTGCAGTTCGGTGGCATGTATCACCGTTACGAAGGTAACCAGGTCGCTGGTTGGAACCGCCTGTCACAAGATCTGATCGACAACGGCACCTACGTCACCGGTCTGGCGCAGCCGCTCGACACCGATGGCGACGGCTCGATTTCGCACAGCGAATACAACGTTGCTGGTATCAGCCAGTTCTTCGTCGGCACCGGCTCTGTCACCCAGGCTGCGATTAACCCGCTGTCCGCACTGGAAAACCCGGGTGTCACGACCATCGACGGCAGTCAGGTACTGGTCGCACCGGATGACACACTGGAGAATGACGTCCTGACGTTGTACTTCGATGCGATCTGGGAAACCGACAGCGGCTGGGAATTCAAAAACCAGCTGTTCTACGAAGGTTATGAAAACCTGAACGAAAATGCCTACGGCTTTTCACAGTTCCATGACTCCCATGTCGTTGAAGACAAGTTCGTGATCCAGAACACCTGGGATACAGACGTTGTCACCTCTACCCTGCAGATTTCGCCGTCTATTCGTTTTACCGACTTTAGCCACGGCAGTGACTTCTTCAACGAGTATTTCGACCGTCGTGACCTGACCGGCCCGTCTACCGCACGCGATCGTCGTCTATTGGCGACCCGCAGCGGCACCGACTATGCCGATCGCTACGATGGCGATTACACCAACCTGGCCGTCGCGGTGGTCGGTGACTTTGTATTCACCAATGGCCTGGGCATCCTGGTCGGTGCCCGTTACGACACCGTCGATGTCGAAAGCACTAGCATCGATGCAGATCTGGGTATTTACTCCGGCGCCAACGACCTGTTCGCGGAAGATACCGAAGACGGTATTTCATGGACCGCCAGCCTGAACTGGGAAACCCCGATTGGCTTGACGCCGTACATTACGGTCTCCGAGCAGTCGACGGTCATCGCAGGTCAGGGCGCAGAGATCCAGACCGGCGCGATCAACGACAACGGCTGGTTCGATACCTCAGAACTGCAGGAAATCGGCATCAAGGGCAGCCTGATCGACGATACGCTGTACTTCGCCCTGTCGATCTACGAGCAGGAGCGTACCGACTTCAACGCGCAGGCGATTGTGACCAACCAGAGTAACCGCACCGAAGGTGTTGAGTTCGAAGCACGTTGGGTCATCACCGAGAAAGCGGTTGTCACGTTCGGCTATACCAACATCGAAGTCACCAACCTGAACACGCTTGAAAACGCGGGTCGCTTCAGCTTCTTCGGTGCTGACGATATCCCGCAGATTGACCCGGCGTCGGTCTACGGCGGTCAGGCCATCGGTATTGTCTTCTCGCAAGGCGAAGCCGGTGCCCGCCGTGCCGGTATGCCGGAGAACATCTACTCGTTGACCGGTACCTACCTGTTCGACAGCGGCATTGCGGTTAACGCCAGCATCGTCGATGTCGATTCGGTGTCATCAGGCTTCTCTCAGGCGGTACAGCTGCCGGGCTACACGTTGGTCAACGCGGGCCTGCGCTATGAGACCGATAGCTGGGCGTTCGCTCTGACTGGCAAGAACCTGACGGATGAGCGCTACTTCCGCGCGAACTTCCCGAACCTGTTCGGTAGTCAGATCGTCCTGCCTGAGTTGCCGCGCAACTGGCAGGCGAGCGTCAGCTTCCGCTTCTAAAGCGACACTGCTGACACAGCCAAGAGCCCGGGCCGGTTTTCCTGCCCGGGCTTTTTTTTGACGGAGTACGATGATGAACACCCGCACAGTCCTGTTGGCGATACTCACCGTGCTGACAGCAAGTGGCTGCATGACAACCGCCACCGAGCGCGAGTTGATCCGCCCCAAAGTCATCATCGTCACCATGTTTGAACGTGGCGCCGACAGCGGCGATGCACCGGGTGAGTTCCAGCTCTGGAACGAACGCCGTCAGCTTGACGCAGTGATCTATTCGTCCGGCGCACACCACGATTTTCACTACAACCCGGAGTCCGGCATCCTCGGCATGGTGACCGGCATCGGTACTGCCCGAGCCGCCGCCAGTGTGATGGCGCTGGGAATGGACCCGCGCTTCGATACCTCGAACAGCTACTGGCTGATTGCCGGCATTGCCGGGTTCGATCCGACCGACGCCTCGATCGGTTCCGCCGCCTGGGCTGAGTGGCTGGTGGATGGGGATATCTCGCACGAGATTGACGCGCGCGAAAAACCGGACGATTGGCAGTGGGGGTATATCGCCCGCTACACCCAGGTGCCGTTCGAGCAGCCGCGGCGGGACCCCAATGGCGAGCTATATCGCCTGAACCCCAGCCTGGTTGATTGGGCCTACACGCTGACCCGGGATCTGGTGTTGCCGGACAATGCCTCGTTGGCTCAAGCACGCGCACGCTACACGGCACATCCCAAAGCACAGCAGCCGCCGGTCGTCTTGCGCGGTGCCCACCTGGCCGCCTCCACGTTCTGGCATGGTCATCTGCTAAACGATTGGGCCAATGCCTGGGTCGACTGGTGGACAAAA
>JBCCZN010000027.1:0-20287 GCA_039187375.1 Pseudomonadota bacterium
GTTTTGAGGTAAAGCGAATAGAGCCAATTTCAACACGAATGTGGTTACGTCCCATCGAGATGCTGACCGGACCGTCTCCCGCCACCAGACGTTGAAGCTCCAGTACCCCTTTACGCGGCACGATAACCTGTCGCGCTTCCATGCTGGTGTCATCTCCTAGTTCGCTTTCGCACAATGCGAGCCGATGACCATCCGTTGCTACCGCACGTACCATTTTAGCGTCTGTTTCCAACAACAAACCGTTCAAGTAATAGCGCACGTCCTGCTGCGCCATAGCGAAATAGGTTTTCGCCAACAATCGGTGCAGCACCGACGACGGCAGCGTAATTGCCTGCTCGGCATCGATCTCATCAATAATCGGAAACTCTGCAGCGGGTAGTGGCAATAGCGTTGCGCGACTGGGTCCTGATTGCAGCACCACCTTTTCACCGCGCAATGCCAGCTTAATCGTTGCGCCTTCCGGCAGCTTCTGACAAAACTCAAACATCTTGCGACCAGGCACCGTCAGATCACCGGCCATATCGACATCGACGTCCACCGTGGACACCAGTTCTACTTCAATGTCTGTTGCCGTAATCGACAACTGATTGTCTTTAGCAACCAGCATGACATTGGCAAGTATCGGCATAGTCTGGCGTCGCTCGACCACACCAATAACCGCTTGCAACGCACCCAACAGCGCCTCACGGCTGGCAGACAATTTCATAGGGATTCCTGAACAGTGTTAATAGAATATTTAGGTTTATATAAAACTATTGTAATTATAAGCCTTTCAGCTATCTGCGGATAATACGATTTTTCTTATAAAAATCAAATTGTTAAGCGTGAAAAATTCATTCGCCAAGATGTTGTTAAGCCGCGATCAACCTGTGGCTTCACTGTGTATAACTTCGGGTGCTTTTGTCATTCACAACTTATCCACATTAGCCGGTTAGGATTCTTAACAACTTCTGATAATCTTCATCCACACGCAAGTCCTGCTCGCGTAACTCTTTGATTTTGCGGCATGCATGCAACACCGTTGCATGATTACGGCCGCCAAACGCATCACCAATCTCCGGCAAAGAGTTGGTGGTCAGCTCCCGCGTCAACGCCATTGCGATCTGCCTCGGCCGTGCCACAGAGCGGGTGCGGCGCTTGGATGTCAATTCGCTGGCCCTGATTTTGAAGTATTCCGCGACGACCTTTTTGATGTTGTCGACGCTAATCAACTTATCTCGCAAAGCCAGCAAATCGCGCAACGCGTCTTTACAGGTATCAATCGTGATCGGGCGACCGGTAAAGCTCGCTGTCGCCATCACTCGACGCAAAGCACCTTCTAGTTCGCGCACATTAGAGCGAATGCTTTGAGCGATAAAAAATGCAACATCGTCAGCCAATACAACCCCTTCGGCCTGTGCTTTCTGAATCAGAATCGCAACCGAGGTTTCGACATCTGGTGGCTCGATGGCCACGGTTAAACCCCAGCCGAACCGCGAGATCAACCGTTCGTCCAGACCATCGACAGCCTTGGGGTAGCGATCACAGGTCAAAATAATGAGGCGCTGCCCTTCCAGCAACGCATTAAACGTATGGAAAAATTCCTCTTGGGAGCGTTCTTTGCCAACGAAAAACTGGATATCGTCAATCAATAGCGCATCCAGCGAGCGATAAGCGGCCTTGAACTCATCGATCCGGTTATGTTGCAGGCCGCGCACCATGTCACCGACAAACCGTTCCGAATGGATGTAACACACTCGGGCCGCAGGGTTCGCTGCAACAATGGAGTTGCCTATCGCGTGCATCAGATGGGTCTTGCCCAAACCGACACCACCGTAAATGAACAGCGGGTTGTAGGCTTTGCCGGGGTTGTTGGCGACCTGCAATGCAGCGGCCCGCGCCAGCTGATTACTCTTACCCTCGACGAAACTGTCAAACGTGAATTTCTCGGCCAGTTTGCTCTCTGGCATCGGCACTGTCGCTTGTGGCACTGGCACAATGGGGTCCACAGCGCGCTGATCATCGACCCGGCTCCCGATCATCGCATCGACTGACACCGGTTGCCCCTGAATCGATTGCGCATGTTTGCGAATCGCGTCCAGATAGTCCCGCGTAATGGTGTTAACGACAAACTGGTTAGGTGCCAGCAAACGCCAGTGATCGCCCTGAATATCGCACTGTAAAGGCCGGATCCAGGCGTTGAATTGCTGCTCTGGCACCTCGCCACGAAGGCGCTGCAGGCAGCGATCCCACAGATCTGTACCGGGTGATGCCAAGACGATCCTCTTTTGGTTCATTTTTTAACGGGGAGCGGCGAAGCTTACTCTCGATTCTTGGTACGATGCCAGCCTGATCTTCGCTACGTGATTCATTGACAGGCCTGTTTGCAACACGTATCGTTCACGCCCTTTTTCCTGCTAGCTGAACGCCATGAAACGCACATTCCAGCCCAGCAACCTGAAACGCAAACGCACTCACGGCTTCCGCGCCCGCATGGCAACGAAGGGTGGCCGACTGGTGCTCAAGCGGCGTCGGGCCAAGGGTCGTCACAGCCTGTCTGCCTGAGTATTGTCCGAGACGTTCGCTAAAAGCGCTCGCCTGCTGACACCCGGCCAGTTCAAGCGCGTTTTCTCGCGCAGTCGCAGAGTCCAGGATTCCTTGTTTATTGTGCGCGTGCGCTACGCCGCGCAGGATCATCCGCGGCTGGGTCTGGCGATTTCAAAACGTCATGCGAGAATGGCGGTACAACGCAACCGTATTAAACGTTGTGTGCGGGAGGCCTTTCGGCATTTGGCAGACACGCTACGCGCTGGCGATTACGTCGTCATCAATGCTCCCCAGGCTGCGCGTGCCAGCAAGACCGATTTGCATCGAAGTATCGCTACCCTATTGGTGTTGGTAGGTAAAAAAACTGCCGGGTCACAGCCAGATTGAAGCATAATAGCGGCGCTTTCGAATCCCGACCTGATTTCCAGAACCGCTACTATGGATAACCAACGCCTGTTCGCCTGGGCTCTGTTTGGCCTGCTCATGTTAATGACCTATCAGGCTTGGCAAGCCGATTATGGTCCGCAGCCTGTGGCAACTAATGCCGAGCCGGTGATGATTGACGCCGACACACCGGATGAGTTGATGCCGCCCGGCGACACGTTGCCCTCACTGGATGGTCTGACCCCGGTTGATGCAGCACCGGCGGCCGATTCGGTGCCCACAGTGCCGGGCACTGTAGCCGATAATCCCGCTACCACGACACTGATCGAAGTCACGACGGATGTACTGACACTGGCCATTAATCCTCAGGGCGGGGATATCGTCAGCGCCAAATTAGCCAAGTACCCGGTACGCAAGGATGCGGCAGATGAGCTTGTCACGCTGTTATCGCCAGAGCAGACGCGATTCGCGGTCTTCCGTACGGGCCTGGCAACTCGCGATCGGGATAATGAACCGAATCACCGTGCTGCGTTCAGCACCGAGCGTTTGCAATATGCGTTGGCAGACGGCGAAGACACTCTGGTTGTACCACTGCGCTGGACCAATGCCGAGGGCGTGACAGTTACGAAGTCTTACACGATGCGCCGTGGTGAATACGCCGTCGATCTGACGCTGTCGATTGACAATAAGAGTGATGCGAATTGGTTGGCCGCGCCCTATGGCCGCATCGTTCATTACAGCCAGTTGCCCGACCGTTCGATGATCGATGTCGAGAGTTATTCGTTTAAGGGTCCCGTTCTCTACGACGGTGAGCGCTACCAGAAATATAAAATCAAGACATTGGCCGAAGATGGCAACGTCCAGCGTGACGAGGTGGTCGGTGGCTGGTTGGCTGCAATCGAACATCATTTTTTGACCGCGGTGGTGCCGCCTGCCGATGACAGTGTACGACTGCAGGTTGGATTGAGTCAGGATGCATTTGTGGCCGGCTACGTAGGCAAACCACGGACCATTGCCGCAGGCGAGTCGCTCGAATTGCCGATGACGTTGTTCGTTGGTCCGAAATTGCAAGATCAGTTGCGCGCTGTGTCAGAGCGTCTGCCTTTAACCGTGGACTACGGCATGCTGACGCTGTTGGCAGAACCGCTGTTCTGGCTGTTGGACAAGGTGCACGGCTTTGTTGGTAACTGGGGCTGGTCGATCATCATTCTGACGATTTTGATCAAACTGGTGTTCTATAAGTTGACCGAGCAAAGCGGGCGCTCGATTGCGAAGATGCGCAATCTTCAACCACGTTTGCGAGCGATTCAGGATCGCTACAAGGATGATCGGCAGAAACTTTCGCAGGCGATGATGGATCTGTACAAACGCGAGAAGGTCAATCCTGCTGCTGGTTGTTTACCAATCCTGATTCAGATGCCCTTTTTTATCGCGTTTTATTGGGTACTGCTCGAGTCGGTCGAAATGCGCCAGGCGCCCTTTATGCTCTGGATACAGGATCTGTCCAGCCGCGATCCGTTCTTCATTTTGCCGGTGTTGATGGGCGTTGCGATGCTCATCCAGCAAAAAATGAACCCAGCGCCGCCGGATCCGGTGCACGCTAAGGTCATGAAGATCCTGCCGATTGTATTCACGGTCTTTTTCGCATTCTTCCCGGCTGGTCTGGTCCTGTACTGGTTCACCAATACACTGTTGGGCGCCCTGCAGCAGTGGCAAGTTAATCGCGTCGTTGCGGCGGAACAGAAGCTGCGCGACTGACTACGTTGATGACGTCGACCTGTCCATGCAGTGCGCGATGCACCGGGCAACGGTCAGCAATTTCGAGCATCCGTTGATGTTGCGTGGCATCCAGATCGCCTTCAATGCGGATGTGACGCGTGAATGTGGTCTGTAACTGGTTGCCCTTCTTCACCTGGTCTTGCTCGATGCCAACGGTCACATCATCAACCGGTAGCCCCTTGTGCCGGGCATACATTTGCAACGTCATCGTCGTGCAACTGGCTAGAGCAGCTCGCAGTAGCGCCACCGGCGTTGGTCCGCTATTGCTGCCACCAACCTGGGTCGGTTCATCGGCAATCAAACGATGACCGCCGATATTCAGTCGCGTCCGAAAGCTTTCATGACTGGTGCTGGCGATGACATCCCCGGCAATGTCATCCGGCAACGGTTCGGAAACGGGGGGCAGGTAGCGATCTGCCCAACCTGCCAACACTTCACCGACGTAGCGTGAATCTTGTGCATCGCTGAGTAGGTGATCGGCGTGGTCAAGGCTGACAAAACTGCGCGGGTGTTTCGCAGCATTAAATAAGGTTGCGGCGTTGTCGACTCCGACCGTGTCGTCAATGGGTGAGTGTAAAAATAACAGTGCCTTGCCAAGCGTCTGCACAGTCTCGGTTAACGGTTGGTCGTGCAGACTTTCGACGAATTCCCGCTTGATCGTGAAAGGTCGACCAGCGAGCAATACCTTTGCCTGACCATCTTGATTGATGCTATCGGTGTGGGCATCGAATAGATGGGTCACGTGTTCCGGCGATGCCGGTGAGCCGATGGTTGCCACCGCTAACGCAGACTCGATTTGCGCGGCGGCCATCAAGGTTGCGGTGCCGCCCAATGAGTGACCGATCAGCAAGGTTGGAGCGGTGTAATGCTCACCCAGATACTGCGCGGCATCAATAATATCGCTGACATTGCTTGCAAATGTAGTATCAGCGAAATCGCCATCGCTCTGGCCTAGTCCGGTGAAATCGAATCGCATCACGGCAATCCCCCGGGCATTGAGAGACTCGGCAATGTGGGTAACCGCCTTTAAGTTCTTGGTGCACGTGAAGCAGTGCGCAAAGATGGCCAATGCTCGATAGCCGCCATGGCGATCGGCAGGCCAGTCGATGATGCCGGCCAGCGTTTGACCGGTGCGGTTCTCAAAACGAATCGTCTCGTGAGTCATGTGATTACTCGTGCTATCGGGTTGTTGCAGTCAATAACCGGTTATTCGAGCAGAATATTGCATCGTTCAGTGAATTACCGCAGGGTGCGCGCGTGGGTAATACAGATTCCATTGCAGCGATCGCAACAGCGACCGGGGAGGCGGGCGTTGGAATCGTGCGCATTAGCGGCGATTGTGCCTGTGCCATCGGCAGCACGATTGTTGGGTCGTTACCACCGCCTCGCCAGATGGCCCTGCGCTGGTTTCACACTGCTGATGGCAGCCGTATTGATCGCGGTTTGGTCGTTCAGTTTTCCGGACCGTATTCTTACACCGGCGAAGACATGATCGAATTGCAGGCTCATGGCGGCCCTGTGGTGTTGCAGTTGGTGCTGGAGGCTGCATTGGCTGCTGGTGCACGCATGGCCCAACCCGGCGAGTTCACCCAGCGAGCCTTTTTGAACGGCAAGCTGGATCTGACGCAGGCCGAAGCGATCGCCGATCTGATAGGCAGCCGCACCGAACAGGCGGCGCGGGCCGCGACGCGCTCACTCAGTGGCGAATTTGCTGCGGCCGTGGGTCAATTGCAGCAATCCCTGACGCATTTGCGCATGCACGTCGAGGCGGCGATTGATTTCCCGGAAGAGGAGATCGATTTTCTGGATGCACCGGCGCTGAGTGCTGAGATCGATCAGGTGACCGCTGCTTTCGAGCACCTGCAACAACGGGTTCAGACCGGTAGACGGTTACAGGACGGCATGGATGTCGCGCTGGTCGGCGCGCCCAATGTCGGCAAATCGAGCCTGATGAATGAATTCGCCGGAGAAGATGCCGCGATTGTCACCGATATTGCCGGCACCACACGAGATCTGGTGCGCACGCAAATCAACATCGGTGGTGCGCCCGTGCAGCTCATCGATACCGCTGGATTGCACGACAGCGACGATGTCGTCGAGCGTGAGGGCATGCGCCGCACGCGTCGCGCCATCGACGAAAGTGACGTGGTATTGGCGGTCGTTGCGGCCAACGACCCGGCACTGACCGACACCATCCGTCAGTTGGTTGATTTGTGTCCGGTCGACGTGCCGTTATTTCTGGTCATTAACAAGTGCGATTTGGTACGCCCGGCTGAGATGGATGTTCCAGCGCGTGTTCACGTTGTGCATGTCGTGTCGGCGTTCGATGGCGAGGGGATCGACGCCTTGCGTCGCGATCTGGGTGAATTAGCATTGGGTGGTGGCAATGCAGAAGGCAGCCTGTCGGCACGCGTCCGTCAGGTCAGGTTGTTAGAACAGGCGAAATCACATTTTGATGTTGGTGTGCAGCAATTGCGCAGCCAGCGTGCCGGAGAATTATTGGCCGAGGAGCTCTCTCAGGCACAACGCTGTCTTGGCCAGATTACGGGCGAGTTTACCGCCGATGATTTGCTGGGCACGATCTTCGGAGAGTTTTGTATCGGCAAATAAGCGCAGACTTTTCGCTAGCCTTCACTCTGGTAGTCAGCTAGAGCCACCACTTCAACGCTGCGCGCTTGATCGGTAATTGAATAGGGTTCCGCAGTCCGCACACAATTGCGTCCTGCCTCCTTCGCCGCGTACAGCGCTTTGTCGGCACGCCGTAGTAGGCTGTCGATCGACTCGAGTCGATTGAATTGGGCCACACCGGCAGAGATTGTCACCGTCAGCTCTTTCTGGAATGTCTGTGCAGCGGTGCACCGGCGAATCCGCTCGGCGCAGTCCTCGGCACCGTCGAGCGCGGTATGCGGGAGGATGACGATAAACTCCTCTCCACCGTACCGTCCCAATACGCGAGAGCCACCGACGGGAGAAAGCTCATCGAGCAGTCGCAGCTCGCTGCGAACCCGTTGCGCGAAATCACTGAGCACCGCGTCGCCAGTGAGATGGCCGAATTGATCGTTGATACGTTTGAATAGATCGAGATCGATAATGACCACACTGAATGCGTCTGCATGGCGAATCGCCGCCTCACGCAAGCGACCGAGGGAATCGATGATGCGGCGCCGGTTGAATGCCTGTGTCAGCTCATCACGCTCAGCCAGCTGAGTCATTTCACCGAGCACGTCTTCCAATTCGTGATTACGCGCGTGGAGTCGACTACGAAGACGAGCGACGTGATTGCTGAAGTAGACGCACCAGATCATTAACCCTGCTGCGATGCTTAATCGCGTACCGATGGCACCGGCGGGTAGTTGTGTTCTGCCAAGACCGAAATCGATAATCCAGACCGCCGCGTAACCACCTAACGCAAGACCGGCCAGCAACGCGATGGTGGCCGGTCGCAACTGAAAAATGCCGAACATGACAATCACAGGCATCGCAATAATCAGTATGTCGCGCCACTCAGGTGCAAACCAACTGAGCAGGATCAGCCAGCTGATCGCGACGATGCATCGCGGCAGTGTCAGCGATGGATCGACGAAGCGCAGGTTCCAGTCCTTGACAAAGCTCAGTGCAAAACCGGCTTCGACTACAAGGGCGGTCATCGCGATAGCACAGATAATGTTGCCAGGCGAATCAATAAAACCCATCTGGCAGGCAGTAATTGCGGTCACTGTCCAGAGCGCGTAAATCGCGCCCGACATCCATTGTCGTTGCAATCGGAGGCGCTGATGACGCGCTTGCCGATCTGTGATCTGTCCCATAAAGAAATACTAACCTTTGACGGTTTCATCTTTATGAGGGAACTGTCACGGTTCCGTCAAAAAACCCACGCTTACATCAATAAATTTTCGCGTTTGTAGAAGTGAATCGCCAGCGCGCTGAGAATAATGCCAATGACAATTGACGTAATCACGGACACCACAACAAACAACGGCTGAATTGGCTCACCCTTGACGAGATCCAACAGCAAAAAGTGCTGTGACAAACTGGGCACTGCCATCCAATGCAGCGCTGGTTTCATGTTCATGACCGCCGCTGCCATGATCGGCAGTGTCGGCACCAGCATGACAAACGTCGTGTAGCTTTGCGCTTCTTTAAAGCTCTTTGTGAACGAGGCGACCAGCGTCATCAATGCAGCGCCAATTAGCGCAAAGGGCAAAATCATGAAGAACCCTGCCACCGCATCCAGCGGACCAAAGTCGACGCTCATTCCCAATTGCTGAAGTGGAATAAATCGCAGCACAACCGTGAAGGCGGTCAATGCAATGGCAAGCGAAGCCGCCATGAAGAAACAGGTGGCGGCCAACTTTCCTAACAATAGTGTTGAGCGCTTGACCGGTAAGGTCAGCAACGGTTCCAGTGAGCCGCGCTCGCGTTCACCAGCGGTGCTGTCGATGGCCAGATACATGCCGCCGGCGAGCATTGCGAACAACAGGAAATATGACAGCATGCCCAGCAGTAAGGCAGCACGCGAACTCGGTGTTGACGTATCAATTTCATCGATCAAGATCGGTCTACCAATGGACGGGTCGATACCGCGAGCAACCAGACGCATAGCGCCGATTTGCCGCGCATAACCGCTGACCATGCCGCGTGCTCGACGCGCCTGACGCGATGCGCTGGATTCCGAATTATCCAGCACGAGTTGAACGCGAGCGGTGTGGGCTTCAACCCAGTCTTCGGCGAACGATGCAGGGATGATCAACACCATCTCCTCTTCGCCTTGTTTGACCGCTTCGACTGCCTTTTCTGCATCGAGTGTCAGGCGTTCGATTTCAGTATCTTGCTGCTCGAGATAGGCCACCAGGTTGGGTGCATTGTCGGCGCCAACGATCGCCAGTGGTAGTGGTTTGGTGGCATCCCCAGTGGCTTTGTTCAGCGTTGCGGTGATGATCACCGCAAACAGTATCGGACCGAATAGCGGGCCGAAGATCAATGCCGACATCATCGTGCGTCGATCGCGGAAGTTGTCGCGAATCTCCTTGGCGATAATTGTGAACAATTTCATGCTGCCGCCTCCGTCTCGCCGATCGCTTTGACGAAGGCGTCTTCCAGATCGTCACATCCGGTTTTATCCCGAATGTCTTCGGTCGTTCCCATCATGCTGACCTGACCATTGGCGATGATGACAATCTCATCACACAGTGCGGCAACCTCCTGCATGATGTGAGAGGAGAACAAAACACATTGCCCACGGTCGCGCAGTTTCATGATGATGCTACGCAGACTGCGTGTCGCCATGACATCCAGGCCATTGGTCGGCTCATCCAGCACTATATTGCGTGGTCCGTGTACCAGCGCGCGCGCCAGGGCAACCTTGGTACGTTGACCTTGTGAAAAGCCCTTGGTCCGGCGGTCGGCGAAATCTTCGATTTCCAACAGCTGAATCATCTCGTTGACGCGGTCATCACGCTCGGACTTATCGATGCCCTGCATGTCAGCGAAGTAGGCGATGTTCTCGCGTGCTGTGAGTTGTTGATAGAGTCCTGAGCCATGCGGCAGTGCACCGAGTTTGCTGCGCGCTTCGAGTGGATCACTGAGTACGTTGATGCCATCGATCGTGGCGCTGCCGGTATCCGGACGAATCGCGGTATACAACACGCGCAGTGTGGTCGACTTGCCGGCACCGTTGGGACCCAGCAGGCCAGTAATGCGGCCATCGCGTGCCGTAAAGCTGACGTCGCGCACCGCTTGAACCTTGCCAAAAGACTTGGCGATTTTTTCTATTTTTATCATCGTCGGATTCCTACGGCGTCGGCCCGATAGCATCAATGAAAAACGGCAGACCACCGGCACGCTCAAGGCACTCAGCCTCCAATGCGTCGGCATCCAGCGTTTCGATAAAGTTGTCCAGCAGCGTCGGCATGCAGCCAACACCGGAGACGATATGGCCCTGCTCGGCAACGACCAGATGACGGGCATTGCTCAGTGTTTTCAGCGCTTGATCACCGTAGGCCGGTGGTGTGACCGGATCGAATTCGCCCGATAGGATCAGCACGGGTTTGTCGCTAACAACCGGCGTACTGAAGTCATCGTCGACGATACCAACTGGCCAGTGCCGGCAGGACTCGACGAGATACTCATAGTGCAAGGACCCCATGAACGTGTCGTTTAACTGCTCAATGGAGACATCGCCATAAAACGGTGTATCTTCGGAGCACATCACCGCATTGTGCATGCCAGTGGCCAGCAAGCCGGTAAAGTTGTCATTGATCTGGATTGACTGAGCGGCCAGCATAGTCATATCGCCGGCGTGCGCGCGGTCGATCATCGTCGGCAACAAAGCACGCGTAAACGGCGAGTACGCACTGAGCCGAATCACGCCGGCCAGTGTTTCGTCATTGACCGTTTCGGTCGTTGGCACAGCGGTGCGCGGATGCGGCATGGTGACCGTCTGTGGTGACCGGGCCAATGAAGCCTTCAGCTCGCGCAGTTTCTGGCCTAGATCACCAAACTGCTCATGGCAGCTGTCGATTTCCGCGCAGCGCGAGAAAGCGTGTTCAACGCTGGTTTGTGCATCCAGCGCAATGGCGGGACCGAGATACATATCGGCTGGCACAACGCCATCAATAATGACACTGCGGGTGTGCTCCGGATACCGTCTGAGATAATGCAACGCGACCCGCGTGCCGTAGGAGCCGCCCCACAGGTTCAGTTGCTCGATGCCCAGCGCTACGCGCACCGCATCGAGGTCCTGCACCGCTACGCTGGTCGTGTAAAAGCGCGGATCACCGGGCAGCACTTCCAGGCATTCCTTGATCATGCCCTTCACCTGCGTCAGATCCATCGACTCGGTCATGTCCTCCTCGTCCAGGATCGAATCACAGGAGAGCTTGTTCGAGGCGCCTGTGCCACGCTGATCGACCAACAGGATCGGCCGGTCTTGCTGCGCTTTCGCGAATGCGCCGCGTACACCGAGGTAGCTTTCGATGGCGCTTTGGCCCGGGCCACCTGCCAGAAATACGATCGGATCCGGTTCCGGGGCAACGGATAGTGCGGGCACCATCGCGACGGATAACACGATGGTCTTGCCATCCGGTCTCGCCGGATCTTCAGCGACTTCGAACTCGCCGCACAGCGCTTTAGCGGTCGGGATTGCATTGCCGGCATCGATGCGGCAGGGGGTCAGGGTTAATTCGGATGCGGTTGCTGGCGTGTGCCAGTCCACCGCGGCTAGCGCGATGATGACCGCGATGCTGATGTGTTTTCGCATCGTACCTTCCAAAAATGGACTATCGGCGCCGGAGTATGCACAAAAAACGAAGTAAAAACAGTGCTTTGAGTGAAAAAGACTTCGCCAGAGCGGGGTGCGTGTCAACCGGTATTGGGGACTATAAGTGATTGATTTATAGTCATTCCTGCCTCGGTCGCTAAAATCGAATGCCGCGCTAGCAGATTGAAGCACTGCAGCACGGCGAATGAGGGTTTACACTACGCCGCCTGTCGAAAGAGTGCATGCATATGCCTGATTTTGCGCAATTTGATGTGATCGTTGTTGGCGGTGGACACGCCGGAACCGAGGCCGCTCTGGCCGCGGCGCGCTCCGGTGCGCAAACGTTGCTGATGACACAATCGATCGAGGCGCTGGGCCAAATGAGCTGCAACCCGGCAATCGGCGGCATCGGCAAGGGTCATCTGACCCGTGAGATCGATGCGCTCGGCGGTGCCATGGCGCGCGCAATCGATGCGTCCGGCATTCAGTTCAGAACGCTTAACGCCAGCAAAGGGCCTGCCGTGCGCGCCACACGGGCGCAGGCGGATCGCGTGTTGTATCGCGCAGCGATCCGAAAACAGCTGGAAAGTGCTGATGGCCTCAAGTTGTTTCAGGCCGAAGTCACTGATCTGCAGGTGGAGGCTGGCCGCGTCACCGGCGTCGTCACGGCTATGGGCCAGACGTTCACGGCGCGCGCGGTAGTGTTGACGGTCGGTACGTTTCTGGGCGGACGCTTGCACGTGGGCCGGGAGCAGCGCTCCGGCGGTCGGGCTGGTGATGCGGCATCGGTACGACTGGCGGATCGATTACGTGAGATGCCGTTTGTCGTTGCGCGGCTGAAAACCGGTACGCCGCCGCGGCTAGATGGCCGAACACTGGATGCCAGTGTTATGACGGAGCAGCACGGTGATACGCCGATACCGGTATTTTCGTTTTTGGGCCGGCGATCGGATCATCCGCGACAAGTCCCCTGCCTGATCACCCACACGAACGAGGCTACGCACGACATCATTCGGGCACATATGCACGATTCGCCGATGTTGACGGGCCACATCGAAGGTGTAGGGCCGCGCTACTGTCCGTCGGTCGAAGATAAGATCGTGCGCTTCGCCGACAAGACATCGCACCAGGTGTTTGTTGAACCCGAAGGCCTGGATACGTTCGAAGTGTATCCGAACGGCATCTCAACCAGCTTGCCGTATGCGGCGCAGGAGGCGTTCGTTCGCAGCATTCGTGGCTTCGAAAACGCCCATATTACCCGGCCGGGTTATGCCATCGAATACGATTTTTTTGATCCCCGTGGACTGCATGCATCGTTAGAGACGCAGGCGATCGACGGGCTGTTCTTTGCCGGACAGATCAACGGTACGACTGGCTATGAAGAAGCCGCCGCGCAGGGGCTACTCGCCGGTATCAATGCGTCCCGTCTGGCACGCGATCTGCCGGCATGGGTGCCCGGACGTGACGAGGCATACCTTGGCGTGCTGGTTGATGATCTGGTGACACAGGGCGCGAGCGAGCCCTATCGGATGTTCACCAGTCGGGCCGAACATCGCTTGTTGCTGCGTGAAGACAACGCCGATCGCAGGTTGACTCCGATCGGTCGCGAACTGGGCTTAGTCGATGATGTGCGCTGGCGGGTATTCGAAGCGCGTCAGGCGAGCGCAGAGCGCTATTCGGCGGCATTGCATACCACTACTGTCAGCGAGCAGCATTTGCGTGAGGCGGGATTGATCGATGCCGGGACGCAGATTGCCGCTGGCACCAAGGCGGTAGATTTGTTGCGGCGGCCGGAGTTTCGACTGGAGGCACTGCAGCAGTTGGTGCCATGGGCGCCACCTAATGATGCGGCGGATGACTACCCCGGTACCGACGAATTTTCCGAGCAAGTGTTGCTGCAGGTTGAAACCGACATCAAGTACGCCGGCTATGTTGCTCGCCAGCTTCGTGATATCGAGCAGCAGCGAGCACAGGCTGAAAAACGCATTCCCGATTCGTTGGATTACGCGCAGGTACATGGTCTGTCGAATGAAGCGCGCCAGAAGCTCTCAGCGGTGAATCCGCAGACCATCGGCCAGGCCTCACGGATTGCCGGTGTGACCCCGGCGGCGATTTCGATGTTATTGATCCATTTAAAGAAAAAGTCGCTGCCGCAAAGCGCCTGACCGATGTTGCGTTACACCCTGCTGCGTATCGCCAGCATTGTGCCCACTCTGGCAATCGTTCTGGTGCTGGCGTTCACGATGGTGCACGCCGCGCCGGGCGGACCGTTTGAAGATCCGCGCGCCGTATCGCCAGAGGTAAAAGCGCGGCTTGAGGCTCAATACGGGCTCGATCGCCCTTATCACGAGCAGTTACTGCGTTATACGCGAGGCGTACTGGTCGGTGATTTCGGTCCGTCTTATCGGTATCCACAGAGTCGTGTGAGCGAGCTGATGCGTGCCGGTTTGTCGGTGTCATTCGCGTTGGGCAGTATTGCGTTCATCATCGGCTTGTCACTAGGCGTTGTGCTCGGGGTGGCCGCGGCGCTGCGTCAGAATCGCTGGAGCGACCATCTGTTGATGGCGGTGTCGATGCTCGGTATTTCAGTACCCGCGTTCGTTGTAGCACCTGTGTTGGTGTTGGTTTTCGCGATTACGTTGAGTTGGTTTCCGGTTGGCGGTATGCAGGGCACGGGCGCCTTTGTGCTGCCGGTGATTGCATTGGCATTGCCATTGATGGCCTACGTGGCGCGCATCATTCGCGCGAGTTTGCTCGATGTGCTCAAAAGTCAGTTTATTCGCACTGCCCGTGCACAGGGCTTATCGACCTGGACCGTCGTCGTACGCTACGCAATGAAACCGGCATTGATACCGTTGGTGTCCTATCTGGGTCCGGCCATCGCCGGCGTGCTGACGGGCTCAGTAGTGATCGAGCAGGTCTTCAATCTGCCCGGATGTGGTCGACTGTTTGTGCAGGGAGCATTGAATCGTGATTACACACTGATCATGGGTTTGGTCATCGTCTACTCGACGTTGGTCATCACACTGAATCTCTTGGCGGATATTGCCTACGGCTGGCTGGATCCGCGCGTGCGCTACCGATGACGGTAGCGACCGTTCGTCGTCACGGATTGTTGCGACACGTGCTGCACGGCATGACGCGCAGCGTGTTTTCAACCGTTTGCCTGGGCACATTGGCGATCATTGTGTTGATGGTATTTGTTGGTCCATGGTTGTCGCCGCATAGCTACTACGCGACCGATCTCAATGCGGTGTTGTTGCCGCCGACGCTGGTTGATTCGCATTGGTTCGGCACCGATGAACTGGGACGTGATTTGTTTGTGCGCACCATGATAGGCGGGCGAATTTCGTTAGCGGTTGGGGTGGTTGCCACGTTGGTTAGTTTGCTGGTTGGCGTGACCTGGGGTGCCACTGCAGGTTTTCTGGGTGGTCGCGTCGACCACATAATGATGCGCATCGTTGATTTGCTGTATGCGATTCCATTCTTATTTTTTGTGATTTTGTTGACGGTCGTTTTTGGTCGCAACATCGTGTTGATCTTCATCGCGATTGGGGCAGTCAATTGGCTGGATATGGCGCGCATTGTGCGAGGTCAGACGTTGGCATTGCGCCAGCGTGATTTTGTGCAGGCAGTTCAGATTATGGGCGCCGGCAAGGCGCGCATCATCCTGCGACACATCGTGCCGAATCTGGCGGGAATTGTTGTTGTCTATACCGCGCTGTCGATTCCGCAGATCATTTTGCTGGAGTCGTTCCTGAGTTTTCTTGGACTCGGGGTGCAGGAACCGATGACCTCTTGGGGCGCGTTAGTGCAGCAAGGCACGGCCTTGATGGAAACGGCACCTTGGGTGTTGTTGATTCCCTCGACGTTATTGGCGGTGACGTTGGTGACGTTGAATTTCGTCGGTGATGCGTTACGCGATGCGCTGGATCCGCAGGATAGTCGCCGATGAGTCTGCTTGTTGTTGAAGACTTGAATGTACGGTTTCGTACTGACGATCAACTGGTGCACGCCGTACGTAATATCGGTTTTCGACTCGAGGCGCGCGAGTCGTTGGCCATTGTCGGTGAATCCGGCTCCGGCAAGAGTCAGACGATCAATTCGATTCTCGGTCTGTTGGCGGAAAACGGCCGTGCCGAGGGTAGCGTGCGTTTGCACGACAAGGAAATCCTCAATCTGGATGGTGAGTCGATGCGCAAGGTGCGTGGCCGGCACATCTCGGTTGTGTTCCAAAACCCGATGACCTCACTTAATCCGTACCGCACGATCGGCTATCAGCTGTCCCGCGTGTTGATCGAACAACGCGGACTGGATGCGCAGCTGGCTCGGGCGGAGGTTATCCGCATGCTCGACGCCGTGCGGTTGCCAGCCGCACGCAAACGACTGAATGCCCATCCGCACGAGTTTTCTGGTGGCATGCGTCAACGCGTCATGATCGCCGCTGCGCTGTTGTGTCGGCCGGATGTCTTGATTGCCGATGAGCCGACCAGTGCGCTCGATGTCACGGTTCAGGCCAGCATTCTTGAGTTGCTTCGCGAACTGCGCGAGTCGTTTAACACGGCAATGATTCTGGTCTCGCATGATCTGGCCGTTGTAGCGGGTCAGTGCGAACGTCTGTTGGTGATGGACAAGGGCGAGTTCGTAGAGGCCGGTGATACTGCGAGCATTTTTTCTAACCCACAGCATGCGGTGACGCGACGATTACTGGATGCGGTGCCGCGACTGGATCGTCCCTTAAATGCGCCGAGGCCGAAGGTGAGTGATGCTGAGCCGATTCTGGAAGCCTTCGGCTTGAGCGTACGCTATCGCATTCCGCGTCGGCCCGGATTTCGATATCGATTTGTCACGGCGGTGCGCAACATCGATCTGCAACTACATGCTGGTGAATCGGTGGGCATAGTCGGTGAATCCGGATGCGGCAAGTCATCCTTGGCGCGTGCGTTGTTGGCGGTTGGGCCGCGTAGTGGTGGGTTGCGCTTTCGCGGCACCAATATAGAAGCGCTGACGGCGGTGGGTTTGCGCGCATTTCGGCGCGCCGTGCAGTTGGTGTTTCAGGATCCGGTTGGCTCACTCAATCCGCGCATGACGGTTGCTGATACCTTGATAGAGCCGATGATCGTTCATGATGTGATCGCACGCGGCGAGGTAGCGATGCCGAAAGTGTTGGCGCTGTTGCAACGCGTCGGCCTGGAAGAGGATATCGTCAATCGTTATCCGCATGAGTGCTCCGGTGGACAATGCCAACGCATCGGTATTGCTCGAGCCTTGGCGGCATCGCCGAAGGCGCTCATTTGTGATGAGGCGGTCAGCGCGTTGGATGTCAGTGTGCAAGCGGACATCCTTGCACTATTGCGCACGTTGCAGGGTGAGCTAAAGCTGGGACTACTATTTATTGCACACGATCTTGCCGTCGTGCGGGACCTGTGCGAGCGCATTATCGTGATGCACGCAGGGCAAATCGTTGAACAGGGGCCGACGGCGGCCGTATTCAGTGCACCACAGCACAGCTATACGCGCGCACTGATCGCAGCGGCACCGGTGCTCAAACCGGTTGCCACGCATGCGGCGCAAACAGACCTTCACGAGGATGCATCACTGCAACCTTGGTAAGTGTGTTATTGCGGCACGCCACCGACATGGGCACCGTTGATGGTCGCCTTGCCCTCGGATAATTCGAATAACATCTCATACTGACCCGTATCGGCTTGTTGTAGTGCGCCGATGCCGAGCAGCATGCGAACCTGCTGACCGGTCGGCGTATTCTCACCTTTGTGGGCGTCAACGTAGGCTGCATCCATATCTGCGCGCAGCGATAAATTGCCCAAGGTGGCGACAGTGCGTAAAAACGCAGCGGCCGCCATGGTTGGTGAGAGCGATTGCGTGTCGGGCAGTTGTAACTGCACATCGGTATCCACGCCGCCGGTCGCGCCGTCCAGCTGTTGTTGCCAGCTTAGTGTTACTGCATTGGCG
Organism: Pseudomonadota bacterium; assembly: GCA_039187375.1. Classification (GTDB taxonomy): domain Bacteria; phylum Pseudomonadota; class Gammaproteobacteria; order Steroidobacterales; family Woeseiaceae; genus CALBPI01. Next base: position 17,921 of record JBCCZN010000027.1, read on the forward strand.
AGTACCCTGCGAATGTCGGCCAGATGAGATTCGGCAACATTCTCGAAACTTGCGCCGGGTACGTTCAGTGCATCAATGATGCGTTGCAGTTCATCAAACATCGTGACGTCGATGCCGTCGATATCGAGCACGCCTTCAATGCGATCACGGTCGGCATCACTGGTGAACCCCAGTTCGGTGCTGTAGCGACCATCGAGCATCACGAAGTGGCCATCATAGTGATCGGCCGCCAAATCGATGCTCGGTGCCACCAAAGCGAGCTGAGATACCGGACTGCTCAGTTGTAGCGCATCGGTATCCAGGTGCAACTCGACGAGGCCGCTACGGGGTTTGATCGACTGTCGCATTCTCAGCGTCTGCCAGCTGATTTGACCGCCGCCGGTATTAAACTGCCCTGGCGCGACCAGCCAGTGGAAGCGACTGTTGCCGGTAAAACCTAAAGTACTCGTGACGACGGCGGGCAGATCGACCAATGCTTCTGCGCCATTGTCGGCTTTGAACGCGGTCTGCAGTTGCGCAATTGCCACGGTGTAAAGGTTCACGAATGGGCCATGAGTGATGTGGCTGTCGACAATCACTGCGGGTTGGTCGCCGAATACGCCATCACCGAGAATGCCGCGCAGTACCTGTGCGCGCTTGGGATCTGTAATCACGAAGCGTTGGCGAGCCGTTGAGGCGAACCAGCCACGATCGAGTTCGGTTTCTACCAATTCAAGCCAGTCCGGCAGCAATGCAGCCCACTTTTGTTGGTGTTCTTTCACGATGCGCTCGCCGTAGAGACCGGTGGCAAGAGGCCCGAACAGTCCCAACAGAATCAGCACGGCAGACAGGGCGAATAGGACTTTGCGTATCATGTCGATGTTTCGTTTATGTTTGGAGCCTAAATGCGTGCGCGCCAGTGTATCTGCTTCACCGCGAATCTGCTGACAAAGCGTGACGGCATGGCTGGAATTCAACGGTCGCAGCCACTACCATAAGCGCGTTTGCAGGTTGGGGCCTGTGGTCTTGCACTCTACGCGCAAGCCATTGACATGCGGAAAATATAGATGACGAATTCAACTAAGCTGGCACGGCTGCCGGCTATTATCCTTGTGGCCATCATTGGATTGTCCGGTGGCCACAACGCCAATGCGGATGGCGATCCTGAAGCGGGCAAGGTGTTGGCCTACACATGCCTTGGTTGCCACGGCATTCAGGGATACCGTAACTCTTATCCTTCATACCGAGTACCCATGCTGGGTGGCCAGCATGCAGCGTACATCGAGATTGCCTTGAAGGCGTATCGTTCGGGTGAGCGCTCCCACGCCACGATGCAGGCACAGGCGGGCTCTTTGTCTGATCAGGATATTGCTGATATCGCTGCCTACTTCGCCAGCCGCGGTGAGACGCAGGAAGCCGACGTTGTCGAAAACCCTGGCAAGGACAAAATCCAGGCCTGTACTGCTTGTCATGGTGAAAAGGGTATTAGCCTAAATGAGATCTGGCCCAACCTTGCCGGTCAGCACAAGGACTACCTGATCAATGCGCTGAAGCAGTATCGTCTGGCCAATAAGGAACAGACCAACGGTATTGGTCAGCGCAACAATGCGATCATGGCGGGTCTCGCAGGTACCTTGTCCGACGACGACATTGAGGCATTGGCAGACTATTACTCTTCCCAGTCCGGAGTTTTCACAACAGAACACAAGTAGATCGGATCTGACCAGAATCGATCTTCTAGTTGTGACCTGAATCCTGCGTCACGCGTCCGCGTGTCATTCGGTGGCTGCGCGCCATCTTCTCGACAAGCACATGAGCGAGCTTGTTGGTCACCATAAATAGTCCCACAATACGACGTACAGACAACGGCGTCGCAATGAGGCAACGCAAGGAGTAGACAATGAAATTGCAGGTTCAGACACTATGGCTGATTGCCGGGTTAGCAATGTCCGCATTGGTTTTTGCTGGCGATGACGTTGGCCAGACCTATGTCACGATCACAGCTGATCAGGTCGATGACGACACCGATCGGGGTGTTGAAGATTCAACCGGCTTCTCATTAGCGGTTGGTCGAGGTCTTAATGACAAATTTTCAATCGAAGGCTTCATACACAGTGCCAGTCTAGATGCAGATGGCATGGGACTTGATCAGGATCACCTGGAATTTGGTGTCAACGGTCTGTTGGTCTTCAATCGAGAGGGTTGGTTCTCACCGTATTTGCTCGGTGGTCTGAGTAATCTGCAGACCGATTACAAAACGATCGACAATGAAGACAATTTGTTAACCGGCTCCGTGGGTGCCGGTGTGATGCTGAGCCCGACCGAGCGCTTCGCCTTGCGCTTGCAATACCGGCTGCGTAATGAACTGGGTGGCACCGAATACACAGA
>JBCCZN010000028.1:0-19975 GCA_039187375.1 Pseudomonadota bacterium
ATCGGTGGGCTAGAGGTGCATGTCGCGCGTGACGGCCAACGCGGCAGACCGACGTTGATGTTGTTGCATGGTAATTCGGCATCGCTGCACACCTGGGACGTCTGGGTCGATGCGCTGGCCGTAGACTACGACATTGTCCGAATTGACTTGCCGGGATTTGGACTGACCGGTCCGCATCCACAAGCCGACTACACCATTGACGCCTACGTTGCCACCGTCGCCGGCGTGGTCGATGCGTTGGGCCTTCAATCGATGACATTGATCGGCAATTCACTGGGTGGCAACGTCGCCTGGCGCTATGCACTCGAGCATCCCGACACGCTCAGTGGTCTGGTGCTGATAGACGCCAGTGGTTTTCCGATTCGGGAGAAAAAACCGTCACTGGTGTTCCGACTGGCACGAATGCCCGGCATCAGCAGCGTATTACCGATGTTCGCCCCGAAAAGCCTGTATCGGAAATCGCTGCTCGAGGTCTATGCCGACGACACTCAGGTCACGGATGAACTGGTCCAAAGATATTTCGAACTGTCATTACGCGAGGGCAATCGGCAGGCCTTCGTCGACGCGGCTGGACAACGTCGCGCTCAGCCGGTGGATCGCCTTTGGTCAATCGCAGCCCCGACCCTGATTCTTTGGGGCGCACAAGACGAATGGATCCCGGTCGAGCATGCACACCAGTTCGCGGCTGCCATTGCTCACAGCCAATTGATCGTTTACGACAATATTGGGCACCTGCCAATGGAAGAAGCCCCGCAACAGAGCGTTGCCGATACGCTTGCGTTTTTAACAGGAGGCGTTCATGGCCAACACCATGCAAGCGATTGAGATCTCGCAACCGGGCGGCCCGGAGGTACTGCGACCGGTCACACGGTCGATTCCTGAGCCACTGGATCATCAGGTTCTGATCAAGGTGCATGCAGCGGGCGTGAATCGACCTGATTGTCTGCAACGCGCAGGGGCGTATCCGGCACCACCGGACGCCAGCGATTTACCTGGGCTCGAGGTTGCTGGAGAGATTGTGGCTATCGGCACGCGCGTACACCAATGGCGCATTGGCGGGCGCGTCGCCGCGCTGACACATGGTGGAGGCTATGCCGAGTACTGCGTTGCGGATGCCAGCCATTGTCTTGCGATACCCGACAATATTGACTACGTGCTCGCCGCAGCGGTTCCGGAAACCGCGTTCACCGTCTACAGCAACGTCTGGATGCGAGCGGCACTAAAGCGTCATGAAACGCTGTTAGTGCATGGTGGCTCAAGCGGTATTGGTTCGACGGCGATTCAGATTGCACGAGCATTAGGTAGTGCGGTGGTCGTGACTGCAGGCAGCGATGAGAAGTGCGCATTCTGCGAACAACTCGGCGCAGCACTTGCGATCAACTATCGCGACAAGCCCTGGCAAGAGGTGTTAGCGGCGCACTACCCCGACGGCGTCGATGTGATTCTCGATATGGTGGCGGGCAGCTACGTGCAAAGCAATCTGGATAGCCTGAAGACCGATGGACGCTATGCACTGATTGCGCTGATTGGTGGCGCCAAACTTGAGTCACTGAACGTTGCCTCGATTCTGCGTAAGCGATTGACCTTTTTTGGTACGACGCTGCGACCGCAGTCCTCGCAAGCGAAGGCGCGCATTGCTACGCAAGTGCAACGCGATGTCATGCCGCTGGTGGCCAGTGGCGGATTTGTACCCATGATTTACCAGCGCTTTGCGCTTCAAGAGGCCACTCAGGCGCATGCGCTAATGGAATCCGGAGAACACATGGGCAAGATCGTACTCACCGTAGATACAAGCGCAGGTGATGCGCCATGAATACATCCATGTTGATTGCCGGCGTCGTCGCTGCGTTCGTCGCCGTTGTGGTAGTCGGTCTACAACGGCGTAAAAACGCGACAGCAATAAAAGCACTGACCGTCGGTCAACGGCTACCTGATTTCAACTGCATCCTGGAGTCCGGCGAATCGGTTTCCAGCCAGTCGCTCGACGGCCAGCGATGTGTGCTGCTGTTCGTGCGCGGCAGCTGGTGCCCTTTCTGCAACAGTCAGGTTGAACAACTGACCCAACACTACCGCACGATCACCGCTAATGGCGGTCGCCTGATTATCGTCACACCCAAACCACTGGACACCACCCGCAGGGTAGCGGATCTATTTGGCGTCGAGTTTGAATACTGGCTGGACGTTGATTTGTCCGCCGCTCAGGAATTGGGTCTGGCGCAAGGCGACCCGGTGCCCACCGCGCTGCAGGCGGAGTTTGGCTCCAAAACAATGACCCCGGCGGTGGTCGTCATCGACGACTCGCGTGTGATTCGATTCAGTTATCGGTCTAGAAATGCGTCGGATCGACCCGATCCGGCGCGGTTTATCGGTTTATTTAACGCCGACTGAAATACGAAATTGTCAGCCGTCGTCGCGACCGATCAGGCGCCTGGCCTGTTCGTTCGCAATGATGTGTGTGGGGCGTTTCTGAGCATCTGACAACTCGAATATTTGGATCAACCGATCACCGATCGCACGCACCTTTTCATTCACTACCGCGTCGCTGACATCGCCAGCGTATTCACAGGCCACGTTTATAATGCCGCCAGCATTTATGACGAAATCGGGGCAATACAACACACCGGCCTCGAATAACCGCTTGCCGTCGGCATCGGTCGCCAACTGATTGTTGGCCGCACCAGCAATGATGCCGGCACGCAGGCGAGGGATGCTCTGCGCATTCAAAATGGCGCCCAACGCGCACGGTGACAACACATCCACGTCGCTTTCCAAAATACTGTCCAGCGCTACGACCTCAGCACCGAGCTGCTCGCGAGCGAGCGCCACGCGCTCAGCGTTAATGTCAGCGACGATCAGTTTGGCGCCAGCATCAAAGAGCAGCTGACACAAATGCCAGCCCACGCTGCCGACGCCTTGCACCGCCACCCGCAAGCCGTCGAGTGAGTCCCGACCTAATTTGTAGCGCACCGCAGCCCGGATACCTGCGAACACCCCATCGGCCGTTTTGGGCGAGGGATCACCACCGGCGACGCCCTGCTTGGGCGGCAATCCGGTCACATACGACGTGCGACGGGCCACCACCTCCATCTTGCCGACACTCATGCCCACATCTTCAGCCGTGATGTAGGCGCCACCCAAAGTGTTGACGAATGCGCCAAACGCCTCAAGCATTGGCTCATCGAGCTCACCACTATCTGGCGCCATGATGACAGCCTTACCGCCGCCAAGGTCGAGCCCCGCCATCGCATTCTTGTAGCTCATGCCCTGCGCCAGCCGCAGCGCATCGGTGATCGCCGCATCCTCGCTGTCATAGCGCCAAAAACGGCATCCGCCAGCAGCCGGTCCCCTGGCGCTGGAATGGATGGCGACGATGGCTTTCAGACCCGTGACCGGATCATTGCAAAACGCCACCCTCTCGTGACGATCAAACGCCACGTTGTCAAAAATACTCATGCCCCCGCACTCCGTCTCTAGCGTTACTCGAGACCGTCTATGTATTTCTCAGCATCCAACGCTGCCATGCAGCCAAAGCCTGCGGAGGTGATCGCCTGCCGGTATACCTGATCGGCCACATCACCTGCTGCAAACACACCCGGCACACTCGTCGCCGTAGCGCCACCGTCCAGGCCGCTGCGAATTGTAATGTAACCGTTGTTCATATCCAGTTGGCCATCAAAAATTTGCGTATTCGGCTGATGACCAATCGCGATAAAGACACCGTGTACATCTATATCCTGAGACTCACCGCTGCCGACCTGTTTCACACGCATGCCAGTCACGCCCGCATCATCCCCCAGCACCTCATCGAGCACGTGATTCCACATCAACGTGACATTGCCATCGCGGGCTTTTTCGAACAGCCGATCCTGGAGGATCTTCTCGGCGCGTAGCGAATCCCTGCGGTGAACCAAAATGACCTCGCTGGCGATGTTCGACAGATACAGCGCCTCTTCAACCGCGGTATTGCCACCCCCGATGACCGCGACCTTCTGATTGCGGTAAAAGAAGCCATCACAGGTCGCACAGGCACTGACCCCACGCCCCATGAATGTCTGTTCGGATGGCAAGCCGAGATATTTCGCCGACGCACCCGTCGCAATGATCAACGAATCGGCGGTGTATTCGCCGTTGTCACCCGTCAGTAGCAGCGGCGTTTGCGACAGATCGACGGAGCCGATTTGATCGTAGACCAGTTGGGTATCAAAGCGCTCTGCATGCGCCTTCATGCGTTCCATCAGAGCCGGCCCCTGCAAGCCTTCAACATCACCGGGCCAGTTATCGACATCGGTGGTGGTGGTCAATTGACCACCCACTTCCAGGCCCGTGATCAGCATCGGCTTCAAATTGGCACGCGCGGCATAAACGGCCGCAGAGTAACCGGCAGGTCCTGAACCCAGGATCACCGTTTTGGCATGTTTTCGATCAGTCACGTTTAACCTTGTAATGCTCTGAGCACCTCATCCAGCGTCGTCTTGGCGTCGCCGAACAACATGCGCGTATTGTCCTTGAAGAACAGCGGATTCTGCACGCCAGCATAACCGGTCGCCATGCTGCGCTTGAGCACAACAGTGGTGTCGCCTTTCCAGACTTCAAGTACCGGCATGCCGGCAATCGGACTATCCGGTTCATCCTGTGCAGACGGGTTAACGATATCGTTCGCGCCGATGACGACGGTGACATCAACCTCGGGGAAATCCTCATTGACCTCATCCATCTCGAAGACGATGTCATAGGGTACGCGCGCCTCAGCCAACAGCACATTCATATGCCCCGGCATGCGTCCGGCAACCGGGTGAATGGCAAAGCTGACATCGACTTTCTTATCCCGCAACACGCGGGTGATTTCATTCACTGTGTGCTGCGCTTGCGCCACCGCCATGCCGTAGCCGGGAACGATCACAACTTTTTTCGCGCCGGCGAGCATCTCGGCGACATCACCCGCTTCAACGGCAACGACCTCCCCTTGCTCACCGTCGGCGCTGCCACCACCCGATGATGCGGTCGTTCCAAAGCCGCCCGCGATCACTGAGATAAAGCTGCGGTTCATCGCACGGCACATGATGTAACTCAAAATCGCACCACTGGAGCCAACTAGCGCACCGGTGACGATCAGCAGATCATTCGACAACATGAAGCCAGTAGCCGACGCCGCCCAGCCCGAATAGCTGTTCAGCATCGACACCACGACGGGCATATCGGCACCACCAATCGCGACGACCATATGCACGCCGAACGCCAGTGCGATCAAGGTCATAACGAACAGCGGTAGGAACCCGCTTCCCGTTGCGGCCTGATCGACGAATAGCGTGCCTAGCCAGACCGCGATGATACCCAGCGCCAGATTCAACCAATGGCGTGCCGGCAACAAAATGGGACTGCCACCCACGCGCCCGGACAGCTTACCGAACGCGACAACCGAACCCGAAAAGGTCAGCGCGCCGATCAATATGCCGATGTAAATTTCCGCGTTGTGGATCGTCTGCTCGATGCCCACGTAGCCACTTCCGTGGTCGAAGAACGTCGCGTAACCGACCAACACTGCTGCCATGCCGACCAATGAATGCAAAATGGCCACCAGCTCGGGCATCTCGGTCATCTGCACCGTGCGCGCCAAGCGCAAACCTATCGCAGCGCCACCAACCAGTGCGACGGTCAGGATGACGTAGTGATCGGTGACGATACCCACGATCGTCGCCACCAACGCGAGCACCATACCGATCATGCCGTAGAGATTGCCCCGGCGCGCTGTTTCCTGATTGCTCAACCCGCCAAGCGCCAGGATGAACAGGATTGTGGACAACACATAGGCTGCCTGAACCATTCCATTACTCATGTCGCAGCTCCACCTATTTCCTGAACATCTGCAACATGCGTTGCGTCACGGCAAAGCCGCCAAATATATTGATGCTGGTGATCAGTACCGCCAGGAACGACAACAGCACAACAAACCACGAACCTGAGCTGATCTGCACCAGCGCACCGATAACAATAATGCTGGAGATTGCGTTGGTGACGCTCATCAACGGCGTATGCAGCGCCGGAGTGACGTTCCAGATCACCATGTAGCCGACAAAACAGGCGAGCACAAACACCGTAAAGTGCGCCATGAACGACGCTGGGGCTACGTTACCGAGTGCCAGCAACAGGACGCCCCCAATGCCCATAGCGACCGCTGTCGCGAGCCAACCGGATTTTGACTCAGTGGGCGCCGGTGGCGGCGGTGGCGCCGCTTGCACAGGCTTTGCGGGCGCCGCGGAGAGCTTGGGTGCCGGTGGCGGCCAGGTCACCTCGCCGTTGTGTACAACCGTGGCACCGCGGATCACCTCGTCTTCCATATTGATATCGATGACGCCGTCTTTCGCCGGCGTCAGATCGTTCAATAAATGGCGTAAATTGGTGGCGTACAACTGACTGGACTGGGTCGGCAAGCGACTCGGCAAGTCCGTGTATCCGATAATGGTCACACCGTGGCGTTCGACCACCTCATGCGGCACCGTCAGCTCGCAATTGCCGCCCTGTTCTGCGGCAAGGTCGACGATCACGCTGCCCTCGGTCATCGAGGTAACCATCTCTTCGGTAATCAGTTTCGGCGCAGGTATGCCAGGAAACAACTCCGTCGTAATGATGATATCGACCTCTTCGGCTTGCTCACGAAATAGCGCCATTTCCGCATCGATGAACGCCTTACTCATCGTCTTGGCATAGCCGCCCTCACCTGCGCCATCTTCGTCATCTTCGAAGTCGAGCATCAGGAACTCAGCGTCCATACTCTCGACCTGCTCCTTGACCTCTGGGCGGGTATCGAAAGCACGCACAATCGCACCCATATTCTTGGCGGTGCCGATGGCCGACAGGCCAGCAACACCAGCGCCAATCACCAACACCTTGGCCGGTGCAATCTTGCCGGCGGCCGTGATCTGGCCGGTGAAGAATCGACCAAAGTGCTGGGCCGCCTCGATCACCGCCCGATAACCGCCGATATTGGCCATCGAACTCAGTGCATCCATTTTCTGCGCGCGTGAAATACGCGGCACACTGTCCATCGCCAGCGCCTGCACGCCTTTGTTCGCCAGCGTCTCTATCAGTGCCTTGTTTTGCCCCGGCCAGATGAAACTGATTAACACCTGCCCTTCACGCAACAACTCAGTCTCGTCTGTGTCCAGCTCAGGATGATGCTCTGGTGCACGCACCTTAAATATCATGTCGCCGTGATCGTAAACGGTGCGTACATCTTCGACGACCTCGGCACCGGCCTCGCGATACGCTTCATCGACAAACGATGCACGAGCACCGGCTCCGGATTCGACGATCACCTCATGACCCAACTTGAGAACAGCGCGCACCACATCGGGTGTCATTGCGACCCGCTGCTCGCCGGCGTGTACCTCGGCGGGAACACCTATCTTCATGAAATCGCTCCTGAAATTCAGATCTGAGGCATGGCCTCCCGGGCCATGAACAGCCTCGAAGTATCGGCCTCCAGGCGCCGTCGCGCAACCTGTGCTTATCGGCGCAAAGCGGATGTCTGTTATGATTGTCTAGGTTTAACGGTCTGTCATTTGGGCGCTGTCTAACTTCATGCGCCAATCCACAATGACCCCACTCACAACACTGAAGGAGTTGATGTTATGAGTTACAAAACACTATTTGCCGGTGCGGCTGCGCTGCTGATTGGCACGCCCGTTTACGCTGGCTTCGACGCGGTGCCCTCAGGCAAGTACACGATCGAAGATACCCATGCCTACATCACATTCAGCTACTCGCATCTGGGGTTTTCCAATCCGGTGCTGTCGTTTGATGATTTCGATGTCACCGTCATGCTCGACAATTCCGACGTCACCAAAAGTAGCGTCAAGGTCGAAATCGATGCGGACAGCATTGACAGTCAAGTTGAAAAATTCGACGGGCATTTGAAAAGCGACGACATGTTTGACGTTGCCAACTTCCCGACCATTGCGTTTGTTGCCACCCAGATCGTCGCGACCGGCGAGGATACGATGGATATCACCGGCGACCTGACGATCAAGAATGTCACCAAGCCGATTACGCTAAGCGCCAAACTGAATAAAGCAGGCCCGAACCCGCGCTCCAAGACGCCGACACTCGGCATGTCAGCCAGCGCCAACATGAAGCGCAAGGAATGGGATATGGGCTACGCGACACCGTTTGTCGGCGACGATGTCACAATCAACATTGAAGTCGAGCTGGTGCACAGCGGCAGCTAGCTCATCGCATATGGACAAACTGCAACCAGACGATCGCACGCAGCCGCTGGCACGCGCGGTGACACGGCCTAAACGTTACAGCGACGTCGCGATCTGGCTGCACTGGCTTATTGCCGGCGGCATCGTGTTGCAGTTTGTCCTGGCCAATCTGGCTGAGGCGGCCGAGGCTGCGGGCAGTCGCCTGCAGTTGCTTGGACTAGTCGCCAATCACAAATCGGTCGGGATGAGCGTGCTGGGCCTGGCGGCCATTAGACTGCTCTGGCGCCTGACTCATCCGACGCCGGCACTGCCGCAGGCCATGCCGCTGTGGCAAAAATTAAGCTCAAACCTGACCCATGTGCTGCTCTACGGTCTGCTATTTGCCTTGCCTATCAGTGGCTGGCTAATGTCCTCGGCGTCCGCCTACAGTGTCAGCTGGTTCGGACTCCTGACCTTTCCCGATCTGATCTCACCCTCTCGCGATACCGTGGCGACGATGAAAACCGTGCATGACTTTCTGGCCAAGGGTTTGTTTGCCATCGCGGTACTGCATATTGGCGCAGCACTGAAGCATTTCGTCATCGACAAGGACAAGGTACTGCAGCGCATGAGCAGTCTGACCGGCTATGTGTTTTTTACACTCACCATTGTCGGCGGGATGGCCGTGCTGGGCAGTGTCGGTGCACCGGTGACCGCACAGGAGACACCCCCGCAACCGGTTTCGAGTCAGACGGTTAATGTGCCGGAAGCTGCACAAGCAATCGCCAAAGACGCTGTTGCGCAGACGCTCACCGACACCACCAACGCAACCGTTGCACAAGCAAGCGCTGTCACCGCCAACTCGGCAGCGCAGGACACGACACCATCGTTCGAGGCCAACACACCAGCAACAACGCCATTGCCCGCGCCATGGGTTATCGATTACAACAGCAGCTACATCCAGTTCACCGCCTACCAGGCCGGCGCCGCATTCAATGGCCGTTGGGAGCAGTGGCAGGCCGACCTGCGCTTTGATAGCGAGTCACTCGAGCAATCGGAATTTGATGTGCGCATCACGATCAGCGGCGTGAATACGCAAGACGCCGAACGCGATCAAACCCTATTGGACAGCGAGTGGTTCGATGCGGCGCAATTTCCGCAAGTGCAATTCAAAACGCGCAACTTCGCCGCCAAAGAGACTGGTTTTACCGCCACAGCCACTCTGACCGTCAAGGGAACCGCGCATCCGGTTATGTTTAATTTTACGATTACGCAAGCGGCGAATAACCGCGTACTGACCGGCACCGCCACGCTGGATCGACTGGCTTTAGGTATCGGCACGGGTGAGTGGACTGATACCGAGTGGGTCGGCCAGATGGTTGACGTCGAAGTCAAGGTGGTCGCCACCGTCGAATAACCCCGAATAATCGACCTGCCACCTCTGCCCGGCGTCTTTAGAATCTTCTATAATGGGGAGATCGACTGCGTAAGGACTCGCTGCCGCGAGTGCTTGCGACGACTCAATACGGGGTACCCACTATGCCGAGCAAGCAATCGCGCCTGCACGTGCCTCAGGCACCGGCGCGTCCTGGCGACGCACCAGATTTTTCTTATCTCAATTTATCTGCCGCCGGCGCCATGGCGCGACCGGATGTCACCGTGTCAGCCGCACAAACCGATGAGCTTGCGCATGGCTTGATTCGTATCCTCGATGACAATCACGAAGCACAGGGCGCCTGGAATCCACATCTGGATCCCAAGGACTTGCAAGTTGGTCTGCGGCACATGGTGCTGACCCGAGTGTTTGATGAGCGCATGCAACGCGTACAGCGCCAGGGCAAAACATCTTTCTACGTAAAATCTACCGGCGAAGAGTCGGTTTCCGTGGCGCAGGCTATGGCGCTGCAACCCGGTGACATGCTGTTCCCGTCGTACCGCAATCAGGGCTTGTTCATCGTTCGCGGCACCAGCCTGACAGACATGATGTCACAGTGCTTATCGAACACGCGCGACATGTGCAAAGGCCGGCAGTTGCCGGTGATGTATCACTCAGGTCCCGGTAACGTATTTTCGATTTCCGGCAATCTAGGCACACAGTTTCCGCAAGCGGTTGGCTGGGCGATGGCATCGGCGATCAAGGGCGAGCAGCACGTCGCCGCCGCGTGGATCGGCGACGGCACAACGGCCGAAGCGGACTTCCACCATGCGGTGACGTTTGCCTCGGTGTATCGCGCACCGGTGTTGCTGAATGTCGTCAACAACCAATATGCCATCTCGACCTTCCAGGCTTTTGCTGGCGGCGAACGGCAGACGTTCGCTGCGCGTGGTCCGGGCGCCGGCATCGCCGGCTTGCGTGTTGACGGTAATGATTTTCTTGCCGTTTACGCGGTCACCCAATGGGCCGCTGAGCGCGCTCGCGCAGGCAAAGGTGCGACATTGATCGAACTGGTCACCTATCGTGGGTCGGCCCACTCGACCAGTGACGATCCAACGCGCTATCGCCCGAAGGATGAATGGGATGCGTTCCCGCTGGGAGACCCCATCACTCGTTTGAAGCAACACCTGATTGGTCTTGGCAAATGGTCGGAAGATCGGCATGCCGCGCTGGAACAGGAAGCCACTGAGCTGGTCGCAGCGAGCTGGAAAGAAGCCACCGGCTACGGCACTTTGAATGAAGGTCCGCATCTGGATGGCTCGTTAATGTTTGAGGATATCTTTAAGGAAATGCCCGAACACTTGAAACGGCAACGCGAGCAGTGGCGCAGTGAACGCGACGCACAGCGTCAGGAGTCCTGAACATGGCCAAGATGAACATGATTCAGGCACTGAATTCCGCGATGGATATCGCCATGGATCGCGACCCGAACGTCGTTGTGCTCGGCGAGGATGTCGGCTACTTCGGTGGCGTTTTTCGTTGCACCGATGGTCTGCAGAGAAAGTACGGCGATCACCGTTGCATCGACACGCCGATCGCCGAGGGTGGCATCATCGGTACGGCCATTGGTATGGCGGTCAACGGATTGCGACCAATCGCCGAAATCCAGTTTGCGGACTACATCTATCCAGGATTTGATCAGGTAGTCAGTGAGCTGGCACGTATTCGCTATCGCAGTGCTGGCGACTTCCAGGCACCGGTCGTTGTGCGCACGCCGTGCGGTGGCGGCATTCGTGGCGGACAAACCCACTCACAAAGCCCTGAGGGCATCTTCGCGCATGTCTCAGGCATTCAGGTGATCATGCCCTCCAATCCCTATGACGCCAAAGGGCTGTTGTTGGCGAGCATTGAGAACGATGAGCCGGTGGTGTTTTTCGAACCCAAACGCATCTACAACGGACCGTTTGATGGCGACCCGAACAAACCGGCTGTCGGTTGGTCATCGCATCCGCAAGGCGAAGTGCCCGAGGGGCATTACACCGTGCAGATCGGCAAGGCGAACGTTGTTGAGGCCGGCAAAGATGTGACGATCATCACCTACGGCACAATGGTGCATGTCGCGCAGGCAGCAGCCAAGGCCGCGGATGTCGACGCAGAGATCATCGACATTCGCACGATCCAGCCACTGGACCTCGATACACTGACGACTTCCGTCAACAAGACCGGACGTTGTGTTGTGGTGCACGAGGCGACCCGTTTCTCCGGCTTCGGAGCCGAGTTATCGGCGAGTGTGCAGGAGCACTGCTTTTATTCACTCGAAGCTCCGGTGCTACGGGTGACCGGTTGGGATACTCCTTATCCGCACGCGTTCGAATGGGACTACTTCCCCGGCCAGACGCGCATCATCCGAGCGCTGGAACAGGTCCTGGAGGACTGATCATGGAACAGTATGTATTCAAACTCCCGGACCTCGGTGAAGGCACCGTCGAAGCGGAAATTGGCGAATGGCGGGTCAAGGTTGGCGACACGGTCAGTGAAGACGATGTCATCGTTGACATGATGACAGACAAGGCAGCCGTCGAGATTCCCGCACCGGTATCCGGCCGAATTAAATCGCTGCACGGCGAACAGGGCGATATCGTTGCGGTCGGCACCGACCTCATCGTATTTGAGACAGGTGATCGCGCCGCCTCCAACGACAATGATGCAGCGGATGCTGCGCTGGCGACTGAAGAGCGCCAACCAACGGCTGCAGCCAAGTCTGATGACGTCGTAACCAAACCCGTGGCGCGAGAGAAAAAAGCTAGCGCTAATGGTCGTGTACTGACCTCTCCAGCGATTCGTGCACGCGCGAAGAAACACAACATTGATCTGAGTGAAATCCCGGGTAGTGGTCCGCGCGGTCGCATACTGGCACGCGATGTCGATGCCTGGTTGGCGCATGGCGGACAAGCGTCCGGTACAGCGCATGGTGTACCGAGTCACGCTGCAGAAACCGACGAGGTCGAAGAGATACGCGTAATCGGTGTCCGACGTGTAATCGCGCGTAAGATGAGCGAGGCCAAACGCACGATTCCGCACTTTACCTACGTTGACGAAATCGACGTGACCGAGTTTGAATCACTGCGGCAGCACCTGAACGCCAATCGCGGCGATGATCAACCGAAGCTGACGTTCTTGCCGCTGCTGATTACCGCACTGGCAAAGACGCTCAGACAGTTCCCGCAATGCAATGCAACCTATGATGCCGAGCGTGAAGTCGTTGTCCGACACAGAGCATTGCACGTCGGCATTGCAACGCAGACCGACGGCGGCTTGAAGGTGCCGGTGATTCGTCAGGCCCAGAGCAAAGATCTTTGGCAACTGGCCGACGAGGTCAAGTCGCTCTCGGAACTAGCCAGAAACGGCAAGGCGACCAAACAACAGCTCACCGGCTCAACGATAACGGTAACCAGTCTCGGCGCACTGGGCGGCATCGTCACCACACCGGTTATCAATGCGCCCGAGGTGGGCATCATTGGCGTCAACAAGGCTGTGGATCGCCCGGTGGTCAAGGATGGCGTGATTGTCGTGCGCCGTATGATGAACCTGTCGGTGTCATTCGACCATCGGTTCGTCGATGGCTACGATGCTGCCGATATGGTGCGTGTCATTAAAGGGATGATCGAACACCCGGCGACGATGTTTATGCCGTAGCCGGGCGTCGTGTCAATAAATCGTGGTGGCTCAGCCCTCAGCCGGGATCACGCCGCGGCGCATCTGATCCAGCTCCAGGGATTCGAATAACGCCTGGAAGTTGCCCTCGCCAAAACCTTCATTGCCCTTGCGCTGGATGATCTCGAAGAAGATCGGGCCAATCGCATTTTCGGTGAATATCTGCAGCAATAGACCCTGCTTATCCTCTAACGAACCATCGATCAGAATCTTTCGCTCACGCAGCGCGTCGACATCATGTCCGTGACCCGGAATGCGATCGTCGATCAGATCAAAATAGGTATCGATCGTATCCTGGAATTTCAGCCCGTTGCTGGTGATCGCATCAACAGTCTCGAAAATATCCGATGACCCCAATGCGATGTGCTGAATACCTTCGCCGTTGTATTCGCGCAGGAACTCCTCGATCTGACTGTGATCGTCAGAGCTTTCGTTAAGCGGAATTCGAATCTTGCCACAAGGGCTGGTCATTGCCTTGGAAACCAGTCCGGTCACCTTGCCCTCGATGTCGAAAAACCGAATCTCACGGAAGTTGAACAGTTTTTCATAGAAGCCAGCCCAGACCGCCATATTGCCGCGCTTGACGTTGTGGGTCAGATGGTCAAGGTAGGTCAGCTGCGTGCTTGCTGACGCCATCTTGTCTTGCCAGTCTGGCTCGAACACGAAATCCACATCGTAAATCGTCTGGTCGCCGTAACGATCGACCAGATACAGGCGGCTACCGCCGATGCCTTCGATCGCCGGGATATTCAACTCCATCGGTCGCGGCTCGGGGTCTACCGGCGTTGCGCCGAGTTCCACGGCACGATCAAACGCAGCCTGCGCATCACGCACACGAAACGCCATTGCACACGCACACGGTCCATGTTCACGCGCAAACCCTTGCGCGAATGAATCCGCCTCAGCGTTAATGATGAAATTGATGTCACCCTGTTTATGCAGCGTGACGTCCTTGGAGCGATGTCGTGCCACCGCGGGAAACCCCATTTTGGTGAACAGTGCACGCAACAACTCGGGTTCTGGAGCGGCATATTCGACAAACTCGAAACCGTCGGTGCCCATCGGGTTTTCAAACAGGTCGGTACCTGCACTGGATGTTGCTGACATGTCGCGTCCTTCTGCTGATCAAAATCAACGTGCAGTGTAGCGACAATCGCACATTTTTATTCTGTTTTTCCTGCACTGTTTTGTATAAATTTGCAGGATTCCTTCGTTATTTTAATATTTTTGATGAAAACCTACTCATTAGACAAATTTGACATCGATATCCTGAATGTGCTGCAGACTAACTCCAGGCTGTCGTGGGTCGATCTGGCGCAACGGGTCAACCTGTCTGCATCCGCCTGTCAGCGACGCACCCAAGCACTGCAAAACGAAGGCATCATCGAGCGCTTCACGCTGAATGTGGATGTCGAGTCGATCGGTTTCGATGTCGAGGCCTTTGTGTCGGTGAGCATCGAACGGCAAGACCAGGAATTTGCCATGATGTTTCGCGAACGGATGCTAAGACTGCCGGAAGTACAAAGCTGCTACATGCTATCCGGCTCTATCGATTTTATGTTGCGGATTATCAGTCGCAGCCTGCGCGAATATGGCCAGTTTATTCAGCAGGAGATCCTAAACCTGCCCGGCGTCAAGGATGCCACATCATCCATTGTGCTGGAGTGCATCAAGCGAGATCATGCTGTGCCGCCAACGCCTGATTCGCCTGTCCGCCGCTAACGAAGTCGATCAATCGCTCCCATTCCGGCTTGTCCTTGACGATCTGCCACGACTTCAAATCCGACAAACCGATACCAAACTCTGACGCGTGCACGTAGTTCTGCGTATCACGCAGCACGGCCACAACGGGGATACCCAAACTGTCTAGAAACCGAATCAGACGCTGGAACGCTCGGTTGTTCCGACGGGTCCGATTCGCAACGACGCCCAACTGAGCATCTGCTCGACTGATTTTTGATATGAGCAACAAGTCTGCAACCGTTCGCGACGCGGCATGAATATCAAACGTCGACGGGAGCACTGGCATCACCACCTTGTCGGCATCGCGCGTAATATCGCGAATCTCCGCCGACGTGAAGCCGGCGGGAGAGTCGACGATCAGCCACTGACACTCATCGGGCACCTTCAACTGGAAGCTGCGCGTCATACCCATCGGTTTTTCGTAGGCGGCGATACCATGGATCGATGGATAGGTATCCGCGCGATTGGCCAGCCAATGCATACTCGACCCCTGTGGGTCGTAATCCATTAACGTCGGGTGGCCGCCCGCGCGGGCAAAGTGACTTGCCAGGTTCGTCGCCAACGTCGTTTTACCGCTGCCGCCTTTCGGATTGACGATGACGATCTTCTTCAAAATTTCCCTATTTCAATACATCCGGCCAATTGGCATCCGCACTCTTGATCAGAGCGGCTCTATCCTTTTGCCATTTTTCACCAATTGACTCGTTGTAGTTGACATACAACTTGCCGTCAACAATCGACCACACTTCCGGGTCACCAGAGGCAGTGTAGCCATTACCCACGGCCCAGGCACAATAGCCGCCATACTGCGGTGCATACTGCTCGGGCGCTGCGATAAAGGCATCGCGATGTTCAGCGCTCACAAACCACCATTGCGCACCATTCCAGTTGGTTTTGAATTGTTTGCTCCCCTTGGTCGCTTTGCCGAGTTCGAAATACGCCACAGGGTCATAGCCCTTCAACGCCGTATCGGAAAACAACGCGGTGTAAACAGGCGCTTTATCTGCCAGCGCCAGTGTTGGCAGTGTCAAAGCGATCAGGCCCAACAGGGCAAGCCATCCGGATTTCTGGATTGTCATTGCTGCATTCCTCCATGCACTCAAATGTGCTGATACAGACCTGACCTGATCGGAAATGATTACACGGCAGACCCCACGCCGTGATCAACTAACGATGCACTGTCACCAAGCTCCGCAACAACGCCACCGCATTGGCCAAACCGCCGATGTGCAGTGACCCGTTGCACAACTCGGTGCGTCGAATACGGCTGTCTATTGAGCGAAGTAGGTCGTAACAGGCACGCGCTCCTGGCGTAACACACAACGCACCGGATATTCGGTCAGATCGCCATGCTCTGCAGCCTCTGAAAAAACGTCTGCTTTTTCCTGGCCAAAAAACAGCAATTTGATTTGTCGGGCGTTGAGCAGTGTATTGGGTGTCAACGAAACACGCAGTAGTGGCTGACTCGGCGGGCGGGCGGTGACACAGTGATCCGTACTGGCCAATGCGCCAGCAATATCCGGATCATCGGGAAACAACGACGCGGTATGACCATCCCCGCCCATGCCTAGCAATACGACGTCCAGCGGCAATGCCAGCTCGCTAAGACGCGAAGACAATGCCGTGGCAATGTCGTGCTCCGCTAACGACTCGTCATACAGACTCAGTAATCGCGCCGCCGACGCACGACCGGCCATCAGTGTGCGCATTAGCATCCCCGCATTGCTGGCGGGATCTTCTTGATCTACCCAACGCTCATCACTGGGCAAAATAACGACACGCGCCCAATTTAGATCGACCTCACCGAGCAGGCTGAACATCTCCAGCGGCGAGCTGCCACCGGATACCACCAGTGTTGCACGACCGCGCGCCTCTAGCGCATCGCGCAGGCTACTAGCGATATCGTTCGCTAACACCTGCGCCGCGCGGCTACGACTATCAAACGACTGCAACACGAACATCGTCGTTACTCCAAAAACTCACAGGTCGGATTGGAACCAGGCGCGATCATCGCGATCCAACAACACGACCGAGTCTGACGGACCCCAGGTGCCGGCCACGTAACTCTGCACACCCATCTTCGCATCACGCCAAGATTCGATAATTTGATCGATCCAGGCCCATGCCGAATCCACCTCATCACGCCGCATGAACAATGCGGGATTGCCGCGCAACACCTCCATTAGCAACCGCTCGTAGGCGTCTGGATAACGCACGTCATAGGTTTCATTGAAACTCAAATTCAACGGTAACGAACGTAACTGAAAATTACCGGGACCAGGCTCTTTGGTCGCCATCGTCAGCATCATGCCTTCATTGGGCTGCAGTCTAATAATCAGCCTGTTGGCTTCCAGCTCACCGGCACTCTCGGGAAAAATCGAATGCGAAATTTTACTGAACTGAATAACGATCTCCGACGCCTTATGCGGCAGACGTTTGCCGGTACGCAGATAAAATGGCGTATCGCTCCAGCGCCAGTTGTCGATATCCGCACGCACAGCGACAAAAGTCTCGGTATCGCTGGCGTCACCGAGCTCATCGATATAACCGGGTACCGCCTCACCGTTGATCGCTCCCGCAGCATATTGCCCACGCGCTGTCGCCCGTTTCACAGTCTCTGGCGTAATGGGTCGTAGCGCCTTGAGCACTTTGATTTTTTCGTTGCGCACATCATCGTGATACAAGCTTAACGGCGGCTCCATCGCCACCAGACACAACAGCTGCAGTAAGTGGTTTTGCACCATGTCACGTAGTGCGCCACTGCGGTTGTAATACTGTGTGCGATTACCAGTACCAATGTGTTCGGAAACGGTGATCTGAACGTGGTCGATGTGGGTTCGATTCCACAATGGCTCGAGCAATGAGTTGGCAAAACGCAGCGCCGAGAGATTCTGCACAGTCTCCTTGCCCAGGTAATGATCAATTCGATAGATCTGGCTTTCGTCGAAGTGCTCGCCAACCGCATCGTTAATCTCACGTGCCGTTTCGCGATCACGACCAACCGGTTTTTCCAACACAATACGTGTGTGGCCGTTAATCAGGCCATGGCTGGAGATCTGCCTTGATGTCTCGCCAAATAAAGATGGGATGGTCGCCAGATAAAACACGCGGGTTCGCGCATCACTGCCGCCAAAGCGCTGTTGTAACGACTGCCAACCGGCCGATTCCGGAACGTCAAGCACTTGATAATGCAAGCGCGCAGCGAAGCGCTTCCAGACAGCATCGTCTAACGCTTCCTCGCTCAAATAAGTCTCTAGGGCTTTGCAGACCATCTGCACGAACGCAGCGTCATCCATTTGCGTTCGAGACGCACCGACAATCCGGCTGTCGTCGGTGAACTGATTATCGCAATCACGACGAAAGAGTGACGGCAGCAATTTGCGTTGAGCCAGATCGCCTGTGCCACCGACAATAATCAAATCGAACGCGCTGACTGGTACAAATTCAGCCATGTGTGCTCCCGAGCTAACAGACGCCCCCGTCCGGACGCAAGACTACTATAAAAGACGGGGTTTGCTTAGCCTTGAGGCTTAGCGCATGGCATCGATCAGCGCATCCGCGATGAAGTCGGCGCGCTCGACGGTCGCATTGTGTCCCATCAGACCGATTCGCCAGGCCTTGCCTGCGAACTTGCCAAGCCCGGCACCCAGCTCGATGCTGCGCTCACCGAGCAATTTGCCGCGCACCTTCGCATCATCGCAATAGTCTGGAATCGAGACCAAGGTCAGCGGTGACAACCGATGCTCGGGGGCCACAACCAACGATAGCTCCGCCCCTTCAAGACGTGCATACAGGTGTGCGGCGGCGGCCTGATGGCGTTGCCAGCGTTGCTCAAGACCTTCGGCAACGACGAGTCGCAACGCCTCACGCATGGCAAACAATGAATTGACTGGCGCCGTGTGATGATACGCGCGCTTGGACTCGCCACTGGTGTAGTACGGTGCCAGCAAATTGGTATCGCAGAACCAGCTTTGTACCGGCGTCTTGCGAGTCGCCGCTTTATCGATCGCCGCCTGCGAAAAGGTAATCGGTGCCAATCCAGGTACACAACTCAGGCATTTTTGACTGCCGGAATACACCGCATCGAGTTGCCACTCATCGACGCGCAACTCGACACCTGACAACGATGTCACTGTGTCCGCAACCACCAGACAATCGTGTTGCTTGGCAAGACTGGCCAAGGTCTTGGCATCAGAGCGAACCCCGGTGCTGGTTTCTGCGTGTACAAAGCCCACCAAACCACAATCCGGATTCGCCTTGAGTGCCTGTTCGAGTTTGTCCGGGTCAACCGGCGTGCCCCACTCGTCCTCGACCACCACAACCTTGGCGCCGATCCGTTCACAAATGCTCTGCATGCGGCCACCGAAGACGCCATTAATGCAAATGATCACGGTATCGCCCGGCTCAACCAGATTGACCAGACTCGCTTCCATCCCGATCGAGCCAGGCGCAGACATCACAAACGTCACCGGGTTTTCGGTCACGAACGCCGTACGCAAATCCGCAACAACATGGTCCATCGTATCCAGGAACACCGGGTCGAGATGGCCAATGGTTGGCTGCGCCAGCGCAATCAACACCGAATCCGGAACGTTGGTCGGTCCGGGGCCAAACAGATCCCGATACGGAATCACAGGGTCAGTCGTCTCACTCATGTGACAAGCGTGCCCTGATCCTCGCCGAGATTCCACGCAAAACATCGCAATCATCAGTGTCCAGTTCACGTCGAAGCGACTGTCGACCAGCTCACTAAACGCTCATCGCTGGCTTTGCGCGACCTCGTCGCTCGGGTAACCTGCCAGCGCACACCGAATCGCTGCCCGTTTTTGCGCCATAGACTGATCTTATGACCACAGATGACCACAGCCCACTGCCACTGCACGAACAACGCATGGCCGGGGTGTGCCTGCACCTGACATCACTGCCCGGTCCACATGGCATCGGCACGCTGGGCGCACCG
>JBCCZN010000029.1:0-19916 GCA_039187375.1 Pseudomonadota bacterium
CGGCGCATCAGCACCGATGGAAACGCCGGTAGACATGATGGCGGTGATTCGTGAGTGCAGCAGTCTTGGCAGCGCAGATGCCAATCGTATCGATTCACTGGTTACGACTGACGCGCAGATTCTCGGTGAATATGGTGAGATCACCTCTGTCACCAGCAACCTGATTAGCAATGCTTTGCGATATAGCGCAGATGATGCGCCTGTCGAGGTGTCGTGGTCCGAGGATGACGACGGTTGGTGTGTGTTGCGTGTCAGCGATAAGGGCGATGGTATTTCGCCGGAGGACGTGCCTCGCCTGACTGAGCGCTTCTTCCGCGTCAATCGCGGACGCGGGCGCGACTCGGGTGGTACTGGGTTGGGGCTAGCGATCGTCAAACACGCATTGGTGCGGCACGATGCTGATTTTGAGATCGATACCGAAATAGGTCAGGGCAGCACCTTTAGCTGCCGATTTCCGCCGGAACGACTGCGGTTTCCATCGCCGGGCATGTTACAGTCTGAGTCTGTGGGGCAAGGCTGACATCAGCGCGAATGGCGCTGAAATGCGTGCATAATATGGAATTGATGGATCACATCTCCAAACGCTTTAATAAGGATCTTGAAGACCTGCGCAACAGCGTGCTGGCGATGGGCGGGCTTGTCGAATCGCAGCTCGAAAAATCAATTGAAGCGGTGGTCTCTGGCAACAGCGAGCTGGGTCTGCGGGTCGCTCGTGATGATTACAAGGTCAACAGCGCCGAGGTCAATATCGACGAAGAGTGTGGTCGCCTTTTGGCGCTGCGAGGACCGACTGCGTCAGACTTGCGGCTGATCATGGCGGTGGTTAAGACCATTACTGATCTCGAACGGGTCGGAGATGAGGCTGAGAAAATCGGCTATTTGGCATCGCGACTGGCCAACATGGATCGTCCGAGTGATTCCTACCTCGATCTTAAAAAGCTGGGTGCTAACGTGCGCGTGATGCTTCAGGACGGTATGGATGCGTTCGCCCGCCAGGATACTAAGGCGGCGTTGGATGTGATCCGTAGCGATGAACAGGTTGATGAAGAATACGAAGCGCTGAACAAAGCGTGCGTGCGCGACATGATGGAGAATCCCGACGATATTGAACGCATCATGCAGGTGATGTGGGCGGCGAGGGCACTCGAGCGTGTTGGGGATCATGCCAAGAACATCTGCGAGTATGTTGTGTATATGGTGCATGGCAAGGATGTGCGCCACATCCATATCGACGATGTAGAACTCGAAGTCACCCCGACGCAGAGATTCGATCCCTAGTGTGAGTAGTCGTCTTACATTCGGCGTAAGCTTTCTCGCCTGCGTGGGTTTGATGGGTTATGCGCTCTATGCAGAGCATGTGCTCGAGTTATATCCCTGCCCACTATGCGTGTTTCAACGTATCGCCGTGATTGCGTTGGGCGTCGTTTCACTGGTGGGTATGTTGCACAATCCCTATGGTGCGATGCGTTGGTTCTATGCCGGCTGGGCTGGATTGGCAGCCAATCTAGGTGCCTTGGTTGCCGGACGGCACCTGTGGTTACAGAGTTTGCCGGCCGATCAGGTGCCCAGCTGCGGTGGCGCCAGCCTCGATTACATGCTCGATACCTTGCCATTAGCCGACGTATTGAAAAACGTACTGACCGCCTCCGGTGAGTGCGCCGAGGTAACCTGGCAGTTTCTCGGTTTGAGCATGCCAGCGTGGGTATTGATCGCGATGCTAGCGCTGGAAGCGTGGATTGTGATTGGGCTTCTGCTCAGCCTCAGACGGGATGAAGCAGTCGCTGCATGATGTCGTAGTAGATATCGGTCAGAGCGACGATATCGGTCATTGACACGCACTCGTTTACCTTGTGAATCGTTGCATTCACCGGTCCCAACTCAATCACATCCACGCCCGCTGGAGAGATGAAACGGCCGTCAGACGTGCCGCCACCGGTTGACAGCTCAGGGCGTTGCGACGTGTGTGCTTCAATCGCATCACAAACGGCATCGGTGAGCTTGCCAGGTTGTGTCAGAAAGGGCTCACCGGACAGGTGCCAATTGAGCGTGTAGTCGATATCGAAGCGATCCATTACCTCGGTGACTGCGGCCTCCAGCTCACTATGATGCCATTGCGTCGAATAGCGGAAATTGAAGCGCGCATCGAGTTGGCCGGGCGTGACATTCGGCGCCCCTGTGCCCGCCTGTACCTTGACGAACTGGAACGAGGTGGGTGGAAAGTGCGCATTACCCTCATCGAGCGGCATGTCGTAGAGCGCCTTTAGCACCGGTGCGAAATCCTCAATAGGATTGCGGGCCAGTTGTGGGTAAGCCACGTGACCCTGGATGCCATGGATTTGCAGCATGCCCGATAAAGAACCGCGGCGGCCGATACGGATCAGGTCGCCCAATTGCGCGGTACTGGACGGCTCACCGACGACACACCAGTCGATTTGCTCATTGCGCGCCGTCAGCGTCTCCATGACCTTGAGTGTCCCATCGCGCGCAGGACCCTCCTCATCACTGGTGATCAGCAAGGCCAGCGATCCACGATGGTTTGGATGGTCAGTAACGAAGCGCTCGGCCGCGACCAACATTGCTGCCAGCGAGGCCTTCATATCAGCAGCACCTCGTCCGAACAATAAGTCACCGTCGATGCTGGGGGTGAAGGGCGGTGTACGCCAGTCCTCAAGCGGCCCGGGTGGCACAACATCGGTGTGTCCGGCAAAGCACAACACCGGGCCATCATTGCCGCGGCGTGCCCACAAATTGTCAGTGGGATTGTCGGTTGCGCCGAATCGCATGTGTTCGCAGTCAAACCCGATCCTGGTGAGTCGGTCAGCCATCATCGCCTGACATCCGGCGTCTACCGGTGTAATTGACTGACGTTCAATCAACGCTCGTGTCAAAGCGACGGTTGGGTGATCAATGAGGTCGATTTGGCTGGACATGGCAACTCGTTGGTGTGAAAGAGGTAAAATGCAACATTCCGGTAACGTTCACCGGCTACTTTAGCGAGTTGAAACAGCGAAGTGTATGGGATCGTGCGAATGGCACTGAGAATCGCAGCTGGAATGATGCTGGTGTTGGCCGGTGTGGCGTCGCGTAACAGTTCGGCGCAAGACGGGCGCAACTATATCGAAATCGTTGGCTCCTCGACCGTATACCCGTTCACAACCGTGGTGGCAGAGCGATTTGGCCGACGCACGTCGTTTCGAACGCCCAAGGTAGAGGCCACAGGGTCTGGCGGTGGCTTCAAGCTATTCTGTGATGGTATCGGTGTGGGTTTCCCGGACGTCACCAACAGCTCAAGACGAGTCAAAGCATCTGAAATCAAACTGTGTGCCGGCAATGGTGTCGACAATATCGTTGAGGTCAAGGTGGGTTATGACGGCATTGTGGTTGCTAATTCGAGGGCCAAGCCGCCGTTCGCGCTGACGCGTCGAGATATTTGGCTTGCATTGGCCAAACAGGTGCCCAATCCGGATGGCACGGATACGTTGATCGATAACCCTTATGAGCGCTGGTCACAAATCAGCGCTGAGCTGCCCGATGCACGAATTGAGGTATTGGGGCCGCCACCAACATCCGGCACGCGCGACGCCTTCGTTGAGCTAGCGATGGAAGGTGGTTGCGAGACTTTCGGTTTCATCGAGAAGATGAAGAAAACCGACAACAATCGATTCAAATCACTCTGTCACACGGTGCGCGAGGACGGGCTGTATATCGAGGCAGGCGAGAATGACAACCTGATCGTGCAGAAGCTGCGTGCCAATCCATCTGCCTTGGGCATCTTCGGCTACAGCTTCCTTGATCAAAATTCGGAAAAGGTACATGCCGCGAGTGTTGACGGCGTCTTGCCTACTTTTGCCGAAATCGCTGCGGGCAATTACCCGGTATCTCGACCATTATATTTTTATGTCAAAGGTGCACATGTCGACGTTATTCCTGGTCTGCGCGAATTCTTGCGCGAATTCACTAGCGATCGGGCATGGGGTGAAGAGGGCTATTTGTCCGACCGCGGTCTCATACCGATGCCGGCCACAGAAAGAGCCGAGGTGTTGGCCAACGTGCTGGCATTAAGTCCGGTGCGCCTGTAGGGTTCGCGCCAATCATGCAACCATTGACCCTTTTAATCATTGCGCTACTGGCCGGTGCCGCCTTATACGCGGCGGGAACTATGCGCGCGGTGAGTCTGGCGCCGCGACGTTCGGCGCTAGCCTCGTTGCCGAGTTACTACGGTGCCTATTCGTTCTTGTGGGTCGTGATTCCGGTACTTGCGGTTCTGTTTATCTGGTCGTTGATGTCCGCGCGAATTATTGATTTACAAATGCAGCAATCGCTCCCTGCGCAGGTTGTCGAGGCCGCCGCCGGCAATAGCAGTCTGGCGCTGAATGAGATTCGCAATATCGCCTCTGGTGCAATTCAATCCAGTGACGAGACGCTAAATCAACTGGCACAACGCTATATCGATCTAGAGCAACAAAGCCGTCGAATATTGTCAGGTGGTGCTCTGGCATTGATGTTGATCGGTGCGGTTATCGCGATGCGGCGCATCTCACCTGAGTTTGGCGCGCGTCAACGTGTGGAGCGCTTCGTGCGCTGGCTTCTGTTGCTCGCCTCGAGTATTGCCGTACTGACAACCATCGGAATCGTGGCTTCCGTGTTGCTCGAGGCGATGCGATTTTTCGGTAAGGTGCCAGTCACGGAATTTCTATTCGGACTCGAGTGGAGTCCGCAAACTGCCATTCGCGAAGATCAAGTCGGCTCGTCCGGCTCGTTTGGTGCCGTACCATTGTTCGCTGGCACGATGTTGATTACCGCGATCGCGATGTTGATTGCGACGCCGGTTGGTCTAATGACCGCTATTTACCTGAGCGAATATGCAAGACCGGGTTTTCGTTCGTTCGCCAAACCGGTGCTCGAGGTTCTAGCCGGCATTCCCACAGTGGTCTACGGTTTTTTTGCTGCGTTGACCGTCGCACCGTTATTGCGCGGTGTCGGTGAATCGCTTGGTATCAGTGTGGCATCGGAGAGCGCGCTTGCCGCAGGTTTGGTGATGGGTATCATGATTATTCCGCTGATCTCATCGCTGTCGGATGATGCGCTAACGGCGGTACCTAGAGCGATGAAGGACGGCTCACTGGCCTTGGGCGCCACGCGTTCGGAGACCATTCGACAGGTGTTGGTGCCCGCAGCGCTGCCGGGGATTGTCGGCGGTATCCTGTTGGCGATTTCGCGGGCGATCGGCGAGACGATGATCGTCGTGATGGCCGCTGGTCTGTCAGCCAATCTGACGGCGAATCCATTTGAGGCGGTGACAACAGTGACGGTGCAGATCGTGACGCTGTTGGTGGGTGATCAGGAATTTGATAGCGCGAAGACGCTGGCCGCCTTCGCATTGGGTCTGTTGTTGTTTCTAGTCACGCTCGGCTTGAATATTTTCGGTTTGCAAGTGGTACGCAAGTACCGTGAGCAGTACGAGTAGGGGTCTCAATGGCGCGCACGCAACAGGAGATTCGCGCGGTCGTTGAGGCCAGCCTCAAGAAGCGCTACGCGAGCGAGAAGCGTTTTCGCGCGTTTGGATTCGCGGCTGTTATGGTCGGACTGGTATTTCTTGCGCTGTTTTTCCTCGATATTGTCGGCAATGGCGTCAGCGCGTTTCAGCAAGCACGAATCGTGTTGCCAGTGACGGTCAGTGCTGCCGATGTGGACCCCGCGGCTGACGGCAGTACTGCGTCGTTATCGGAAGGTGACTACGATGCGGTGATCCGCAATGCGCTGGTACGACTATTTCCCGATGCGCGCAGTCGGGCGGATCGTCGTGAACTGGCCGGTCTGGTTAGCGTCGATGCCGGGTTCCTGTTGCGAGAGCGTGTGATGCAATCGCCAGAGTTGATCGACGCGCAGTTGGAACTCACCGTACCCGCTAGCGCAAATGTCGATATGGTGCTGAAGGGCAACGTGGATCGCGCTTTGCCCGAGTCACAGCGTGTTGTGAATGACCGCCAAATTGACTGGATCGATGCACTGCTGGCGCAGAATCGACTCTACCTCGGATTTAATTCGGCATTTTTCTCCAACGGCGATTCGCGCGATCCGGAACTTGCTGGCATTCGTGGCGCGTTCATGGGCTCGTTCTACATGCTGATGGTCACCTTGCTGCTGGCATTTCCACTTGGAGTCGCCGCGGCGATCTACCTGGAAGAGTTCGCCCCACGTAATCGCTGGACTGATCTGATCGAAGTGAATATCAACAACCTCGCGGCAGTGCCTTCGATTGTTTACGGATTGTTGGGGCTGGCGGTATTTATCAATTGGGTGGGTCTGCCGCGCTCGGCGCCATTGGTGGGCGGCTTGGTGCTGGCGTTACTGACCTTGCCAGTCGTCATCATTGCCGCACGTGCGGCGATTAAATCGGTGCCACCCTCAATTCGTGAAGCGGCACTGGGTATCGGTGCGTCGCAGGTCCAGATGGTGTTCCAGCATGTTCTACCATTGGCGTTGCCCGGTATTCTGACGGGTACCATTATCGGTATGGCGCGTGCCCTCGGCGAGTCTGCGCCGTTACTGATGATTGGCATGGTCGCTTTCATCGTTGATATTCCCGGTACACCAATGGAGCCTGCCACTGCGCTTCCGGTTCAGGTATATTTATGGGCCGACAGCCCGGAACGGGCGTTTGTCGAACGCACTTCGGCTGCGATTATCGTGCTCTTGGCGTTCCTGCTGTTGATGAATCTGATTGCTGTTTTGCTGCGGCGACGGTTCGAAAGAACTTGGTGAGCGTGCGCAGCGGAGCGTTGATGGAGAGCCATGTGTCCGAGTTAACAGTGGATTCAAGCCCAGTACTTGCGCCATCAACGCCGCGGGAGAGCGTTGCACAGAACCGTCGCAACACTCTGAAGCAGACGGTCACCGTCGGCACGCCCTTCGTTGATGAGCCGTATTTTCAGGCACACAATGTCGATGTGTTCTATGGCGAAACTCAGGCGATTAACAACGTCAGTCTTGAGTTCGCTCGCAATCAGGTTGTTGCATTGATTGGACCGTCCGGCTGTGGCAAGTCCACGTTCTTGCGTTGTCTAAACCGCATGAATGACACGATCGAGACTGCACGTGTTCACGGCGACATTATGCTTGATCGGCAAAACATCTACTCACGACATATGGATGTGGTTGCATTGCGTGCCCGTGTCGGGATGGTGTTTCAAAAACCGAATCCGTTTCCAAAGTCGATTTATGACAACGTCGCCTACGGGCCACGTATTCATGGATTGGCTGATGACCGGGCCGAACTCGATGAGATCGTTCACACCAGCCTGGAAAAGGCAGGCTTGCTCGCTGAGGTGAAGGATCGTTTGCACGAGACCGGTACTGGTTTGTCCGGTGGCCAGCAACAACGCTTGTGCATTGCCCGCACTATTGCCGTCAGTCCTGAGGTCATTCTCATGGACGAACCGTGCTCGGCACTTGATCCGATCGCAACGGCGAAAATTGAGGACTTAATCGACGAGCTGCGCGAGAACTACGCGATCGTGATCGTAACGCACTCGATGCAGCAAGCAGCGCGCGTGGCACAACGCACCGCCTATTTTCATCTCGGCGAGTTGATCGAAGTGGATGATACAGATCGTGTATTTACCAACCCCAGTCACAGATTGACTGAAGACTACATCACCGGCCGCTTCGGCTGATCGCTAACTAAGTGTCTGCCAACCCGGGCAGACGCGCACGCCAATCGGCCTCGTCGAAGCCAACCGATACCGCCTTGTCTACGGCGAGCACCGGTCGTTTGATTAGTGTCGGGTGCTGTCGTAACAGCTCGGGCGCTGTGGTGTCATCAAGCAGATCACGTGTTGCGGCATCCAGCGTACGCCAGGTTGTGGACCGACGGTTTACGAGCGTACTGATGCCAACGGCGTCTATC
The DNA here is from genome assembly GCA_039187375.1 of Pseudomonadota bacterium. GTDB lineage: Bacteria > Pseudomonadota > Gammaproteobacteria > Steroidobacterales > Woeseiaceae > CALBPI01. Next base: position 7,910 of record JBCCZN010000029.1, read on the forward strand.
CATGTGCTTAAGACGTGGGTGGCTGGTGTTTTTTCACGAATGTCCACCCAGTGGTAGGCGACTGCATTGGCATCCAGCCAGCGCATCGCGCGGCGGCACGTGTCGCACTGTCTGAGTCCGTACAGCGTGACCGTGCTCATGCTTGCGACTCCGCCGATCGCAGTAGCTCATTCAATCCGACTTTGGCCCGAGTTTTGGCATCGACGCGCTTGACGATAATAGCGGCATACAGCGAATACTTACTGTTGTCCGCCGGCAAGTTACCGGCGACGACAACACTGCCCGCTGGCACGCGGCCATACAGCACCTCGTCGCGTTCCCGATCGTAGATGCGCGTGCTCTGGCCGAGATAGACGCCCATTGAAATGACGCTACCGGTTTCGACGATAACCCCTTCGACCACTTCAGATCGTGCGCCAATAAAGCAGTCATCCTCGATAATCGTTGGTGCGGCCTGAATCGGTTCCAGCACGCCGCCGATGCCAACCCCACCTGACAAATGCACGTTCTTGCCGATTTGTGCGCAACTACCAACGGTCGCCCAGGTGTCGACCATCGTGCCCGAGTCAATGTAGGCGCCGATATTGGTGTAGGAGGGCATGAGTACAACATCGTTGGCAACATAGGCGCCGCGTCTGACCTGTGCATCGGGTACAACGCGGACACCGTCAGCCTTGAAGTCATCTGCCGTGTAATCGGTGTATTTCAGTGGTACCTTGTCGAAGTAGCGATTCGGTGAGTGATCGATGACCTGATTGTCTCGCAAGCGGAAGGACAGCAATACGGCTTTCTTAAGCCAGTCATTCACTTGCCAGCCATCTGCTACTGGTTGCGCAACCCGCGCTTCGCCGCGATCGAGTAATGCAATCGCCGCATCGACTGCAGCCACAATATCGGTGTGGTCGGTACCCAGCTCGGTACGTTGCTCCCAGGCGGATTCGATCGTTGATTGTAAGTCGGCCATGCTGTGATTATCTCCGGCGATGTTGGATGAACGCTGCAATTCGTTCGAAGGCAAGACGGGTGTGTTCGAGATCGGCAACCAGTGACAAACGAATGTGGCCAAATCCGGGGTTATGCTCATTGACGGTGCGAGCCAGATATTGACCGGGCACTGCGGTGATATGGGTTTGTTCGAACAGGTCGCGGCAAAAGGTCGTATCGTCTTCACCGATACTTGGCCACAGATAGAACGTTGCCGCTGGCACTTCTAGTTCCAACAACCTGCCAAGTGTTTCCTGTGCGATAACATACTTGGCGTTGTACTGGGCGCGATTATCCATTACGTGGGCGTCGTCATCCCATGCTGCGGCGCTGGCATGCTGGACTGCCAGCGACATCGAACAACCATGGTAGGTGCGGTAACGGGCGAACAGCTCGATCAAGGCCGGATCACCGGCGACAAAACCCGAGCGTAGCCCCGGCAAATTGGAACGTTTCGACAGGCTGTGGAAGGCGAGCACATTCGTGTGCTGATCGTCGTGTGCCGCGTTCAAAACCGAATCGGGTGGCTGGTCTCGATACAATTCGATATAGCACTCATCCGCAACGACAACGACATCGTGCTCACGCGCTAACGCGATCAGTCGTCGCAGATAATCGACCGGTGCCACCGTGCCCGCGGGATTGACCGGATTACACAAATAGAACACGCGAGCTTGGTGCCAGATCTGCGGTGCAATTGCGTCCAGGTCGGGTAAATAACCGTTACTGTGATCGGCGGCCAGGTAATGCGGCGTCGCGCCGGCCAACAAGGCTGCACCTTCATAGATTTGATAGAAGGGATTGGGCATCAATATCAACGATTGCGCCGCCGGGTCGACCAGTGTCTGGGTAATCGCAAACAGAGCCTCTCGCGTGCCGGTAACCGGGTGTAGCGCGTTAGCAGGATCAATACGGACATTGAAGCGCCGTTGTAACCAGCCGGCACAGGCCTCACGCAATGCAAGACCACCGCGCATGCTGGGGTATCGACTGACGCCTTCCAGTAACGTATCGCGGTAGCGTTGCAAGACGAATTCGGGCGGAGCGTGACGCGGCTCACCAATCGCAAGCGGAATCGGATCCAGATCATCCGGTGGCGTTACGCCGCCCAGTAGCTGTGCGAGTTTTTCGAATGGATAAGGATGCAGCGTGGCGAAGCCGGGGTTGGTTTGCATTACTCGCCCTCGGCATTCAGACGCGATAACAGCGCATCCCGCAGCCGCTCGCAGTGCGCATCATCAAGCGGTGTCTCCTGCATATTCGTCAGGAAAAATACGTCTTCAGCGCGCTCACCAATGGTGACGATTTTTGCTGATTTGATGTAGACCTCGCGCTCGATTAACACCTCACCGACCGATTTGAGCAATCCTGGATAATCGGCAGAGGTCAGCTCCATAATCGTGCGGTCGACGGCCTCATCCTGGCGAAATTGAATTTTCGTATCAGTGTTGAACATTCGCTGTCGCCGAGGTGCACGTCTGCTGACAGCCAGGTTGAGATTGTCAGCATGGATGACATCGGTCAGTCGCTCTTCAACGTCGCGGTGGCGGTCATCGCCCATTGGTAGGCCACCTTCTTCAACTACGATATAAGTATCCAGGCTGAACTGGTTGTGGGTCGGTTCGATCCGCGCATCCAGCACCGATAACCCAAGATCGGCAAGCCTCGCTGTCACAATCGCGAATGTGTGGTTAACCTCTGGCGTGTATAACAGAATTGCCAGTGCATTGAGCTCTGTTCTGGGTGCGACATCGACGAAGGGGGTTTGCAGACCGTGCTGTAGTAATCGCCTTGTGTGCCAGACAATCTCATCGGCGCTATGGCGCAGGAAGTAGGTCTCGGGCAGTTCACGCCAGACCTCATCGATAGCACCTTGCGGCTGATCAGACAGCAGTGAGTCCAGCGCGGCCCGGCGTGTGGAGGCTACGAGTCCGGTCTTGTCGATTGGATTGTCCAACCCGCGCTGCAGGTGACGGCGCGTCGCCGCATATAGATCATGGAACAGTTTTGATTTCCACGAATTCCATAGCTTTGGGTTGGTGCCACGCACATCCGCAGCAGTGAGTACATAAAGGTAATCCAGGTGTCGCTCGTCGCCGACCAGACGGGCAAATGCGGCGACAACGTCGGGATCGGAGATGTCCTTCTTTTGTGCGGTCATGGACAGCACCAGATGATTGGCCACAAGCCAGGACACCAATTCTGCATCGTTGTCATCGATCCCATGCTCTCGGCAGAACGTCAAGGCATCGACGGCTCCCAGCTCGGAATGATCGCCGCCGCGGCCCTTGGCGATGTCATGGAACAAGCCCGACAGGTAAGCAAGATAGGGTTTGTCTAGACGCGCCATCACTTGCGCATACTGTGCATCGCCGAATTCGGAGGATGCTCGCGAGAATTGACGCAGGTTATCGACGACGAACAGCGTGTGTTCGTCGACCGTATAGGCGTGGAACAGGTCGTATTGCATACGACCGACAATTCGGCCGAAGGCCGGTATGTACAAACCGAGCACGCCGTAACGATTCATACGTCGCAACTCACGAGTCACGTGCTGCGGCGCGTCCATAATCGACAAAAACAACCGGTGGTTGCGCGGATTCTGTCGAAACTGCTCATCGATCAGAGTGAGGTTGCGGCGAATCATGCCAATCGTATTGGCACCAACACCACGCAACTCTGGGTGCGCTTGCATGCTGGAGAATACTTCGAGTAGCGCTGATGGGTCGCGTGTGAATACATCTGCATCAACCGCCTGCAGATAGCCATTATGATTGACAAACGCATCGTTGATCGGTTGGGGCGGCGTGTCAGTGGGCAGCAGAATGCGCTCCTCGAACAACTGCAGCAACATCTCGTTCAAGCGCGAGTTTTGCATGACCGTGCGGTAATATCGTTGCATCATTTGCTCAACACCCAGCGTGAACCGGGCATCTTCATAGCCGAGCATTTGCGCCAGATTTTTTTGGTGATCGAAAAGCAGACGATCTTCACGGCGGCCGGTCAACACGTGTAGGCCATAGCGCAATGTCCACAGGAAGTGGCGTCCTTCCAAAATCCGGTCTAGCTGTCCGCGTGACAAAAAGCCGTGGTGGATCAGGTCTTCCAGTTCGGTGGCGCTAAAGTGGCGACGCGCAATCCAGCCCACCATCTGGATATCGCGCAATCCGCCTGGACTACCCTTTAAGTTCGGCTCCAGGTTGTATCCAGTATCGCCGTAGCGAGCGTGCCGAGCTGTCTGCTCATCGCGCTTGGCCAGAAAGAACGCGTTGGAGTCCCAGATATGTTCACGATCGGTGCAGGCCACCATCTGCTCGTGTAACGCAGCCGGCCCGCACAGTACGCGGGACTCCATCAAGGTCGTCAGAATGGTCACATCATCTTTGGCGACCCGCTGACACTCGTCGACCGTGCGCACGCTGTGCCCGATCTCCAGCCCGGTATCCCATAATGCCGTCACGAACTGCGCGGCGGCGTCGGTGTTCGACTGATCGTCGGGTAGCAAAATCAGGATATCGACGTCAGAGCCCGGGTGGAGTTCGCCACGGCCGTAGCCACCGACTGCAATCAACCCGATGCTCGAATCGACCTCATAGTGACGCCACAACGAGATCAGGACTGCGTCGACCAACTCAGCCTCAGCACGCACTAGTGCCTCGACCGCTTCGCCTTGCAAAAACCGATTGGCAAGAGCTTGTCGCGCCAACGCCAACTGAGTCTTCAGGTCTACAGCGATGCCGGCGGTTGATGCATCTGGCAATGCGTCAACAAATGCCGCAACGGTTTGTTCTGCATCGCTATCCGGTTGCGCAGGACGCGCCTCACCGCTGACGCGTGTGGCGCCGGTGACTAGGTCTGGAGAACGCTCCGGGTCATGCTGCATTGGCAGCGCTGCGCGCTTTCGCACCCAGGGTTAGGATTTCATAGCCGGTTTCGGTGACCAGAACTGTGTGCTCCCATTGGACGGAGAGTTTGTGGTCCTTGGTGACAACGGTCCAGCCATCGGGCAGCAGCTTGGTGTGCCGCTTACCCGCATTGACCATCGGTTCGACGGTGAAGGTCATGCCCGCCTCCAGCGCCATTCCCCGCCCCCGCTTGCCGAAATGCACGACCTGTGGGTCTTCGTGAAAGCCGCGGCCAATACCGTGGCCGCAATATTCCCTGACAACCGAGTAACGTTGCTTTTCAACGAAGCTCTGGATGGCATAGCCGATATCGCCGAGGTGTTTGCCCGGTGCAATTTCGCGGATACCGCGCATCATCGCTTCGTGGCAGATCTCGACTAGGCGCTCGGCCTGCACAGTCGGTTTACCGACGAGGAACATCCGGCTCGTGTCTCCGTGCCAACCATCCTTAATGACTGTGATGTCGATATTCAAAGCATCACCGTTCTTCAGCACACGGTCGGATGGAATGCCGTGGCAGATTACGTGATTCAGCGAGGTGCAAATCGATTTGGGAAACGGCAAGCTGCCGCCGCCGCGATAATTCAGTGGTGCCGGAATCGCATCTTGTACTTCGGTGATGTAGCGATGGCAGATCGTATTCAACTCGTCGGTCGTGACGCCGGGTTTGACATATTCTCCAATCATGTCCAAAACATCGGCTGCGAGCCGGCCTGCGATGCGCATTTTTTCTTGTTCTTCAGGGGTTTTTATCGTGACGTTCATGCGATACCTTATCGTGTGATAGTGCAGCGGTGCCGTCTCATCTCAGCTGGCACGCCCACGGCGACAAGGATACCAGCGCGGCGGGCCTGGTTGTACGCTCAAACCCGCTATCCATGCGCTGGTTTTGGTGCGGTGCGTATGCTATAAAGCGCGCGCTTCGTGCAACTTTAAACATTTCATTCCACACGTGTATCGACACCTGCCGCTGGGTGCCCCACCTGAAAAGGGGTTGCGTCAGGGGATATACGGAGGCTTAACCCAGGAGAAATCATGGCTGACGTCACAATGCGCCAAATGCTAGAGGCAGGCGTACATTTCGGGCACCAGACCCGCTACTGGAACCCTAAAATGGCACCGTTTATCTTCGGTGACCGTAACAAGATTCATATTGTCAATCTCGAGCGCACCTTGCCGCTGTTTCGCGAGGCCCTGAGCTACACGCGCAAGCTTGCCAGCGATGGCGGCAACGTTATGTTCGTCGGCACCAAGCGCTCTGCTCGCGACACCATCGGCAAGGAAGCGGCGCGCTGCGGCATGCCGTATGTCAACTACCGTTGGCTCGGTGGCATGCTGACCAACTTTAAGACGATCAAGCAGTCGATCAAGCGGCTGAAGGATCTTGAGGGAATGGAAGAGAGCGGCATTACCGAATCGCTGACGAAGAAAGAAATTCTGAATCTGTCCCGCGAGCGCGACAAACTCGAGCGCAGTCTGGGTGGCATCAAGGACATGGGCGGACTGCCCGATGCACTGTTTGTAATCGATGTCGGCCACGAGAAAATTGCTATCGATGAGGCCCGTAAACTGGGTATTCCGGTCGTCGCTGTCGTCGACACCAACTGCGCACCGGACAACGTCGATTACGTCATCCCGGGTAACGATGATGCAATGCGTGCGATTTCCCTGTACGCCACAGCGGTTGCTGACGCCGTACTGGAAGGTAAGGCCGCGGCACCCGAGGTAGCGCTGGGCGACGATGAGTTCGTCGAACTGGATGAGGAAGGCAACGTGCGTAAGGCGGCGCCCAAAAAGGCGGCGCGCCCGCGTAAGAAAGCACCGGCAAAGGCTGCAAAGCCGGCAGACAAGCCTGCTGAGGCACCTGCTGAAGCAACGGCTGCCGCAGATGACGGTGCTGCAGCAGCCGACAGCGAATAGAAATAATGGCCTGCCGGCGTATTGCTGGTTGGACGGATCATTGTATTTTTTGAGGATCTAAACATGGCAATCACAGCGTCCATGGTGAAGGAGCTGCGCGAACGGACCGGCGTCGGCATGATGGAATGCAAAAAAGCGCTGACAGAAGCAGGCGGAGATATGGATGCCGCCGCGAAACTCCTGCGCGAGAAAGGTCAGGCCAAAGCCGACAAAAAGGCGGGTCGAGTCGCGGCCGAGGGCCGTATTGTCATCGAGTCGACTGCCGATGGTGCGGTTATTGTCGAGGTCAATTGCGAAACAGACTTTGTCGCTAATGACGATAACTTCATCGGCTTCGCACAATTGGTGGCAAAGCTGGTGAGCGAGCATGCGCCGGCGGATGTCGCGGCGCTAATGGCGCTGCCAGCCGGTGATGGCATGAGCGTGGAAGAGGCGCGCACTAGTCTGGTGGCCAAAATCGGCGAGAACATCGGAGTACGTCGGTTCGCAACACTGGCTAACGGTGGCGGCAGAATTGCAAGCTACACCCATAACGCGCGCATCGGCACGATCGTTGCGTTGAGCGGTGGTGATGATGAGCTGGGTACCGATATCGCCATGCATGTCGCGGCGTCTTCGCCGTTGTGTGTTGATGAATCACAGGTACCGCAGCAGACGTTGGATAGCGAGCGTCAGATTCTGGTCGAACAGGCCAAGGGATCGGGCAAGCCGCAGGAGATCATTGAAAAGATGGTCGATGGTCGGATGCGCAAATATTTGGCGGAGATCACGCTGATCGGCCAGCCCTTCGTCAAAGACCCGGATCAGACCGTTGCGAAACTGCTCAAATCTAAGGATGCCAACGTGCACGGTTTCGTGCGATTCGAAGTGGGTGAGGGCATCGAGAAAAAAGAAGACAACTTTGCCGAAGAGGTGATGGCACAGGTTGCCAGTGCCGCCGGCAAAAGCGACAGCTAAGCACCGATGGCCAGCGATCAGCAAACCCCAATCGCCAAACGCATCCTGCTCAAACTGAGCGGCGAGGCACTGATGGGTCAGTTGAAATACGGCATTGATCCCGAGGTGATCGGGCGCATCGCCGGTGAAATTGCTGAAGCGGTCGCGATGGATGTTGAAGTGGCCATTGTGATCGGTGGCGGCAACATATTCCGCGGCGCGGGGTTGGCTCGGGCCGGTATGGATCGTGTGACGGGCGATCATATGGGCATGTTGGCGACAGTCATGAATGCACTGGCCATCCAGGATGCGCTGGAGCAGCGTGACGTCTACGCGCGGGTGATGTCGGCGTTGGCGATCAACGATGTCTGCGAGGACTACATACGTCGGCGTGCGGTCCGTCACCTTGAGAAGGGTCGCGTCGTAGTACTCGCGGCAGGGACCGGTAATCCGTTCTTCACCACGGATACGGCGGCCAGCCTGCGTGCGATTGAAATCGGAGCCGATTTGATGCTCAAGGCCACTAAGGTCAATGGCGTATTCGACAGCGATCCGGCAACCAATCCGGATGCGGTTCAATTGCCGAGTGTGACGTTCGATCGTGTATTGGCAGAGCGGCTGAACGTCATGGATGCGACGGCGATCGTCATGTGTCGTGACAATGAAGTGCCACTGCGAGTCTATGACATGACGGATCCGGGCTCGTTGGTGCGCGTGCTCAAGGGCGAGCCACTCGGTACACTGGTGACGGCGGCCTAACGGGCAGCGGGGAGAAACGATGGTCGAAGACATCAAACAAGACGCCGGCAGTCGCATGGCCAAGAGCGTGGAGTCACTGCGAAACGAAATGAGCAAGATTCGCACGGGGCGCGCCCATACCAGCTTGCTGGATCATATCGTTGTCGAATACTACGGAAGCGAGGTGCCACTGAATCAGGTCGCCAATCTTGGCGTTGAGGATTCGCGTACCCTGCTGGTCACGCCGTGGGAGAAGGACATGGTCGCGGTTGTCGAAAAGGCGATTATGAATTCTGATCTAGGGCTGAACCCGGCCTCCGCCGGTACCGTCATTCGAGTGCCGCTGCCCCCGCTGACCGAAGAGCGTCGCAAGGACTTGATTCGCGTTGTTAGAGGCGAAGCGGAGAATGGGCGGATTGCGATTCGCAACATCCGTCGTGATGCGTTGACCGATCTGAAAGACCTGTTGAAAGAAAAGGAAATCGGTGAAGATGACGAACGTCGCGCAGCCGATGCCATTCAGACGCTCACTGACCAATACGTCGCTCAGGCCGATGGGCTGCTGGCAGAAAAAGAATCTGAACTCATGGAGTTTTGAGCGAGCCTACCGATGGCACGCGATAACACTCAAACAGACTTGCACCTGCCGCGGCATATTGCTGTGGTTATGGACGGTAATGGCCGCTGGGCCCGCAAGCGCGGCATGCCGCGTCAATTTGGGCATCGCTCTGGTGTTAAAGCGGTGCGTGCCATCGTGCGTCGCTGCGGCGAGCTGGGTATCGAACACCTGACGCTGTTTGCGTTCTCCAGCGAGAACTGGTCCCGCCCTCAAGAAGAGGTGACCGGTTTAATGAAGTTGTTTCTAGACGCCCTTCAGCGCGAGGTCGCTGAGTTGCATGAAAATGACGTGCGACTGAAGTTTGTTGGCGACCTGTCGCGATTGTCTGATCGCCTGCAAGCCGGTATGGCGGATGCTGAGCAGCTCACCGCTGACAACACGGGCCTGGCCCTGCAGATTGCAGTCGGATACGGAGGTCGCTGGGATATCGTCAATGCCTGTCAGCGAGTTGCTGAACAGGTACAAGCCGGTGAACTGGATCCGGCGGATATTGATGAAACCAGTATCGATTGTTCGCTGGCGCTGGGTGATTGTCCTGATCCTGATTTGATGATTCGCACTGGTGGCGAAAAGCGCATTAGTAATTTTCTCTTGTGGCAATTTGCCTACACCGAGTTTTTGTTCAGTGACGTATTGTGGCCAGATTTTGATGCGGCAGCGCTGGATGCGTCGCTGCAGGAATTCGCCAATCGCCATCGACGCTTTGGCGGTGTACGAACACTACCGACGGAAGAGGTGGGTTAGCGGTGCTGTTGCAGAGAATTATTTCGGCAGTGGTCGCACTCGTGATCGTTTTGCTGGTGCTGTTTGTATTTCCGACCTGGGTGGTATTACCCGTCGTGGGTGTCATCGTTGCGCTCGCGGCATGGGAGTGGGGCGGACTGATCGGCGAAGGCAATACGATCGCGCGCATCACCTACATTGTCGGCATTGCACTGGCCTGCCTTGGTTATTTTGCTACCCAATATTTCCAGTTCTGGGCGCCTGAAATTTTTGCTGGCATCCTGATGATGGCTGGTGCTTGGTGGGTGTTTGCATTTGCGCATCTGCGTCGGTACCCGAGCAAGCTACCGGCGTGGATGGTCGTCGTCGGCGGTTTTTTAACGCTTGTGCCTTTTTTTATGGCACTTGACAGTCTGGCGCGCTATCCGAATATGCCGCGATTCGGCGGCAATGCACTGCTGCTGTTCGTGTTGGTAACAATCTGGGCCACGGACGTCGGCGGCTATTTTGCAGGACGTTTTTTAGGCCGTCGTAAACTCTTGCCGAATGTCAGTCCAAACAAGACCTGGGAAGGCGTGTATGGCGGGTTGATCCTGGCTGCGCTGATCGGTTTTTGCGGCAGTTTGTTACTAGCATTGCCTTGGTACCGCGTGGTGCCGTTGTGCATTATCACTGGCGCCGTATCAATTGTTGGCGATTTGTTGGTCAGCATGTTCAAGCGTGAGGCAGGCGTTAAAGACTCGAGCAACCTGTTCCCGGGGCACGGTGGCATTCTTGATCGTCTGGACAGCCTCAGTGCCGGCGCGCCGCTGTTTGTTGCCGGCATCGCCATAGGACACGGCCCGTGGTGATGCTATCCGGGAACGAACCACCGCGTTTGTGGTCTGTAGACGGTAGCGTCACAGGAGTTTCGTAAGTGAGCGTGATCACCTACGCCATGGCCCTGATTATTACCATCAGTTTACTGGTGGCGATTCACGAATATGGTCACTACATCGTTGCTCGGTGGTGCGGCATCAAGGTGCTGCGCTTCTCGATCGGTTTCGGCAAGCCGATCTGGTCGCGACGTGCCGGTCCCGATCAGACCGAATACTGCGTTAGCGCGCTACCACTCGGTGGTTACGTGAAAATGCTCGACGATCGCGAGGGTAACGTGCGTGATGCAGACTATCATCGCACCTTTAACGCACAGCCGGTGTGGCAGCGCATTGCGGTATTGCTGGCAGGGCCCGGATTTAATTTCCTGTTCGCGATCGCCGCTTATTGGTTCATTTTTTCGGTCGGTTTGCCGGTGACGCGACCTGTCGTTGGCGAAGTGATGCCCGAGACGCCGGCAGCGCAAGCCGGACTGCAATTCAATGACGTGATCGCCGATATTGGCGGCAAGCAAATTGAGTCGTGGCAATTGGGCATTCAGGTGTTGGTAGATGAGTTGGTAGACGACGCACAAGTGCCACTGACTATTGAGCGTGCTGATGGCAGCCTGCACTCAATGACATTGTACGCGTCGGCGGAAACGGCAAGATTGGCCGAACCTGGAAAATTATTTGAGCAATTGGGTTTTCGACCCTGGTCCCCAAGGCCGATCGTCGGCCGGGTTGTTGACGGTTCACCCGCTCAAGCGGCCGGCTTACAACGCGGCGATCGGATTGTTGGCGTGGGAGATCAGCCGGTGGCCGGCTGGGTCCAGGTTGTTGAGAAGATTCGTGCCGGCGATGGCTCGCCGATCGCGTTGACCCTGGAGCGTGAGGGCGAAGCATTACAAAAGATGATCACGCCGCGCATCGTCGGTGAGGGCGATCAGCGGGTGGCCCAGATCGGAATCGAAACACTGGATCAGACGTTCCCTGAGAATTTATACGGCGAGCGTAAATACGGTGTGATCGAGGCATTGCCGTTTGCGGTGCAGCAGACACTCGAAAAAATTGGTTTTACCTTTGAAATGTTCGGTCGTATGTTGACGGGGTCGGTGTCTACCAAGAACATATCAGGCCCGATCAGTATTGCGGAGTACGCGGGCGATTCGCTGCAGCGCGGTGCAATTAGTTTTCTTGATTTGCTGATTTCTTTTTAGTTCCGTAGAAATATAGTGAATGATTAGTAATCTCTACATCAAAAATTTCCTCGATTGTTTTTTTTATGGACTGAATTCTTGGATCACAAAATTCTAGTACGTCTCCAC
>JBCCZN010000030.1:0-19347 GCA_039187375.1 Pseudomonadota bacterium
CTCATGGCCCACGCGCCCGAAAGCGCAGAGCATCTCATCCTCACCTATTCCCACGCCCTCGACCTCGCGCTCTGCGACGCGAGCGGTGCCGGATAAGCTCCTGGGCGTCATCCTGATGGGTGCTGCTGTTGCATTGCCGCTATTCCTGCCGTGGCTGGATAAGTCACCCGTCAAGTCAATTCGCTACAAGGGCATCATCACGAAAGTCGCGCTGACGACGTTCGTTATCGCGTTCATCGGTCTGGGCTATCTGGGGCTAAAGCCTGCCAGCGATTTGTACACGCTGCTGGCTAGAATCTTGACTGTCGTCTACTTCGCGTTCTTCGTGTTTATGCCGATCTGGAGCAAGATGGACAAAACCAAGCCAGTCCCAGAGCGGGTTGTCTATCATGGCTAGGCTGGTTGCTCGCACAGCGATAGTTGTCTGTTTGGCATTGCTGTCCACGACGGGGATCGCCGCGGGCGGTGGTGCTGATTTACTGGAAGCCAACAATAACGTCGGTAACCAGAAATCGCTGCAAAAGGGTGCGCGGAACTTCATGAACTACTGCTCCGGTTGCCATAGCGCCCAGTACGTGCGCTACAACACACTCGGCGAGGCACTTGGCATCACCGAAGAGCAGCTGATTGAAAACTTGATGTTCAATGCCGACAAAACGCACGAAACGATCAACGTGTCGATGCGCGCTTCCGATGCACAGGCCTGGTTCGCGCAGGTGCCGCCTGATCTATCGTTGATCGCTCGCAGCAAAGGCACGGACTACATCTATACGTTCCTCAAGAGTTACTACGCCGACACGCAATCGCGAACCGGTTGGAATAACACTCTGGTTCAAGGTGTTAGCATGCCGCACGTGTTGTGGGAGCTCGAGGGTGTGAAGGTGCCCGATCACAGCGACTCACATGATGACGAACATGGCGATGAGCAGGCAGACTCGGGACACGCAGATGATGGCCACGCCAAGTCGGGCAGTGGTTACAAAGCGGTCACTGCCGGGGTGCTTTCTGCTGAGGAATATGACCAATTCGTGCGTGATACGGTGAATTTTCTGGCCTTCATTTCCGAGCCGATGCAACTTGAGCGCAAGAAAATCGGTGTTTGGGTGATGGTATTCCTGTTAGTGTTCTTCATTTTGTCATTGATGCTGAAGAAAGAGATCTGGAAAGACGTCAAAAAGAACTGACTTTCGGGCGCTTCAGCAGCCCACAACGACAACCAGAACGACTGACGGAGAGACTTGATGGCTGTACTTGCCAACCGCCGCTCAATTATGAGCCTGTTTTCACGACCGACGTGCATTCACTCACATCGCACGCGCCTCGTACTGGCGGAAAAGAGCATCAATATCGACATTGTGAATGTCGATGGTCCGGATTTGCCGGAAGACTTGATGGATCTGAATCCTTACCACACGGTGCCAACGCTGGTTGACCGGGATTTGGTGTTATACGACTCGCGCGTCATTATCGAGTATCTGGATGAACGCTTCCCACATCCGCCGCTGATGCCGGTGGACCCGGTGACGCGGGCGCAATTCAGGCTCGCGCTGTTTCGTATCGAAAACGACTGGTACAAGCTGGCGGCAGAGATCGAAGAGGCCGCTGAGAAGAAGCAGTCGACACGCTCGCGCAAAATCCTTAAGGAAAGTGTACTGGCAACCGCAGATGTGTTTGCGGCCAAGCCATTCTTCCTTGGTGATGAATTTTCGTTGGTCGATGCCAGCGTTGCACCATTATTGTGGCGTCTGGAGCAATACAATATCGACTTTGGCAAGAGTGGCGAGGCCATTGAAGATTACATGGAGCGGTTGTTTTCGCGGCCCTCGTTCCGTGCCAGTCTGACGGAGCTTGAGCAGGAAATGCGGCTCTAGCCTCGGCGTGTCGGACCAGCCAAAGAACATCTCATCCAAACGACCGTATCTGATACGTGCCATGCACGAGTGGATGACGGACAACAGTCACACGCCTTATCTTGTTGTAGACGCAGAGTTGCCCGGTGTAGACGTCCCCGACGGATATATCAATGACGGGCGCATTGTGCTGAATGTTAGTTATTCCGCTGTCGAGCATCTACAGATGGGCAATGACCACATCTCCTTTCGAGCTCGCTTTGGCGGTGCTCCGTTTGCGATTCATGTACCGGTCGCTGCGGTGCTTGCGATTTACGCACGCGAGACGGGCCAGGGTGTGGTGTTCTCTGAAGGGGGAGACTCGCCTACCGATGACGGCGATGGTCCTGACGGTTCCGGTCAGTCACGCCCGGCTTTAAAGGTCGTTAAGTAGCGACGTCGTCAAACAGTTGCGAATCGATGAGATCGCATAGGCAGTGAATCACTACGAGATGCACCTCCTGAATGCGGGCGGTGCGCGAATGCGGGACCCGAATTTCGATGTCCTCGGCACCCAACAGTGGTGCCATCTTGCCGCCTTCTCGACCGGTGAGTGCAACCACTCTGGCCCCGGCAGCGTGGGTGGCTTCAATCGCGTTGCAGACGTTGGCCGAGTTGCCAGAGGTTGAGATGGCTAGCACGATATCGGCCGAGGTTGCCAACGCGCCAATTTGTTTCGCGAAAACTTGATCGTAGGCGTAGTCGTTAGCAATGGAGGTGACGGTGGAGCTATCGGTGGTCAAAGCCATTGCCGGTAACGCCGGTCGTTCCCGTTCGAAACGATTTAGCAGTTCCGATGAAAAATGCTGTGCATCGCCAGCCGATCCACCATTGCCGCAGGACAGGATCTTGCCGCCATTTCCCAGCGATTCGCACATCAATGCCGCCGCGGCCATGATCGGTTGCGCAAGTTGTGCCGCCGCCGCCTGTTTGGCCTCAATGCTCTCGGCGAAGTGGCTTTGAATTCGATCCAGTGACATGACGGCTCCTCCAACCCTGTTGCGCGCAACAGTCTAGCCCATCGCCGCGATGCGGTCAGGCATCAAACGCGGATTTAATCCAGTGAACCTGGCGCTGAGTGTCGGCCAATTCGTCGATGGCCAAGACATCGAAGCGCACTGCGCGCCGAGCGTATTTTGGATAGCGCATCAGCAGGTGCCGGGTTGCCTGAATGATCCGCGATTGTTTGGTCGTCGTGATGGACTCCAATGCCCGTACCCGCGCGCCGCTGCCGCGATAGCGCACCTCAATCACGACGAGGGTTGTACCGTCGAGCATGACCAGATCGAGTTCACCGAATCGGCAATGATGATTGCGCGCGATCAGGCGTAAGCCACGATCGCGGAGCCAGCGTGCTGCAAATTGTTCCGCATCCGCGCCGGCACCGCGGCGGTTGCGATCACTCATTGCAGCGAGGTGCGCTCCAAGGTTGCAGGGACTGACGGTGGAATGGCTTCAGGCAATGCCACCGGGCGGCCATCTTCGAATTCGGCCCACAGGGTTTTGCGATGTACACTGTCTCCGCGGATGGTCAGCTCGCCAGTTGCACCGGGCCAGCCGCTGTAATCAAGCTCTTCCCCGGCGAAGTAGCGTATGCCGACATCCAGTGCATCGTGACCCAGCGCAAACAAGCGCGGCTGTTGACGCGCAGACACCAACAAATTGGATGCTTCATCAAGGATGGTGTAGCGACCCCGCATGCGTTCGATCAGCCAGGGAATATCGGTGAACCGGATGTTGTTCAAATCCCGGTCAGGTTGTCGCCGGCCAACGTCATGGATGTGCGAGGTCGCATAGACGGGCAGGTCGCCTGCGTAATGGAATCGAAACTGAGGCTTCATGCGACGACCGCTGTCGGCATTCGCAGCCATGAAAATAAAGTCGACATCGGCACGCCGGCGCGGTTCGAATTGCAACGACCCACCAAGTAATGAGCGCATCCGGCGATAGCGCTGAACACTGTCAGTCAGAAGCATCACCCGTTCAATTTCGTCCGAATAATCGGTCTCGCTGGCAACGTATTGCTCGTAGGTGAGAACCACGCCACCGAGTGCCTCGAATGCCTGCGCGAACGATTCGAACACGCGCTTGCCCCAATCGCTCAATGGCACCATCGCAACTGCGCGCCGATGGCCGTCCGCATAGGCGCGAGCAGCCACCGTCGCAGCCTCATCCTCCGGCGCAAGACCGAACATCAGCCAGGCCGGTTCGCTATTGCCAAACAAGCTGTCAGTCTCTACAGCGGGATAGTTCAGTAGCACGGTCGGTATGCGTTGCAAGTTGTAACTCGCTAGCTCCGCCGCGGCGCGTGGCAGCAATGGCCCAATGACGAGATCTGCGCCATCGGCTTTGGCTTGTTCATAAGCGGAGATCGCGCCTTCGGCCGAGATGTCATACACGCGTACGCGTGGCGCTTGCGGGTCATCAACAAAGCGTGATGCGTAGTGCATCAGAAAGCCATCACGCACCGCCTGTCCGATGACGGCGGTTCGACCCGATAGTGTCAGCAAAAGCGCGATCTGTTGCGGTGTGCCGTTGGGCTCATCGGTCGTAGCAAAGCCGGCGACCACGTGTCGCATGGCCGGGTGGTCCGGATATCGACGTTGCCAGGCGGTGACGCCGCGCGTCATGCCGCCGCTGCCAGCACGGTCAATCAGCAGGCCCAGTGCAAGCCAGCCAGATACCGTCGGATCATCATTTGTACGCAGATCGCGGCGTAGTGCGGTCGGGTCACTCTGTAACAGTCCTTCCCAGACTAGCTGGTCATTGTTTTCGACCTCGGCGCTGCTGCCTAGCCAGAGCTCGCGTTGTTGTAGCGTGCGAATCGCGCGCGCCGGTTCATCGGTCAGAAACAGTGCCGTGGCACGCTTGGCCTCTGCGGCGATGCGGGTATCCAAAGAAACCGCGGATAGATCAGCACGGGCCAGTGCTGCCAACGCGCCGCCACCGTTACCGGCGAGATTGGCAAGGCCTGCCTGGGCCAGGATGTAGGCGACGCGCACGCTCTCGGCGTTCGGGTTGCCAACCTGGCCTATCGCCGCGGCCGCGCGCGCGCGATCCCCCAAACCAATCCAGCCTTCAGCGGCGCCCAACAAATACAGATCGCGCACGCTGCCGGATGACTCGCCAGCCAATTGCAGGTACTCACTGGCAGCGCGTTCGAAGCGCTGTGTCTTCAGCAGTCGCGCTGCGCGCGCTGCCGCGGCTTCGCTGCTGCCGGAAGGCAGGCTCTCACAACCGGCAGCCAGTGCCAGTAGTGCGCAGACGAGCGCGGCGCTGAGCAGTCGCCTGAAAACGTGTATTTGGGTGCTTGGCACAACCTGCGGCATAGTCACTGTCCTATGGAACTTCACATCATTATATCCCGGTGTCCGCGCTTCGGTATCGCCAGTCGATACAGGTATTGGCAGCGTCGATGAGCGGACGGCTCGACATTGTTGCCACACCGATTGGTAATCTATCTGATGCCGCGCCACGGCTGCAGGAGACTCTGCGCGCCGCCGATGTGGTACTGGCAGAAGATACGCGCCACAGCGGTCGGCTGTTACACCAATTTGGCATCAAAAAACCGCTTTTTGCGCTGCATGATCACAACGAAGCGGAACAGGTGCCACGCCTGATTGAGCGCTTGTTGTCGGGTGAGCGGCTGGCGCTGGTCAGCGATGCCGGTACACCAACACTCTCCGATCCGGGATTTCGACTGGTACGCGCGGCGCACGCAGCGGGTGTGCGTGTTTCACCGGTTCCGGGGCCATGCGCCATCATTACGGCGTTATCGGTTGCCGGGTTAGCAACCGATCGGTTTATCTTCGAGGGATTCTTGCCGAATAAGCAGGCTGCCCGGCGTCAGCGATTACACGCGATTGCAGCAAACGACTGCACCAGCGTGATCTTTGAAGCGGTGCATCGCATAGAGGCGATGTTGGCAGACGCGGTGGATATTCTGGGCGAGCAACGCATGGCGTGCATTGCGCGAGAATTGACCAAGCGGCACGAACAGATCGTGCGGGCGCCATTACAGGCGTTGCAGCATGCGGTGGCAAATGGGGATATCACCGCCAAAGGTGAGTTTGTCGTGATTTTCGACGGCGCCCGTGGCCAGGCGGATCAGACGGATGCGTTGGCGTGGCTGGCAGCGATGCTCGCTGTTGGCGTGCCGTTGAAGCAGGCCGCCAAAGTGGTTGCCGAGCGTACTGGCGTTGCGCGCAACGTATTGTACGAGGCCGGTCTGGGTATGCGCACTTAGGTGTCATGTCTTGCCCAAGATCGGGCACTGGCCTATCGTCTGCGGCGGGAGTCGGCCAGACGATCGCTGCACAGCGTGCGGAGGAAAGTCCGGGCTCCGACGGACAGGGCGCCAGGTAACCCCTGGGGGGCGCGAGCCTACGGACAGTGCAACAGAGAGCAAACCGCCATGCACCGCATGGTAAGGGTGAAAGGGTGCGGTAAGAGCGCACCGCGCTGCGTGGTAACACGGGCGGCTAGGTAAACCCCGCCCGGAGCAAGACCAAATAGGGGAGCAGCGGCTGTGCGTCGCAGCGTGTGTCCGCACGCGCTCCCGGGTAGGTCGCTACAGTGTGCTGGTGACAGCATGCGCAGATGAATGATCGTCCACGACAGAACCCGGCTTATCGGCCGACTCCCTCTTCCTGAATTCACCATCCCGAAGCCATCGAATTGCCACAATCTGGCATTAAGTTATTGGTTTTGAAGTATTTCTCTAATTAGCTGCGCAGATTGGCCGTGCAATCCGTCTGCTGCGGGTGTGTCGCCGGAATGCGACCGTAGTTTTAGTGCCGTTCTAGAAGGGTGGCGTAACAGATTGAATTTTCGTTGCTTATGAGTCGGGAGATTTCATTCATCAGGCGATGAAAAATTGGCTAAGTGCCTGTCGTGCATAGATAAAAGCCTCAATTCTGTTGACGCAAAAAATACGCCTACCTATAGTGGGGAAAAGTGGTTCTTTGTGGAGAAAAGGGGTATTCCCCGTTCGCCGTGTTTCGTGGTCCGTCTAAAGTTTCTGTTGATGCCAAGGGTCGTATGGCGATCCCGACGCGTTATCGCGAGCTCATTGCTGAGCGCTGTGATAACCGTCTGGTTGCGACAATCGACCGTGATGGTTGCCTCGTTATTTATCCCTATCCTGATTGGCAGGATATCGAAAGAAAGCTCGCGCGTCTGCCGTCGCTGAACAAGACGGCCAAGCGTCTGCAGCGTTTGATGCTCGGACATGCCGATGAAATGACGCTCGATCCGCAGGGTCGCATCAACATTAACAACGAGCTGCTGGCTTTCGCCGGTATCAAAAAACAAGCAATGCTGGTCGGGCAGGTCCATAAGTTTGAGCTTTGGGATGTGGAGACTTGGGCGGCGCGACGCGCCACCTGGCTGGATGAGGAGGATGACGGCGACGATCTGCCGCAGCTCGAGAGCCTGGTGCTGTGATGTCGGCGCACCTACCCGTCATGCGCGATGAAGTCTTGACGGCATTGGCAGTGCGCCCCGATGGCTGTTATTTGGACGCCACCTTTGGCCGCGGTGGTCACAGTGCGGCCATCCTAGAGCAACTGGGTGATGGCGGCCGCTTGCTCGCACTGGATCGCGATGACGAGGCGGTCGCGGCAGCGCGGGAACAATTTGCAACGGACCCCAGATTCACCATACGCCACGTCGCCTTCGCCGCATTGGGTCAGGTTGTTGATGATGCTGGTCTTGCGGGCCAGATAAATGGTCTATTTTTTGACTTCGGCGTGTCCTCGCCACACTTGGATGATGCTGAGCGGGGTTTCAGCTTTATGCGTGACGGCGTACTCGATATGCGTATGGATCGCTCGCAGTCGCTGACCGCCGCCAGCTATCTCGCCACCGTCACCGAGATACAGCTGCGTCGCGACTTACGGACTCTCGGTGAAGAACGCCTAGCCGCGCGCATCGCAAAGGCGATTATCGACGCGCGTGCACGCCAGCCGATCGAACGTACATTGCAGTTGGCGGACATTGTCGAGCAGGCAGTGCCGGCACGCGTGCGGGCGAAGGCGAGTAAGCACCCAGCGACCAGGACATTTCAAGCGATCCGAATTCGGGTCAACGACGAGTTAGACCAACTGCAAACGGCACTCCAGGCAGTACCAGCGGTATTGGCGGTCGGAGGGCGTGTGTGCTTTTTGACCTTTCACTCGCTTGAGGATCGTCCGGTTAAGCGTTTCCTGCAGCGCGAGTCTGCAGAAGACCCCGTCTATCGCGGCTTACCTGATATGCCGGAGCATGCGCGAGCGCGTATGCGCATCATCGGCAAGCAGCGCAGCGCCAGCGCTGCCGAGTTGGCAGTCAATCCGCGCTCACGTAGTGCGCGTCTGCGCGTTGGGGAGCGATTACGATGAGCGGTTCGGCTTCATCCAAAGCGCGCCGGTCGGGCATTACGCTGGTGCTGACGTTACTCATTGCCATCTCCGGCGTCGCGTTGGCGCTGGTCTATACCCGCCATGATGCGCGGCAGTTGTTTCATGAGCTGCAGGTACTGTCGCGGCAGCGTGATTCGTTGAACGAGGATTGGGGTCGCTTGCAATTGGAGCAGGGAGCGTACGAGCAGCACGCTGAAATTGAGCGACGTGCGCGTACGACCTTGTCGCTGGTGCGGCCCTCTTCCAGTGAAGTCTTTTTGATCAGCGACAACGGCGACTATCGCTTTGTCGGCCTGGCGCCCGTATCGGAAGAGGTTGCCCGTTTGGTGGTGCCTCAACAGCGTACTGAGGTGAATCGATGAGTCGACGCAAGGCGCAGAAGAAAGCACAAAAGCAGGCTCAGCAACTCTCTCGGTTCGGTTGGCGTAGTGGTGCATTGAAAGCCGGTTTCGCACTGGTCGCACTCGGTTTGGTGGGTGGCAGTTTTTATCGTCAAATCATTCAACATGAGCGCATGGCGACGAAGGCGCAGTCTCGTCATGTGGTGACCGTTGAGGTGCCGGCCCATCGCGGTACGATTTTCGATCGCAACGGTGAGCCACTGGCGATGTCGACACCGGTCGACAGCATTGGTGCCAAACCGCGTGAGCTGCTCCAGCATGTGGATGCACTGCCCAAGCTCGCACGCGTGCTCGGACTGGACCCGGATCAACTGCTCAAAAAACTCAACCGTAATCTCGACAAGGAATTTGTGTTCTTGCGTCGACGCGTCAAGCCACAAACGGTAGCGGCTGTGAATGCGCTGGAGTTGCATGGTATCAGCGCCAAGCGCGAGTACCGCCGTTTTTATCCGGCGACCGAAGTCACCAGCCATCTGATTGGTCTGACCAACGTCAATGACATCGGACATGTCGGTTTCGAAAAGGCGTGGAACCCGATGTTGGCTGGTAAGCCGGGTGCCAATCGTGTGCTCAAGGATCGACACGGCCGCATGTTTGAGCATGTCGATAGTGTCAGGCCGCCGCGTCACGGTGAATCGATTCGTACCAGTATAGATTTGCGCTTGCAGTATTTCGCCTATCTGGCTTTGAAGTCTGCGATGGAGCAATTCAAGGCACAGAACGGTTCGGTGGTCATTCTGGACGTGCACACCGGCGAAGTGTTGGCGATGGTCAACCAGCCGTCATATAACCCGCACTCGTTTGCCGAGTATAGCGGCGAGCGCAGTCGCAATCGCGCGGTATCCGATATTGTTGAACCGGGTTCGAGCATCAAGCCGCTGATCGTCGCCGCAGCGCTTGAGCTGGGCGTTATCGATCCGCAGACGATTATCGATACTTCTCCCGGGCGCATTCAGGTGGATGCCAAGCTCATCGAAGATCACCACGATCTGGGTGAAATCGATTTGACTACGCTGGTCGCACGCTCGAGCAACGTGGGCATCGTCAAGATAGCGCAACAGATTGATCGCGAGGATTTGTGGCAATCACTGGTTGCCTACGGTTTCGGTGAGTTGACCGGCGCCCGGTTACCGGGTGAGTCGGCCGGCCTGTTGAATCACTTTATCGATTGGCAGCGCGTCACGCATGCCACCGTGGCCTATGGCTATGGACTGGCAGTCACGCCGTTGCAGCTGGCGCGCGCTTACGCTGCGATCGGTAATGGCGGCGAATTGAAGCCGGTGTCATTGCTTGCGCTGGATGAGACGGTACCTGGTGTACCCATCCTGAGTACGGAGACGACGGAGGTTGTGCGCGGACTGATGGAGCATGTCGTGTTGCCTGGTGGCACAGGCACCAAGGCGGCGGTTGCGGGTTACCGCGTTGCCGGCAAAACCGGCACGGCCTGGAAAGCATCAAACGGCGCCTATTCCACTGACAATTATTTCTCCCTGTTTGCCGGTCTGATTCCGGCATCGGATCCGCGTCTCGCTGCGGTTGTCGTGATTGACGATCCGCAGGGTGGCGATTACTACGGTGGCGATGTCGCGGCACCGGTGTTCGCCACGGTCATGAGCGAGGCCATGCGGCTGATGGCGATCCGTCCGGACGACGTACCCGCATTAAATGCCGGACTGGTGGAGTCGTTGGCAAGCAATGTGGTGGTCGCGCAGTGAGTGCAGTGACGCTTCCGACGATGACGCTGGCAGCGTTGCTGCAAGGCATCGCAACCGCGCCTGCTTTGGCGATGTCCGACTTGACTCTCGACTCGCGCGCCGTCGCTACCGGTGGCGTGTTTCTGGCGTTGTCGGGCACTGCGCGTCATGGCATTGAGTTTGCAGATCAGGCCTGCGACCGCGGGGCGGTGGCGATTATCACGGATTTGCCACAAAGCGATCCGCGTGTGAGCGCATTAGGGTTGTCGATTCCGGTTATCAGCGTGCCCGCTGACACTGCGCTTGCCAGTACATTGGCGGTGCGCTTTTTTGCAGATCCGACGGCGCACCTGGATACCGTCGCTGTCACCGGCACAAACGGAAAGACCAGTATCTGCTGGCTGGTCAGCAACGCATTGGAGCGACTGGGTCGAGCGGCCGCATTCATGGGCACATTGGGTCATGGTCAGCCGAGTGCGTTGCAACCGCAGTCACTGACAACACCCGATGCGGTGAGTTTGCAGCGTTACGCCTATCAGTTACTTCAACAAAATTTCAGTGCGTTGGTGTTTGAGGCATCCTCGCACGCCATCTCCCAGGGCCGTCTGGCGGCAACGAGTGTAGATGTTGCGGTCTTCTCTAACCTAACGCGCGATCATCTTGATTACCACGGTGAGATGGAGGCGTATTTCGAAGCCAAAGCGGCACTGTTTGCGTTGCCACAGATTGGCGTACGAATCTGCGCCATTGACGATCACTACGGTCGCATCTTGTGGCAGAGATTTGCCGACTCCGCCTGGGCAGTGACCACAGAGTCACTGGCAAGCATCCCGACAGCGGCTCGCACGCCGGGCTGTGTTGCCGTCAAGCAGTTTGTGCAGACGCCAACCGGTTTGCAGGTGACCTTGCAGCGCATCGAGGGGGAGTACGAGATCAGCTCGTGTTTGTACGGTGATTTTAACGTTCAGAACATTGCGTTGGCGTTTGCCGCCTTGTGCGCAGTGGGTGTTGCACCGGACGCTGCCGCCGCCAGTTTGGCTGAGGTCGCACCGCCACCTGGCAGGATGCAACGGGTGGTTGACGCCCAGCCAGCAGTTTATGTCGATTATTGCCATACGCCGGCGGCACTGCATGCCGCATTGTCAACGCTGCGTGCCCATACCGATGGGCATCTATGGTGTGTATTCGGTTGTGGTGGCGAGCGTGATCGTGGCAAGCGACCGTTGATGGCACGGGCGGCGCAAAGTGCTGACCGTGTGGTCGTGACCAGCGACAACCCCCGCAGCGAAGATCCTGACCGGATCATTGATGACGTCGTGGCAGGACTAGATACAGCGCCGATTTGGTGTGATCCGGATCGTGCTGCAGCGATTCATTACGCGATATCGCATGCGCAGCGCGACGATGTCGTATTGATTGCCGGCAAAGGTCACGAACGTGTTCAGTGGATCGACGGCGATTGTGTGCCATTTGATGACGTGCAGGTCGCAGAAACGGCCCTGCATCAGCGGGGCGTAGCGTGATGTTGTCGATGCCACTGTCACAGATTGCCGAGGTAGTCGGCGCAACCGATGTGTTTGGTGCAGCGCACTGTCATGGCGTTTCTACCGATACGCGCACGCTGTCTGCGGGCAATATTTACGTTGGTCTTAATGGTCCCAATTTTAAAGGGTCTCAGTTTGCTGACGCCGCCTGTAAAGCAGGTGCTGCGGCCGCCGTATTGGATAAGCGCAGCGACGCTGCACTACCGCAAATTGTTGTTGACGATCCGCTATTGGCATTGACCCGGCTTGCCAGTGCTTGGCGTGCGCAATCGCAAACGACGGTGATCGGAATTACCGGTAGTAACGGCAAGACGACGATGCGCTCGCTGGTTGCTGCGGCGGTTGGCAACGTACCGACGTTGGCAACACAGGGCAACTTAAACAACCACATTGGCGTGCCGTTGACGTTATTGCGATTGTCAGCGGCGCATCGTTTTGCTGTGATCGAAATGGGCGCTAACCACCGCCACGAGATCGCGACACTGGCAGACATTGCCAAACCAGCTATTGGCATTGTTACTAATGCAGGTCCGGCGCATCTGGAAGGCTTCGGGTCATTACAAGGCGTCGCCGAAGGTAAGGGTGAACTATTCGAATCACTCGGTGGCGCTGGCGTTGCGGTCATAAATCGCGACGATGATTTTTATTCCTATTGGTGTGAGCGCGCTAAACCGGCGAGGTGTCTGTCTTTCGGTCAACATGTTGAGGCCGATATCCGATGCGTCGCGGTGCAACGGGTGACACCGGTTGCGTTCACGCTTGCCTACGCCGGTGCACAATATTCAGTGGAGCTGCAATTATCAGGTATGCACAACGCGTTGAATGCCTGCGGTGCGATCGCTTGTGGCATTGCTGCCGGTGTTGAGCTCGACGAGCTCATTGATCGTATCGCCACGGTTACCCCCGAGCCGGGTCGTCAGCGTGAGCTGACAAGCGCCCTGGGTGGTGTGTTAATCGATGACAGTTACAACGCCAATCCAGCGTCTATGCGTGCGGCCGCGATGGCGCTCGCCGCGGCGCACCCGCATGCGTGGATGGTGATCGGTGATATGGGAGAGCTTGGAGAGGATGCCCAAGCCCTGCACGCATCGCTGGGTCCGGCGTTTCGTGAAGCGGGTATAGAGCGTCTGTTCACCCTGGGTCCATTGTCGGCTGGTACCGCCGAGACGTTTGGCGATGGCGCAAACAGATTCGATTCCGTCGAGTGTTTGATCGATGCACTCGCCTCTGAGCTGACAGCGGACGTCGCAGTCTTGGTCAAAGGCTCACGCAGTATGCGCATGGAGCGTGTCGTTGATGCGTTGGTCACAGCGAAAGAGGTGCTGCACTAATGCTGTTGTGGTTGGCCGAGTATCTGACCCGCTTCGAGAGCGGTTTCAACGTATTCAGTTATTTGACGATGCGCGCCATTCTCGGTGCACTGACGGCGTTGTCGATTTGTTTTCTCATCGGTCCGGCAATGATCTCAAGACTCGCCTCTCGGCAGATTGGTCAGACCGTGCGCGATGATGGGCCGCAATCGCATCTGGCCAAATCTGGTACGCCAACGATGGGGGGCGCGTTGATCCTGATTGCGATCGCCGTGTCGACGCTGTTGTGGGCAGATTTGGGTAATCGGTTTGTCTGGGTCGTCGTGATTGTAATGCTGGCGTTTGGTGGCATCGGGTTTTACGACGACTGGCGCAAACTGGTGATGCAAGACAGCGCAGGCTTGTCTGGACGTTACAAGATGTTGTGGCAGACCATTTTTTCTTTGATGGCGGCTATCGTTCTGTTTCAAACCAAAACGTCGGCGGTTGAGACGCAGTTGTTGCTGCCTTTCTTAAAGGATGTGTATCTGCCGCTAGGTGCGATGCAGGTCTTGTTCACGGTGTTCGTTGTCGTTGGATTCAGCAATGCGGTGAATTTGACCGATGGTCTGGATGGCTTGGCGATCATGCCAACGGTGCTGGTTGGCGGTGCGCTCGGCGTATTTGCCTACGTTGCGGGTAATACCAATTTTTCCGAGTACCTCGGTGTGCCCTACGTTGCGGGTGCTGGTGAAGTGCTGGTTTTCTGCGCAGCGATAGCCGGAGCCGGATTGGGCTTTTTATGGTTCAACACCTATCCGGCGCAGGTCTTTATGGGCGATGTTGGTGCATTGGCGCTGGGTGCGGCGTTGGGCATTGTGGCGGTGATCGTTCGTCAGGAGTTGGTGCTGGCGATCATGGGCGGTGTTTTCGTCATGGAAACGTTGTCGGTAGTGATTCAGGTCGTGTCGTTCAAGCTGACCGGCAAGCGAGTCTTTCGCATGGCGCCTCTGCATCACCATTTTGAGCTGAAGGGTTGGGCTGAGCCCAAGGTCATTGTGCGCTTTTGGATCATCACTGTGATTCTGGTGCTCATCGGCCTTGCCAGTCTGAAGATTCGGTGAGTGAGATGACCGCCTATCATTCAACACACTCGTTTCCGGCACTACGCACATTGGTGCTGGGCGTCGGGGCAACCGGGCGATCGGTTGCGCGATGGTTGTCGCGTCGAGAGCAAACCGCAGTGTTTGCTGATGAGAGTGAAGGTGCCGATGTCGAGGCGATTCAGAACATTCTTCCGGATGCCAAGGTGACGCTCGGTTTTGATGCGGTTGACGTGGGCGAATTCGATCAAATCGTCGCATCACCCGGAATTCCTGATAGCGCGCCGATTTTGAAACGTGCGCTGGCACAACGCGTGCCGGTTGTATCAGACGTGACGTTGTTCGTGCGTGAGGTTAACGCCGCTTTGGTAGGTGTCACCGGCACCAATGGCAAAAGCACGGTCGTATCGCTATTGGCCGCGATGTGTGCACGTGCCGACGTATTACACGCAGCCGGTGGCAACCTGGGGCCGCCGGTCCTGGATTTGCCGTTACTCGATGACGGCGTGTATTTGCTGGAGCTGTCTAGTTACCAGTTGCATCGCAGTGAATCGTTGTCATTGCAGGCAGCCTGTGTGCTCAACGTCGCACCCGATCATCTGGAATGGCATGGGGGTTTTGATGCCTACCGTGATGCCAAAAAGAAAATCTACATCGATGCTGCGTATGCCGTGGTGAATCGCGATGATCCAAACAGTGCTGTGGGTGCCGACTGCACTGCACAAGTGCTGACATTCGGTGTTGGGATTCCAGAGGATGAGCATGCCTTCGGTCTTGCAAGGCATCGGGGCGCCACTTGGTTTATGTGTGGCGCATCAGCCTTGCTCCCGGTCGACGATGCGGCGCTGCGCGGTAAACACAACCACCTCAATATTCTCGCCGCGTTGGCTTTAGGAACAGCAATTGACCTGCCGATGAGTGCGATGCTCGATGCGATTCGCAGTTTCGGCGGATTGCCGCATCGTCACCAACTGGTTGCGCAGCGACATGGTGTGTTCTGGATTAACGATTCGAAGGCGACCAATTGTGATGCTTCGCTGGCATCGGTCGCTGCCGTTGAGGGTGATGTAATTCTATTAGCAGGCGGTGTTGGCAAGGGTGAGGATCTCACCGCGTTTGCGCAGACGTTGCCGCAATCGGTTCGCAAGATCATCGCTTATGGTGCGAACGCAGCCGAGTTGCATACTGCGATGACGCAGGCAACACGTGACTGCGATCAGGTGACGACCCTCGAGGATGCTGTGACGCGCGCGCAGCGCGATGCCCGCGCAGGCGATACCGTTTTGCTGGCACCCGCAGCTGCCAGTCAGGACGCTTACGCTAACTATATTGAGCGCGGCGAGCATTTCACCCAGCTCGTCGGGAGGTTGTCAGCATGAGTCGTGCGACGATTGCCATCCCCTTGCCGCGTCGGCTGGCCGCGCCCTGGCACTTTGATCGGTTGCTGGTCGTGCTGGTTTTGTGCTTGATCGCCGTCGGCCTGATCAGTCTGACCTCAGCGTCGGTGCACGTGGCAACAACCGAATTTGGCTCACCGTGGTTCTATCTCATCCGTCAGTGTCACGCGCTGATACTCGGATTGATCGGCGCACTAGTGTTGTGCCTGATTCCAATGCGCACCTGGTTCACGTTGAGTTTTCTGGTGCTGCTGTTTTCTCTGGCATTGCTGGTGCTGGTATTGATTCCGGGGTTCGGTTTTGAAGCCAATGGGGCGACCCGATGGGTATCGATTGCAGGCATTAACGTGCAAGTGTCGGAGCCGGCCAGAGTCGCGATGATTCTCTACATCGCCAGCTATGCGGTGCGTCAGCAGGAAAACCTCCAAAGCGAGTTTGTCGGATTCGCCAAACCGGTAATGGTGCTGACCATGGCGGCGACGCTGTTATTGCTACAACCCGACTTCGGTGCCGCTGCGGTGTTGATCGCAACCTCGTTTGCCTTGTTGTTCGCAGCCGGCGCGCGGTTGCGGGACTTTTCCGTGTTTCTCATTGCGGCCATTGCCGCATTCGTCGCGTTGGTGTTGCCGTCCGACTATCGCATGCGGCGTGTGACCGCGTTTCTGAATCCGTGGGAAGACGAGTCGGACACCGGCTATCAGTTGGTGCAATCTCTGCTGGCTGTTGGTCGTGGCGAGTGGACCGGTGTCGGGCTGGGTAACAGCATCCAAAAACTCTCCTACCTCCCCGAGGCGCATACGGATTTTGTCTTTTCGGTGTTTGCCGAGGAATTTGGGCTTGTGGGTACCGTCACCTTCGTTGCCCTGATGCTGATGCTGGTCTGGCGAATTTTGTCCATTGCCCGGTTGGCGGCATCGCGAGGTTTGTGGTTTCAGGCGTACGTGGCCTTAGGCATCGGCATGTGGCTTGGCTTGCAGTCGTTCATCAATATCGCAGTCAATCTGGGACTCGTGCCGACCAAGGGTCTGACGCTGCCATTGGTGAGCTACGGTCGTAGCAGTGCGATCGTCGTATTGGGTGCGCTCGGCTTGATCATGCGTATCTACCACGAGACGCAGTGCGAGGCACCGGCACGACGTTCATCGAGGCGACCAAGATGAGTGATGCGCCAATTTTGATCATGGCGGGGGGCACTGGCGGGCACGTCTATCCAGCGCTTGCGATCGCTAATGCACTACGTGAGCGGGCACAGCCGGTTATCTGGTTAGGCACGCGCCGTGGTCTGGAAGCGCAGGTCGTGCCGGCTGCCGGCTACCCAATCGAGTGGTTGTCGATCAGTGGGTTACGTGGTCAGGGCGCGGCCGGTTGGTTGATGGCGCCGTTTCGCCTGTTGCACGCCGTATATCAAGCCTTTCGCGTGATTCGTAAAACGCGGCCACAGTTAGTCATAGGGATGGGCGGTTTTGCCAGTGGGCCGGGCGGGATTGCCGCCTGGCTTGCTCGTGTACCGGTGGTGATCCACGAACAAAACGCGGTCGCTGGTATGACTAATCGCTGGCTGGCGAGAATCGCCGCACGCGTCTTGCAGGGTTTTCCCGGTGCGTTTCACGAGCGGGTTGCAGCGACAACCGTCGGCAACCCGGTGCGCGCGGACATTCGTGCTGTGCCAGCGCCGAACGAGCGCTTTGCCGGGCGTGAGGGCGCGCAGCGTTTGTTGATCATCGGCGGATCGCTCGGCGCACAAGCGTTGAATGAGATGGTGGCCGATGCGATTGCATTATTACCGCTCGAGCAGCGGCCGCAGATTCGGCATCAGGCCGGTTCGCGAACGCTCGAAATTGCTCAGGATGCTTATGCGCGGCGTCAGGTGTTGGCCGAGGTCACGCCGTTCATCGACGACATGGCCGCCGCGTTTGCCTGGGCGGATACCGTGATCTGTCGTGCCGGTGCATTGACGGTCGCCGAATTGAGTTGTGTCGGTGTCGGTGCGGTGTTTGTGCCATTTCCCCATGCCGTTGATGATCATCAGACGGCGAATGCGGCGCAGATGGTTGCGCATGGGGCAGCGGTGTTGTTGCCGCAGTCCGAGCTGACACCGCAGTCGCTGCAAGCGGCACTGCGCTCACTGGGTGTAGACCGTTCGGCATGGTTGGCGCGTGCCACCAAGGCACGCGAATTGCGCGCTGGGGATGCGGTCACGCGGGTACTGCAGGCCTGTGCCGATGTGTTGCAACAACAAACGCCGGCGGGTGCGGTATGAACCAACGCATGCGTCGCATTCATCGGATTCACTTCATCGGCATCGGTGGTGCCGGGATGTGCGGTATTGCCGAAGTTCTGATCAACGAAGGCTATGACGTCCAGGGTTCGGATATCCGATCCAGTGCTGTCACCCGACATCTACAGTCACTGGGTGCGCATGTAATGATCGGCCACGCGACCGACAACCTTGGTGAGGCCGATGTGGTTGTCGCCTCCAGTGCTGTGGATGAAGACAACCTCGAAGTGGTTGCCGCCCATGAGCGCCGCATTCCGGTGGTACAGCGTGCCGAAATGCTCGGTGAGTTGATGCGTTTTTCGCGTCGGTCGGTGGCCGTCGCTGGTACGCATGGCAAGACGACGACCACCAGTCTCATCGCCAGTGTTCTGGGCGAGGCGGGACTGGATCCGACGTTCATTATCGGCGGCCGGCTTAAGGGTGCGGATACCAATGCACGGTTGGGTGCTGGACCGTACCTGGTGGCCGAAGCCGATGAGTCTGATGCCTCGTTCCTGCATCTGCAGCCGCTGGTCGCCATCGTGACCAATATCGATGCCGACCACATGAGCACCTACGACAATGATCTGGCGCGATTGCACCAGACGTTCATTGAGTTCTTGCACAACCTGCCGTTTTACGGCGTTGCGGTTGTTTGTATTGATGACGCCGGTGTCTGCGAGGTGCTGCCGCGGGTACCCAGATCGTTCATCAGTTACGGACTGGATGAGAGTGCCGACGTGCGCGCCACCGATGTGGTCTTCGAGCACAACCAAAGTGAATTCACGGTATTACGTCACGGTCGCGAACCACTACAGGTTTGCCTCAATTTGCCGGGTCTGCACAATGTGCGCAACGCGCTGGCGGCCATTGCCGTGGCCACCGATTTCGATGTAGCCGATGCGCATATCCAGAGCGCGTTGAATCAATTCTCCGGTATCGACCGACGCTTCCAGCATGTCGCGGACATCGCCGTCGATGGTGGTGTTGTGCAACTGGTTGATGACTATGGTCACCATCCGACCGAGGTGGCGGCGACGTTGGCAGCCGCACGTGCCGGTTGGCCGGGCCGTCGTATCGTGCTGGCATTCCAGCCGCATCGTTATTCGCGAACACGCGACTTGATGGATGATTTCGCGGCGGTGCTGTCGCGTGCCGATGCGCTGGTTTTGATGGAAGTTTATGCCGCCGGCGAAACGCCGTTGCCCAATGCCGATGGTCGTGCCGTCGCGCGCGCCATTCGGTCGCGCGGCGCACTGGAACCGGTGTTCGTCGATGATGCGGATAAGTTGCCGACGACGCTCGCCAATATTGTGCGTCCTGGTGATCTGTTGCTGACGATGGGTGCGGGCAATGTCGGTGCCATGGCACA
>JBCCZN010000031.1:0-18955 GCA_039187375.1 Pseudomonadota bacterium
ACTGTAGATGAACGCCAGCTCGATGAGTGTTGGGATCAGTCGGACACTGTCGGGGCCATGGGCGTCGACAATTGCCCGTTCAAGCAGTCGATATTTAAACGCTGCCTCGGAGAGGTTTCCTGTATCCGAAAACCACTGGGCATAGTCATCCAACGCATCGATGTAGGCATCGGCGTTGCCGGCTAGTTTGCGCTGCTTCAGGCGGTAGATTTTGCCCTGAATTCGATTGGCTTCACGAATGTTCTCAAGGTCGTAGTGGATGCGGCTGAGTGCATCCATATCGTCAACCTGTTCGAGGTTGGTCGGTCCGTCGGTGACGTGCGAAACATGTATCACACGCTCGTAGAGGACTAATGCGGTCTCCAGTTCCGCCATATCAACGCTGACTGACGCCATTCCACGCAACGGATTAATGAGCCCCGGGCTAACCAGACTGCGCTCAGCTTGCTCGCGGATCCGTAGCGCGGATTCGAAGTTCAATCGTGCGGCTTCCAGATCTCCGGCCTCCGCTTGCGCCAAACCCAGATTAGTCAGACTTTGACTGACCTCGACGCTCTGCGGGCCAAATAATTCGCTGGTCAGCGTCACCATCGATTTGGCATGTTCGAGCGCGCGTTCGAACTCGCCGTCAGTGAACGTATTCCGAAAGGCGTCTTGCGCCGCGGCCAGCGCTTGTCCGGATTCTCCGCGCACATCGTCGTCGGTTAGATCGATAAACTCTGGCACCGCCTTCGCTGTGGCACCCACGCTTGTCGAGCCGATCACACCGACGGTGATGACAGTGATTGTGACCAGAATGGAACCGATGCGGTGTATTAGACTCATAACAAATACCGATGGGCTGGCTAAACACAATGTCGTCTGGCTTGCGGGCTGTGGCGTGACCCTAACTGCCAACAGCCTTAGACCGTAATGTGCGGCGAAAGTTTGTTATTCGCAAGGGCGCCCGCCATTGGATTAATTAAGGAGACCGGAATGACCGTTAAATTCTTGCAAGCCACTGTTGTCGCCGTCGCGCTGAGCCTGTCGGTTCCCGTTTCGGTTCAGGCTGATACGTCGATTACCATTTACAGTCGCGCGCAACCCGGTGCGGTGAATCCCGATCTGTACCGGCCAACTGGCGGTTCAGGCTATTTTTATGGCCAGAGCCTGCCCGGTTATGCGATTGTGCGTGACGATCGCAAGATTGAGCTGCCACGTGGACGATCCGAGTTTCAACTGACCGATGTGGCGGCCCTGATTGATCCAACAACAGTCAGTTTCGGTTCTCTGACTGATCCGGACGGGACCCGAGTGGTTGAGCAGGATTTTCGTTTCGATCTGGTCGGAACCGCCAAACTGCTCAGCAAATACATCGATCAGACGATCACCGTGACACAAGGGCGCGGTGCGGATCAGCGCCAGATCAGCGGTACGCTGTTATCGATTGATGGCGGCATGGTGTTGCAGCGTGAGGATGGCAGTGTCGAGATACTGACTAGTTGGGAACACGTGCGTTTGGGTGCGCTACCTGGCGGCCTGTTGACACGACCGACATTGGTTTGGGATGTGACGGCCAGACGCGCGGGCACACACGATACGCGTATTAGCTACGAGACCAAGGGCATGACCTGGTGGGCGGACTACAATCTCGTCTGGCAGCCCAGCAAACGCAATGACAATGTCGGTACGCTCAGCGTCGGTGCATGGGTCAGTCTGGTCAATCAGAGCGGCACCAGCTTTCCGGCATCGCGTCTGAAACTGATCGCCGGTGACGTCCAGCGTGCGCCCAGTGCCCAAAGCAATGCCTACCTGCGTCGTCAGGTCCAAGAAATGGCCTTCGCCGAAGCGGCCGATGTTGCTGGTTTCGAAGAGAAGTCCTTTTTTGAGTTCCATCTCTACACGCTGGGGCGCACCACCGATTTGCCCAATAACGCAACCAAGCAAATAGAATTGTTCCCGCAGGCGGATGCCGTACCGGCAATCAAGCGCTTGATTTACAACGGCTTCCCGCAAGGTCGCTACGCCAGTTACGGCAATTACGATCGTAATTTCGGCGCACAGTCCAACCCTAAAGTCGACGTCTATCTGGAGTTCGACAATCGTGAAAAGGGCGGTCTCGGTGTGCCGCTGCCTGCCGGTCGTGTACGGGTATCGCAGTTGGATAGTGCCGATGACTCTCTGGAGTTCATTGGCGAAGACGTGCTTGATCACACGGCCAAGAATCAGACGATCCGCTTGCGTTTGGGCAGTGCGTTCGATGTCGTTGGTGAGCGTAAGCAGACCGATTTCCTGTCGGACCGCAGTCGTCGTCTGCTCGAGGAGACGATAGAAATCACGTTGACCAACCGCAAGGATCAGGCACAGGCGGTGACCATCGCTGAATCGCTGTACCGCTACGCGAACTGGGAAATCGTCGACACCAATGTGCCATTTACGAAAATCGACTCCCGCACATTGCATTTCGATGTCGATGTGCCGGCCGATGGTAAGCGGATATTGACGTTCAAGGTGCGCTATACCTGGTAGTGGCGGTGCGTTAGTGGGTTGTGATGGCGACCACTGCCAGCGTGATGCTGACGATGGTCGTTAAGGTGCCTCGCAAGCGCTGAAACCAGCCAGGGTAGTCCGACCAGCTGGATACTCGCTCCCAGAGATACCAACCGACAAAACCGGCGGCCATCATCGCCAGGCCGACGCGGGTCGCACGTATTGAGACCAATAGCGCCGACCAGGCGATCAACGAGGGTATGACACTGGCAACAAACAACGTCGCAGCATGGGTGCGGTGTGGCGCTGCGATTGCTAGTCCCCACTGCAATGCCCCGAGAAAACTCAGGATTGTGGCTGCATAGAACAGCAGTGCTGTCACTGAGGCAATCGGTAGCGAGAGCTCCAGCACTGCCGCCACACCCAGGCCGACGAACGGGATCAGTCCGGCGTATCCCAACCGTCTGGCGATTTGCGCGCTACGATCCTCACGTGAGACATCCATTGGCTGCTGCAGGCCAATCAGGCAGCGTCGCGCGTCGCGTCGACCGTGTGCACATGCACATCGCGCTGCGGATACGGGATGCTGATTCCAGCTTCGTCGAGGCGCTCCTTGATGGTCTGCGTCAGATCAAACCGGGTTGCCCAGTAGTCGCCCGAATTGACCCATGGTCGCACCACAAAGTTGACGCTGGAGTCGGCCAGTTCCGAGACGGCGACCGTCGGCGCCGGATTGTCCAGAATCCGTGAATCCGCCTTGATGATGTCATTGAGGATCTGTTTGGTCTGCTTTAGGTCGTCGTCATAACCGACACCGATCACCATATCGATACGACGGGTCGAAAACGCTGAGTAGTTAACGATCGGACCGCCGGTGATCGAGGAGTTCGGCACGATGACACGACGATTGTCCGGGGTGATCAAAATAGTATTGAACAGCGTGACTTCATTGACGCTACCCGCTTCTCCACCAGCTTCGATGTAATCACCATTGGTATACGGGCGGAACATGATGATCAACACGCCCGAGGCGAAGTTGGAGAGGGAGCCCTGCAATGCCAAGCCGACTGCAAGTCCGGCTGCACCCAATACTGCGACCACCGTCGTCATTTCAAAACCCAGGTGGGTCAGGGCGGCGACGATGACAAAAACATTCAGGAAGGTGCGGATAATGGTCGCGACGAAACGCTCTAACAGTTCGTCAAATTCGGTGCGTTCCATGATCTTGACGACGGCCTTCATGATCAGGCTAACGATCATGCGACCGACGATATAGGTGCCGATTGCGGCCAGAAGATTCAGGCCAAGCTGGGTGCCCTGAACCGTAAGTAGTTCACGCAACTGTTCCCAGTCGATCGATAAATTGTCCATGAGATTCTCCGGGGTGCTCTGTATGGCGCGTCATTCTAGCCGCCTGCGCGGCTTGATCAAGCTCTCGGGCGCGGTGCGCCTGGCGTTTTGACCGACAACGCCAGCGCATTGCCGCCCAATGCCAGCGATAAGCCGACCACCGCCGCGATTGACCACTGGTACCCTTCGAACAGCGTTGACATCAGCAATGCGACGACCGGCAGCAATATGGACACATAGGCTGCCTTCGAGGCACCGATACGATTGATCAACTCGAAATACAGGCAAAATGCGATGGCGGTGCCTGGAATTGAAAGATACAGCAGTGAGCCCCAATAACGCGGGTCGGTGTCGAAGCCAAACGGCACGCCGGTCGCGAGCGCGAACAGCGCTGAGGCGATTGTGCCGAGCACCATGCCATAGAGATTGACCGCGATGACTGGCAGTTTGGCGTGCGAGTTTTTCATCGCCGCCATATTGCCCAGTGAGCCGGCATAGGCACCGGCAAGGATCAGGGCCATACCCCGCAGTGCATTCGAGTCGGTCGACAGTTGATTCACCTCGGGCCAGAAGATTAGTCCGACACCGACGACACAGCATAAGCCGGCCAGCAGTGCCATGCCATGTAACGGGATGCCAAACAGCACCCGTTCATTGACGCTATTCATAATGACCAGCGTCGTAAACAACACAGCAATCAGACCACTGGTGATGTACTCGGCACCCCAATAGACGAAGTAGTAGTTGACCGAGAACATCAAGATGCCCTGCGCGGCGACCATGAACCAATGCCTGCGGTTGATGCGTAAGCGACGACGCGTAACCAGTGCATAAATCAGCAACACCGCCGCGGCGATCGTAAAGCGATAGGTCAGCGAGGCCTGCAAAGCGACCTCGCCGAGCTGATACTTGATCATGATCCACGTTGTGCCCCAGATCAGGACGCAGACCGCGTAAATTGCAATGGTCGACGGTGTCATTGTCCGGGTATGCCAGCGTGTCCGGAGCGGAACCGATAAATGTGATAGGGCGCGTTGTCCTCGATCGCGTCCTGCGACCGCAGCAGATAGACGGGTAAAGCGCTGTCTGCAACATAGAGCCAATCCTCGGGCCCGAATGACAGTGCGTCCGGCCAACGGATCCGGCGCGATTTCACTAGCGTTTCGAGACGGCGGCGCTGATCGACACGCAGGATCGCATTGTGTTCGACATCGGTGATGTAGATGTGTCCTGCTGTATCGCGAGACAAGCCATCGCTAAGCGGTTTGTGACTGAAGCGCTCGATCGAATCCGCCAAATCCACATCACTGCTGTCCGCGCCTCTGAGCAGATTGAAATCGATACGATACAAACCGTCGTGAGACATCGCGCCGTAGTACAGCCAGGCGTTGGCCGGGTCGAGGGCCAGGCCATCCACGCCGGGCATCATTGACACTAACCCGCCGTAGAAGCGCATCTTGCGTAGCGGATTATTGATCAGCCACTTTTGCGGTGTCACCGACGGGTCGCCCGACAGCACCCTGCGCGCGGTGCGCTGGCGAGTGTCATACACGATCAGTGCCGGATCGCGGCGCAAAAACCCGATATCTGCAATGACGACGGTGGCGCCATCATTGCTGATGACCAAATCCTGTAGATAGCTTCCGATGGGTGCAATGTCACGACTGAACTCATGGTCGTGCAAGACTTCACCGGTTTGTGCATCGAACGACATCAGTCGGGCGGGCGCGCGTGCATTGCCACCATGGTCGATGGTCCACAGGTGGCCACGCGCATCAATGCGGATACCCAGCGGTGTTTTAAATAATTGCTGTTGCGCAGCGCCATCGGGGAAAGGTAGTGCGATGCCGTCGCTGACCTTTAAGACTTTGTTGCCCTGAGGTTTAGCCTCGGGGTGTACGGTAAAGAAAATGCTGCCATCCTCATCGACAGCTACATTGCCAATGGGCTGATCGTAGCTAAACGCAATCTCCAGCGCCTCGTCATCCAGCATCGGGGTGGTCGTGAGGTCGGCATAAGGCGAGCCACCGCCGTAGACTAAGCGGATAACCAACAACACCAGCAGACCGACAGCCGCGAAACCGGCGAATACACGGCGCATTAGTCGTGCCTCTCGATAACGCTGCGGTCGTGTAATTGCAGTGTCTGTCGTGCGCAGCGCTCGGCGTGAGCCTGGCGCTCCGAGTCGGACAAACTACGCTCTGCTGCCAATAGGGTTTTGATGTAGTGCCCTTTGACCAGACACAGAAAGTCGTGGGCTGCCTGTGCCGGTTCGTCGATTTGAACGGACCCGAGGTGAGAGGCATCGCGGAAAAACTGCGTCAAAGTGTCTATTAATTGGGTTGGTCCGGAGCGCCAAAACGTCTGTGCCAGGGATGGGAACGCCGGCGACTCCGCGATCAGTAGCCGGTGCATCGCAATCACTGCATCGTCGAGCATGAGGTCGAGAAATCGATTAGCAGTTTCGATCAGTGTCGGTAGCATCGGTGCTGCCGGGTCGTGATCCTGCATGTCGAGCCCGTAGTCGAGTAACTTGGCCAGCACGCACTCGCTGAACAATTCTTCCTTGTTGCTGAAGTGCGAATAGACCGTTTGTTTCGAAACCCCCGCCGCCGCGGCAATCGCGTCCATGGACGTTCGTTCATAACCGACATCCATAAAGATGTCCTGTGCGGCATTGAGGATGGCGCGGCGTTTGCTCGTACTCTTCGGGCGTCCGACGCGTGGGGCTGAATATGCAACCATTATCAAACTAGACAGTTCCGTTTTACTGATCTATGATACGTCGAAATTGTCTTGGCGTGCATCCCGCCGTTGTGTCGAATTTGCTTGGTCGGCACGTTAGTGAATGATTTACAAGGAAAAACGGTGAATACATCGAGATTCTGCAGCATCGGTATCGTGTTGATTAGCGCTCTGATTGGCGCATGCGGTGGTTCTGTCGAAGTTGACGACAAGGCACCCAACGCACTGTTGGTCACCCCGTACGACGTGATTGCAGCGTCGGAATACGACGCAGAGTCGCGATTTAGCGGTCAGGTTCAGGCGGCGCGCGAATCGGCGCTTGGGTTTGAGATGGGAGGCGAGCTGGCCTCGGTTCTGGTCGATGAGGGCGATACGGTCGCTGCGGGTGCACCACTGGCCAGATTGGACCGCAGCCGCCTGCGCACAGCAGTGGCCGATGCAGAAGCTGCGCTGGCACAGAGTGCGGCGCAGCAGGAGCTGGCCCAGGCAACGTTCACCCGGCTGGAAAATGCTCGTGATTTTGACGGCGTCTCAACTCAGGAGCTGGAGCAGGCAGCGGAGCAGCTGCAACGCGCCGACAGTGCTTTGAGCAGCGCCCAAGCCAGACTTCAACGGGTCCGTCTGGATTTCTCCAAAGCAACACTAACGGCTCCGTTCGCTGGCATGGTGGTGGCGCGAATGGCCGATGAAGGTCGGATCATCGGTGCGGGACAGCCAATTCTTGAGCTTCAGGAAGCGGCAGCACTCGAGGTGCGATTGTCGGTATCGGGCACCGCAATTGATTCGATGACCGTCGGCAGCGTCGTGAGTCTGAATATTGATGGGCGCGACGTGCCGGCCAAGGTCAAGGCGGTAATCGGTCGACGTAATCTGCGGACCCGTGCGATCGAAGTCATTCTGGCACTGGACGATGGCGCTGCCGCACGCGTCGGTGATATCGCCGAGCTCACTTTCCTGCGCACGGTGAGTGCGCCGGGTTATTGGGTGCCGATCTCAGCGCTCACCGAAGGGGCGCGCGGCGTGTGGAACGTGCTTGCGATCGAGGCTGCCGATGATCGGTTGACCGGCGAGCAGCAGCGCGAGACCGGTGCCACCCACGTGCTTGAGAACCGCCCGGTTGAATTGCTGCACGAGACCGAATCGCGCGTTTACGTGCGCGGCGCCTTGGGCGAGGGCGATCGAATCGTCGCTGATGGGCTGCAACGGGTCGTGCGAGGTCAGGGCGTACGAGTCGACAACGTCGCGGCGTATGCCGCCGACTCGGAGTAACGAGCATGCAAGGACAACGCGCCGGATTCCTGTCCAGTGTTGCAGTGCGGTTGTACGCCAATCCGTATCTGCTGTGGCTGAGTATCATCATCGTATTGATGGCCGGCTTTGCCGCCTTCAACAGCTTGCCGCGCATCGAAGATCCACGAATCACCAATCGCTATCCCAACATTCAAACGTTTGTGCCGGGATCGAGTGCGGAGCGTGTCGAGTCGCTTGTGACGGAGCGCCTTGAGGATGAGCTGGAGGAGCTCGATGAGATCAAGGTGATCGAATCCACCTCGCGCGAGGGTATTTCGGTGTTGGCGGTGGAACTTCAGGACAGTATCGGTCCGGGTGAAAACCAACAGGTGTTCTCGAAGATTCGGGACAAGCTGTCCGATGCAGCTGCGGATTTGCCGCTAGCAGCCAGTGATCCGAACATGGATGACAAAAATGAGGCGGTTGCATTCAGTCTGCTGGTGGCGATTCGCTGGACGCGTGATGAGGCACCGCCACTCGGCCTGATGTATCGGTTGTCCGAGCAGCTCGCAGACGAATTGCGTTTATTGCCCGGCACAGAGCTGGTGCGTTTTTATGGCGCACCCCAGGAAGAAATTTCGGTCACCGTTGAACCCGACACACTGGTGCAAATGGGATTGACCGCAGAGTCTCTCGCCGGTCTGGTCGCAGGTGCTGATCCGAAAATTCCGGCAGGTGCGTTGCGTAATGCCGAGCGCAATTTGTTCATTGAGGTCGACGGTGAGCTCGATTCCGTGGCCAGCATTAAGGCGACACCGTTGATCAGCAATCAGTCCGGTGGTGTTGTGCGTCTTGGCGATGTTGCCGAGGTGACACGCGGCTGGCAGACACCGACTGCACAGATCGCTTACGCCAATGGTGCTCGCAGTATTTATATCGGGACACGGACAAAAAACGACATTCGCCTTGATAAGTGGGCTGTCGATGCGCGCGATCTGGTCGCACAGTTCAATGATGGTCTGGGCGGCGGTATCGAAGCGACCGTCGTTTTCGATCAAAGCACCTATACCGAGGAGCGCTTGTCCAGTCTAGGCGGCAACCTGCTCGCGGGCGCCGTAGTCGTGATGATTGTGGTGTTCCTCGGCATGGGTTGGCGGGCGGCGCTGATTGTCGGCACCGCCTTGCCGTTGTCGACTTCACTGGCGTTGTTCGGGGTTGGTATATTTGGTCAGCAGCTGCACCAGATGAGCATTTTCGGCATGTTGGTATCGATCGGTCTATTGATCGATGCGGCGATCGTGATGACCGATGAGATCAAGAAATATCTTGATGCCGGCGCGACGCGGATGGACGCGCTGCGAAACTCGGTAAACCATCTATTCGTGCCACTGTTGGCCTCGACGATGACCACCATCCTTGGGTTCATGCCGGTGTTCCTGTTGCCCGGCGCGATGGGTGATTTCGTTGGCCCGGTGGCGATCTCCGTCGTGTTGGCTGTATCGGCGTCGTTCATTTTGGCGGTGACGATTACGCCAGTCCTCGGCGCGCGATTTATTCGTCGCTGTGAACCGGGACAGACGCGTCATTGGTATTCCGATGGCATGACCAGTCGTCGGCTGAGTGAGCCGTATCGGCGCATTCTGCGTGCCTGCGTGCGGCGGCCGGGTGTGACGGCGTTAGTGTGTCTGGTACTGCCGTTCGCCGGGTTTGTACTCTCCGGACAGTTGGGCCAGGAATTTTTCCCGCCGGCTGACCGCGATCAATTTGAAATCCAGGTCTGGATGGCACCGGGCACGTCGATCGAGGCGACTGCAGAGTTGACCTATGCGATCGACAATCGACTGGCCGAGGAGGCGGGCATCACCGATGTGCATTGGTTGGTGGGCGCCAGTTTCCCAACGGTGTATTACAACCGCATCATGATCGTGAAGCGCGACGCCGGTTACGCGCAGGCGGTGATTTTTACCGATACTGTCAAGGATGCCAATGCACTGACCCGCAGCTTGTCCAGCGAACTGTCAGACTCATTTCCGCAAGCCAGAATCGTGGTCGCACCATTCGCACAGGGACCGCCGGTGACCGCACCGGTCGGTTTTCGTATTGAGGGACCCGACATCAACACTCTGATTCAGCTCGGCGACGAATTGCGTGAAATCATGCTCAGCGTGCCGGACGTGCTGCAAACCTCTGCGTCGATGACGGGCGGCGAGCCGAAGCTCAGTTTTGTTGCCGACGAGGTTGCGGTGCGACGTGCGGGACTATCATTGAATGATGTCGCCTTGCAGATGCAAGCGAATCTCGAGGGTCGTACAGGCGGTTCGGTACGTGAAGGGCGCGAGGAGCTGCCTGTCCGGATCCGTTACGACGCGCAGTCCCGCGGCACGCTCACACAGCTCGCCAGTACCCAGCTTGTCGGTGCCCAGGGCGCGATCAACGCGATGAACGTCGGCGATTTCGAGTTACGACCAGAACCTGGCAGCATCACACGGGAAAATAGCGTGCGCTCGAACAAGGTGTTTGGCTATATCCGACGCGATGCGCTGGCGGTCGACGTCTCTAATGCCATCGAAGCCAAGATTGCAGAGCGTGGCTTTGAGATGCCGCCTGGTTATCGGCTTTTTCTAGAGGGCGATAGCAACGAACAAAGCAACGCGATCGGTTTGCTGGTGCAATATCTACCCGTTTTGTTGCTGTTAATGATCGCGACGATTGTATTGTCATTCCGTAGTGTGCGGCTTGCAGCTGTAATCGGTGTCGTGGCGGTTTTGTCGATTGGTTTGGGCATGTTGGCGTTGTGGGTCGGCGGTTACACGCGCGGGTTCAATGCCATTATCGGTCTGGCAGGTCTGATCGGCGTTGCCATCAACGGCACTATTGTCGTGCTCGCGGCGATTCGTGCCGATCGGGATGCCTGTCAGGGTGATGCTGAGAAAATCGTGGACTGTACGATTGGCTCTACCCGCCACATCGTGTCTACCATTTTTACAACTATTGGCGGGTTTGTGCCATTGATCTTCTTCAGTGGTGGCGACTTCTGGCCACCGCTGGCGGTCGTAATCGCCGGTGGTGTCGGTTTCTCGATTACGTTGTCGCTGTTCTTTACCCCAGCAATGTACATGCTGCTGTGTCGTT
The DNA here is from genome assembly GCA_039187375.1 of Pseudomonadota bacterium. Taxonomy (GTDB): domain Bacteria; phylum Pseudomonadota; class Gammaproteobacteria; order Steroidobacterales; family Woeseiaceae; genus CALBPI01. The sequence goes on from JBCCZN010000031.1 coordinate 10,927, forward strand.
GGAGTGAGCGCACATCGAGGCCGATTTACGCGACGGTTAATCTCGAAGAGGCGTCGGCATGAGCGCGGCTCGGCGGATCAGCTGCAGTGCGTTAGTGGGTCTGTTGCTTACCGGTTGTGCCGTAGGGACCGACTACACATCACCGGCGCAGGATGAGACCGCCGGTTGGCAGCATACGGATGCCGTTGACGCCGCAATGGACGATGCCTGGTGGCAGCGTTTTGGTGATACCACGCTGGATACGCTAGTGGCACAGGCACTGGAAGAAAATCGCAATTTGCGTACCGCCCGCTGGCAGGTCGTCGAGGCGCAGGCGGGCAGTGCAGCTGCGCAAGGCGCGCGCCTTCCGGCACTGGCGTTGGATGCGCGCTACACGAATTTCGAGCAGAGCATCGAGTCCCCGCAATCTGCCGGGCCGTTGATTCGTGCGGGTGTCGTACCGCGGACCGGTGAGTTTTATACGGTCAGTGGGCTGGCCAGTTGGGAGCTCGATCCGTTTGGTGGATTGAAGCGGGCTGCGCAAGCCGCAGGTGCGCGCGAGGATGCCGCACTGGCGAATGCCGATGGCGTGGCGCTTCAGGTAGTGTCGGAAACCGTCAATGCGTATAGCGACTGGATCAACTTTTCGCGTCGTGCAACGGTTGCTGCACGCAATGTTGAATTGCAGCAAAACACGTTGAATGTCATCGAGGGCAAGGTTCGCCTTGGCCTAAGCCGGAAATTGGATGCAGAGCGGGCGATCAGTGAATTAAAGCGTCTGCAGGCGAGTCTGCCGCAACTCACAGCACAGCGCGATGCGGCGCGCGAGCGGCTGGCCGTTCTTGTTGGACGCACATCAGCAGATCTGGCAACTATTCTGCCGTCACTGGCGCAGACGGACGCGCCGCAGGATGATGGCATTACCAAGCCAGCTGACAGTCGTCTGTCTGTGCCTGACACAATCGCGGTTGGAACGCCGGCCAGTGTCTTGCGCCGGCGACCGGATGTTCGCGCTGCAGAACGACAACTCGCCGCAGCGACCGCCACAACCGGTCAGGCGCTGGCTGCGTTCTTCCCATCCTTAACGCTCACCGCCAGTGGCGGCTTCGAGGCTGAGAAGACCAGTGAGCTGTCGAGTGGCAACGCACGTGCTGTGGGCATCGTGCCGTTTGTGCGCTGGCCGTTATTTCAGGGCGGTCAATTGCGCGCGCAATTGCGTGCTGCCAAAGCACGCGAGCAACAGGCGCTCGCTGGATATGAACAGTCCGTCCTGCAGGCACTTGCCGATACCGAATCAGCGATTGTGGCTTTCGAGGCGGCCGGCATTGCGCTCGATCGTTTGCGTGAATCGCGGGCTGCCGCAGCGCGGGCGGAATTGCTGGCGCGTCGCTTATACCGTGAAGGGCTGGTGGATTTCCTGAGTCTGCTGGATGCGCAGCGGCAACTGGCCAGCATCGATGATGCGGCACTCGCCGCTGAGGGCCAGCTTGTACTGGCTGCCGTTCGGCTGTACAAATCTCTTGGGGGAGATTGGGACTTCAACCAGCCGTCATGACCGTCGCCACACGCCCGGCCAGTTTCACTATGCGCAGCATGGCCGCAATCGCCGGGATCCTGTTGATGGCGGGGTCCGCATACGGGCTGTATCTATTTATGGAGCTAGCCCATTTCGTGGCGCGTCGCAGTGGCACCTCGGTGAGCTTCTGGAGCGGCTACATATTGATCGGGCTAAGCCTGTTGTCTGCAGCGGTTGCCGGAATGTCATTGATGATCTCCGCCTGGCGGGCGCGATCACGCAACCTGATACCCGGTCCGACCTTGTACCTGTTCGGATTATTCGTTGCCACACTGAGTGTACAAAGTGCACTGGTCTCGGCGCAGCCAGTCTGGCTTGTGGGCGCTGTGTGTGGCTTCGGTTTACTGTGGCTTGAATATCGCAGCGAGTTGATCTGACACCTCAGGCATCAAGATCAAATGCGTTGAGTGCGGCCGTCGCGATGGGTGCACCCCATTCCTGAACAAAATGGCCGGCGTCGGCCAGCATCATCGGTTCCGGACAACCCTGAATCATCTTGGCTAGCAATGCCATTGAGTCGGCACCCAACACCGGATCCTGCATGCCGACGGCCATGAACGAGGGCCCTTGCCATTGTTGCGACCAGAATTGGCGCGCTTGCAGCGCCGTGTCGACCCCTTCCGCCGCGGCGTCAGCCAGCGGCTCATCACCGCTTCTCAGCATCACCAATTCAGGGAAGCGCCGTACACCCGCCTTGTAGCGCGCGTCAGGAAATGGTGCCGCGTAGGCTTGCGCTTCAGCCTCACTTAGAATCGGAGTAGCGCGCCGCATCAATGCGGCGACGTCGAGATCCGGATTGGCACGATTGTAGACACGCCAGTCGGCAAAGCCCTGACCGGCTCTCTCACCGGCTGGCAGCCCGGTATTCATTACTAGCAGACGGGTAAAACGCGTGGTTGCTGCCAGTGGCAGGGTGAGGCCGAGAATGCCGCCCCAGTCTTGAACAACCAGGCAGACATTCTCTAGGTCTAGGCGTTCAACCAGTGCGATCAGCGCATTGCGGTGAAAATGAAAGGTGTACAACGAATCATCGACGGGTTTGTCTGATCGACCAAAGCCAAACAGATCGGGTGCGACGACGCGGTGGCCTGCGTTGACGAAGACCGGTGCCATCTTGCGATAGAGATAGCTCCAGCTTGGCTGTCCGTGCAGGCACAGGAACGTCACCCCATCCGCTGGCCCCTCATCGATATAGTGCATGCGCAGCCCGGGATAACCATCAAGATTCTCTGCGTAGTGTGGCGCGAATGACCAATCTGGCAGTTGTTCAAATGCGGTATCCGGTGTTCTTAGCGCGTCAATCATGTTGGCTCCCCCTGTGATGACTGTCCCAGTCGTTGATGCCAGTAGGCCATACCGAGCAGGCTAAGACCAAGTCCCATGAACGAGGCCACCCGCAGTAATCCGCCGAGGTCTGACAGGTCGACGAGGAACACCTTAAGGATGACGATCGCCAGCAACCCCATGCCGGCGCGGTAGATGCCACCGCGTGGTTGCGCTCGCCCCAGTGATAAGCCGCCAAGTGCGATCGCTAGCCAAACTAGTGAATAGGTATACAACTCGCCAGAATTGGTGCTCGGGAAGTTCAATCGCACGCTACCGGTCCACAGGTGACGGATCTCGAGTGACACAAACAACAGCGCGCCGGCACCGGCAGCATAGCCCGCCCAGCGGTACACGCGCGGGTCGAAGTAAGCGCGAAACACAATGGCTGCCAGCACCGGGAAGCCAAACGCGAGTAACAACACATTCAGGATCGGGGTTGTCTGCACGGACTGGTAAGCCCACGGGTCACTCGCCAGCGTGCGTACGATGATCGCGCCGTAAAACGCCGTCGCGATAGCAGTCAAGCCCCAGGCATATAGACCGTAGAGCTTCTGCAAATGCTCACTGATGAGACCTCGGCGGTAATAAACCACCGCCAGTGTTGCCGCCAGGCACATTACCAACACCGCTTCGGTATAGATGAACCCGACCCGATGCAGCTCGCCGTCGTACAGTTGATAGCGCAGCTCTGACCAAACCGTCAGTACAAACAGGTGCAGGGCGGCACCTTCCGCCCAGCGCGCCAGCGTTGCGTGTTCACGTAGCCAATGGGCCGCGATCGCGGTACATAGTGTGGCGCCGCCAAACGTCCACAGCGACCAGTGCGCGCTCACCGGGTAATCGGCTAGCCACGGGTTCAGCGATAATCGTGCGATGACGATTGCCACGACGAGCTTGAGTAACCAGCCCAGTTCCGTCAGTTTGAAACGCCGTATGATAGCGGCCAGAGACAGCGTTTGCGCGGCGATCACAAGTGTCAGTGTCGCTTGCTCGAAGACGATGGCCGCTGCTAGAGCTATGGCCAGATGGCCGGCAACAATCCACCAGATTGCCAGCGATTCGATGGCTTCACGGCGCAGGGTAAACGCGGCGAGCGTGAGGTTGGCAAACGCATAGACGGCCGTCGCAAGGCCCCACAGCAAATAGTGTTCCGTCTGGGCGCCAAGCTGGTAGGCAAGCGCCATGAACAACACCGGTGCAACGGTGGTCAGTGAAGCCGAGGTGGCTTTGCGACTTGCCGTTAGATACAGCCACAGCCCACTGCCTGCACATAGCACTGCGGAGACGGTCAAATAGCGCAACAACGTTGAACTGACCGTGTCGGTTTGCAGCCACCCAGCCAGCATTGCCAGCGTGACCAGCCAGGGCATGAAAAACACTGCATCGCGCTGGCGTGCAAGCCAGACACTGACGAACAACAATGGCAAGCCTTGTGTCCACGGAAAATCGACCGGTGTGTGATGCGCGATGCTGAAATAGCAGGCGACGCCAATCAGTGCATAGGCAATGATCAACTGCCGTTGCGCCGCATTTAACGCCCGAAAGAACGCTCGCGGCTGGTAGCCGGCGTAGTCCAGCGTGCGCTGTTCACGCAGCCAAAAGTCCAGTGTCGGGAGTGCGGCCATCAGATAAGCAAGCACCGCAAGATAGGCGCTGCGCACGCCATCTGCATCCGTGCTGCCCAGTGATAAAAGCCACCAGCCCAGTGCGCCGGCGATGCAGCCCCACCACAGCCAGGGCCGATAGACATAGCGTAGCAGTACCAGCGCGCTGGCTGAGATGATCAGCGCGTACACCATGGCGATACGCACATCGCCGCTGCCTGTTGAGACCAGTATCGGCACCAGATACGCACCGACGACGCCAAAGCCTGCGAGCAATGGCCCGTGCATCAGCGCCAGTAGCATTGTTGCCAGCGCGACCATCGCCATCAATACGAACGCAGTACCCGGCGAAATCAGGTCATACAAGCGCAAGGCCGCCATTAATGCGCCGTAGAGTGTAATGCTGCCGGCACCGGCCATTGCCGCTAATGCGGGTACGGATCGGCCCTGTCGGCGTCGCAACCACTCCGAGCCCATCAGCAGTGCGGCGCCGCTGGCCAACGCCGCAAGGATTCGCGCGAGCGGACCAAGCCAGCCCTGATCCATTGAATAACGCACCATAAACAGCCCGGCTATCGCCACGCACAAGCCGCCCAACAGCGTCATCCAGTGTGTTGCCAGCAACGCACCCCAGTCGGTTCGAGGTCTTGCATCTTCGCGTGTCGGTGCAGAGGCGTCGATCAGACTGTCTTGTGCGTCTGTGTTTTCAGACCGGCTGCTGGCGTCAGTGTCATCGCGCTGCGCGAGATCGTCGCGCAGTTGCGCTAGTGCGGTGCGTTGATCGGGGGCCGCGGCGGGAGTTGGCTCGGTTGCAACGGCTGTATCCGGATCCTCCAGCTTGCTGCGCAGCCACTGCACCTGTCGCGTCAAGGTTTCGATCTGATCCTGCAACCGACGGATGCGGCGGCTGGCGTTCAAGCCTGCAGCGCTGCCGATGAACAAGAACAACACCATTAGCGCGAACCCCAACAACCAGATTTCAGGGAACATCATTGCACCTCCAGCTGTTCGACGATCGCGCTGAGTGCATCGCCGCAATCCAGATATAAATGTTCAGTGGCGATGTCATCAGCGCGGGTTTTGCCACGGTTGAGTAGATACAGTGGCTTGCCCAGCTCGACGCAACGCCGTGCAAAGCGGAACCCGGAAAACACCATCAATGAGGATCCGGCTACCAGTAATCCGTCTGCGCGAGCTACCGCATCATAGGCCGCCTCAACGCGCAGACGCGGTACATTTTCGCCGAAGAAAACGACCTCCGGCTTGACGATGCCACCGCAGGTTGGACAGTCCGGCACGGCGAATGCACCGTAGTCTGCGCGCTCCAGGATCGCATCGCCGTCCGGTGCGTCACGCACGGCAACAACCTCCGCTTGCCAGTGCGGATTCAACTCTGCAATGGACTGTTGCCAGTCTGATCGGGGCAAAACCAGCTGACAATCCATGCAGCGCACCTCATCGAGTCGCCCATGCAGGTCGATGACCGCGTTGCTGCCAGCGCGTTGATGCAGGCTGTCGACATTCTGCGTGATGAGTCGTTGCACACGCGCGGCGCGTTGCAGCGAGGTAATCGCCCTGTGTGCAGCACCGGGTTGCGCCTTGGCCATGCGTGGCCAACCGAGCATGCTGCGCGCCCAGTATCGTTGCCGAATGCTGTGCTGTGTCATGAAGTCTTGGAACATCACCGGTTTGGCGTGCTTCCATTGCCCCTCGTCGTCCCGATAGTCCGGGATACCCGAGCCGGTTGAGACGCCGGCGCCGGTTAGTATTGCAAGGCGATCGCCGCGTTCAATTGCACACGCCAGTCGCGAATCGACAACGAGTCGTGAGTCAACCTGCGACATGCGTCATGCTGCTCAGGTCGACGATGTTGCCAGGCATTGCCGGATGGACCGTTGCGCCGTGATCACTGCGCAAACGTCGTGCCAACGCCTGACCTGCTTCGGGCTCGCCATGCACCAGCCAGACTGGCGGGCTGGCATCGATGCGCCCATACCAGCGCGATAAGTCCTCGGCATCACCGTGTGCCGATAGCCCGCCAACGGTGTGCACCTGAGCGCCAACTCGAACCGCTTCGCCGTGTATGTGCACGCTAGCCTCGCCGTCGACCAGCCTGCGACCCAGAGAGCCGCGCGCCTGATAGCCGACGATGATGATGTGGGTGTTGTCGCGCCAGAGATTGTGTTTGAGATGGTGCAACACCCGGCCGCCGTTACACATGCCACTGCCGGCGATAATGATCGCCCCACCGCGCACCCGATTGATCACCCGCGATTCCGCGGCGGTACGCGTGAGAAACAGATTTTTCAACTGCGGCATTTCACGCAATTCGCGACGCAGTTTGGTGGCCTCATCGTCGTATAAATGTGGATAGTCCCAGTAAATTTTGCTGGCCTTGATCGCCATTGGGCTGTCCAGAAATACCTTCCAGCGTGACATATTCCAAGCCTTGAAACGCTCGCCGAACAGATATAGCAATTCCTGGCTGCGGCCGATCGCGAACGCCGGGATGATCACATTGCCGCCATCACGGGCAGCAGCCGCTAGGATGCGCCCAATTTCTGCGTAAGTGTGTTCGCGATCCCGATGACGACGACCACCATAGGTGCTTTCAATGAGCACCATATCGGCGTGCTCCGGTGAGTGAGGATCATTGAGTATCGGTGTGCCGTATTGACCCAGGTCTCCGGAGAACACCAGTCGCCGCTCGATACCGCGCCAGTTGATGTCAATCTGCACCACGGCAGAACCCATGATGTGACCGGCGTCGAAAAAGGTGGCCGTGACACCATCGGCGACGGCTATCGGTTGTCGATAACGATAGCCGCGCAACTGGCGTGACACCGCTGCAGCGTCATCGCTGGTGTACAGCGGTGTGACCGGTTTCTTGCCACGACGTAAGCGTTTGCGTGTCTCACGCTCGGCGTCGCGTTCGCCGAGCGAGGCGGCATCGGCGAGCAGAATATCGCACAGGGCCTCGCTGGCATTGTGCGTGTGAATCGGTCCAGCGAAGCCGCGTTTGACCAGCAGCGGCAGCCGACCGCTATGGTCCAGATGCGCATGACTGAGTACGACAGCATCCAGTTCGGCAGCATCAAACGGAAATGGGTCACGGTTTCTTAATTCATTGCGGCGTGAGCCCTGAATCATGCCGCAGTCCAGCAAAATGCGTTGTTCGCCGACCGTCAGGATATGACAGGAACCGGTGACTTCGCCTGCTGCGCCAAAAAATTCCAGTGAAATTGAGGGCTTAGCCACGTCTAATCGATGTCCGTTTGTGGGGCGATAGTGGGCACTGCTGTGCCTGTGTGCCGTTTGTCGGTATTTTGGACGAATCGAGTCGTTGTGTTTGACAGAATAATTTTGGTCTCATGTGAATAGGATCACGGACTCGGCAGCGCTGATTGCCTAGGTTACACCCATCATAAGGATGCAAGACCTGCTATTAATATGTTGAAAAACCTCCTCATTGCAATGATCGCAGTGGTGGTCAGCGTTTTGCTCGTGATTCTGGTTCGCGAGTCGCGCTCTGTCAGCGCTGAAT
>JBCCZN010000032.1:0-18850 GCA_039187375.1 Pseudomonadota bacterium
GCGGCGCTGACTATGACGAGATGGTGGAGAACATTGATATCGGGGGCCCCGCAATGATCCGCGCCGCCTCCAAAAACCATGCCCATGTCGCAGTTGTAACGGATACGGACGATTATGCAGTCATCACGGCTGCTCTCGCCGAGGGCGGCACTACTTTTGAAGAGCGAAAAGCCCTCGCGGCCACGGCCTATGCCCGCACGGCCGCTTATGATGCAGCCATCTCCGGCTGGTTCCAGAAGAACCTAGGCGATACCCTGCCCCGACGTGTAATCGTGGCTGGTGAACGATCCGCATCGCTGCGCTACGGCGAGAACCCTCATCAGGCTGCGGCTCTCTACAAAAGCACCGAAGCCCGTCCCGGCATCGCGCAGGCAACTCAGCATCAGGGTAAGGAGCTGAGCTACAATAATATCAATGATGGGGATGCCGCTGTTGAACTGGTGTCAGAATTTGCAGGCCCGGCCGTTGCGATCATCAAGCATGCCAATCCCTGCGGTGTGGCTCAAGCAGATGATCTCCATACCGCCTATGAGCGAGCACTGGCCTGTGATCCTGTTTCAGCCTTCGGCGGCATTGTCGCCGTAAATCGCCCACTTGATGTCAAAACCGCACAGGAGATCACGAAAATCTTTACCGAGATCGTTGTGGCGCCAGGTATTGAAGAAGGTGTCGCTGAGATCTTTGCCAGGAAAAAAAATCTTCGCCTTATGACTATGGGAGACCTTCCCGACCCCAAGTTGGGCGGCATGCTGATCCGGCCTGTGGCGGGCGGCTTTCTCTACCAGTCTCGCGACACGGGCCATGTATCCGAAGAAGATCTCAAGGTCGTCACAAAACGCGCACCGAGCGAAGAAGAACTCAAGGACCTGCTTTTTGCGTTCACCGTCGCCAAGCATGTCAAATCCAATGCCATTGTTTATGCCAAAGACGGGACAACCGTCGGCATTGGCGCCGGCCAGATGAGCCGTCTCGACTCCACGCGCATCGCCATCCGCAAGTCGGCTGATGCCGCCGAAGCCATGGGACAGGACGCCCCGCTCGTTGATGGTTCCGTTATCGCATCAGACGCTTTCTTTCCGTTTCCGGACGGCCTGGTCTCTGCCGCTGAGGCCGGCGCCACCGCCGTAATCCAGCCTGGTGGCTCCATCCGTGACGACGAGGTCATCGCCGCTGCCGATGAGCGGCGCCTCGCCATGGTGTTAACGGGTATCAGACACTTCCGACACTAGATATAAGCTTGATAGAATAACGGGCGCATCAGAACGTCCCGGCGTATGCCTCGCCGCAAACCTTTGGAGGAATGGCATGAACAGACCAGCCCACAGTCGCGAACTGACGTTCCGGCAGAGCGTCGACGTGATGTTTGACCGCGCGGTCACTCATCTCGATCTCACTGACGGCCTCAAGCACAAGATCAAAGTGTGTAATTCCGTTTACACTGTGCGGTTTGGTGTGAAGCTGCGCGGCACGATCCATACTTTTACCGGTTATCGCGGCGTTCACTCGGAGCATATGGAACCGGTCAAGGGCGGCATCCGCTATGCCCTCTCCGTAAACCAGGACGAAGTGGAAGCGCTGGCGGCGCTGATGACCTATAAATGTGCGCTGGTTCAGGTGCCCTTCGGCGGCTCAAAGGGCGGGCTCGCCATTGATCCCAACGAATGGGACGCAGAGGAACTGGAACGCATCACCCGCCGTTTCACTTATGAGCTGGCCAAGCGTGACCTCATCCATCCTTCCCAGAACGTGCCTGCCCCCGACATGGGAACAGGCGAACGGGAAATGGCATGGATGGCAGATGCATATAAACGTCTGCACCCGACGGATATCGATGCCATGGCCTGCGTCACCGGCAAGCCCGTCCATTATGGTGGTATCGCCGGACGTGTTGAAGCCACAGGACGCGGCTGCCAGTACGCCCTGCAGGCATTTTTCGACCACCCTGAAGACGTCAAAGAAGTCGATCTCTCAGGCGGCATTGAGGGCAAACGGATTATTGTCCAGGGCCTCGGTAATGTGGGATACCATGCCGCGAAATTCCTGTCCGAGGAAGATGGTGCTTTGATCACGGCCGTTATTGAACGGGACGGTGCCATCGTTGACGATAAGGGCATCAATATCGAAGAGCTGAAGCACTTCATCTCCAAAAATGGCGGGCTTAAGGGCTATCCCCATGGCAAATATGTCGAGAACGGACCGTCTGTTTTTGAACATGACTGCGATGTGCTGATCCCTGCGGCAATTGAAGGATCAATCAATGGAGGGAATGCGGAGTTTGTGAAGGCTCGCGTCATTCTTGAGGCGGCGAACGGTCCTGTCACAGCGAATGCTGACACCGTACTGCGCGAAAAGGGTGTCGCCATCATCCCGGATATGTACGCCAACGCTGGCGGTGTGACTGTATCCTACTTTGAGTGGGTGAAGAACCTGAACCATATCCGTTTCGGTCGGATGCAGCGTCGTCAGGAAGAGAAAAAATCCATGGACCTGATCCGGGAACTTGAGCGGGCCACGGGGCAGGCACTGGCACCGGAATTCAAGGAACGTTTCTCTCACGGCTCTGACGAGCTCGATCTCGTGCGCTCCGGCCTCGATGACACCATGCGCAGTGCCTACAGCCGCATGCGGGAATTCAAGCTCTCCAAGAATATTGAAGACCTGCGCACGGCTGCTTACTGCGTATCCCTGACGGATATTGCGAAAAGCTACGAAAGCGCCGGCCTCTGATAAAAGGCATCATAGCAGCAGAAAGGGCGCCTGCGGGCGCCCTTTTTATTTGCTCACAATTTCTGCATCCGGCTGGCTCGCCCAGTCAATCCATGAGCCATCATAAAGCTGCGTGCCGGTTGTCCACCCCGCTTCGGCAAGCCCCAATGCGAGCACACAGGCACTGACACCCGAGCCGCAGGTCACGAAGATCTTGCTATCTTTTTGCAATCCGGCGCTGCTGAATATGCTGTCCAGCTCCAGTACTGATTTGAAGCTGCCATCCAAGTTCACAAGATCGGCATAGGGAACACTGTAGGCACCCGGCATGTGCCCTGAAGGCAGACCCGGGCGCGGCTCAGGGTCCTGTCCTTCAAACCGTCCCCTTGGTCGCGCATCGGCAATCTGAATATCAGCAGCCCCTTCAATCGCCGCCTGTACCGCCCTCCGCTCAACCACAGGCCAGGCAAGATTGTCAGATAGTGGGTAGGAGGAGGGAGTGACTGTCGGCACCTTTGCCGTCAGCTCTCCGCCTTCTTCTTTCCATCCCTGCAGGCCTCGGTCCAGTACCCGCACATGTTGATGACCAAGCGCCTTCATCAGGAACCAGACCCGCGGGGCACTGAAAAACCCGGTCTCGTCGTAAACGACAACATCATCCTTGGGACTAATTCCAACACTGCCCAACCATTCGGGTACGGGGTTATTGAAGCTTCGTTGCAGCAGTTCATCGCGAACCGCCGGCGTTGGTACCAGTGTGGCGGTGCCACGGTTATGAAACCAGCGCACGAAGCGGTATGACCAGCTTTCTGGAATAGGAAAGCGCTTGGCGATATAGGCTGGAAACTGAGTGTGGTAGGAGGTCGTGAAAGCCAGTCCGTTTCGAATACAGTAGCGCCGAGCGGCTAGTCCAAGTGGCCCTTCAGTGGAGATGTGAATGGCATGCGGTGCAAATTGATCCAATGCACGACGGAGGCGCCGCCCAGCGAACAGTGATAATCGAATTTCAGGGTAGGACGGACAGGGAATAGTTCGGTATGGCTCTGGTGTGAACATCCGCATATCAAAGCCGTTTTGGTTCATGATCTCGCAGGTGCGCGACAGGGTCGTGACCACACCATTGGTTTGTGGATGCCAGGCATCTGTGACGTTCGCTATTTTCATCTGCTCAGCGTAACCGGCAAATGTGACAGTCTGCTAACGGGGTTGACGTCATGAATCTGTAACCTGTTATTAAACTGTTTGTAGCCTAGCACGGAGATCCTGTCGGCTGAGACAATACACCGGACGCGCTGATGCACACGTTTTTATTGAAAGCGGATCAGTTTGAATTACGCGCCTGTCTGACAATCAACGGCCTCGGTCGCTTTGCGCTGGCACGGCAGTTGTTCAGATTGGTCAGTCGATTGGGCGATGGAATTTTCTGGTACGCAGGCATGGGGTTGATCGCAGGATTAACCGGACCTGACGGCTTTGCGGCAATGACTCAAGTAGCACTGACATCCTGCGTCGGAGTGATGGTGTACCGAAGCCTCAAGGGGCGACTAGTGCGGCCTCGGCCGTTTGTCTCACACGGTCAAATAGTCTGTGGCATTGCGCCATTGGATCAGTACAGTTTTCCATCAGGTCACACCCTGCATGCTGTGCTCTTCGCAAGTATGTTTGCCATGGTGATGCCGGCAACTTTATGGATTTGTTTACCATTTGCGTTGCTGGTTGCCATCTCGCGAGTAGTGCTGGGGTTGCATTATCCAAGCGACGTCATTGTCGGTGCGCTGCTTGGCCTGATCCTTGGCGGCGTAAGCTGCGCGCTGGTCACATTGCCGCAGTTGAGCTTGCCGGTCGATATGGGTGTTTGGTTAGCTCTGTGGGGGGCTTGAGGTGGCTAGCCGACAGTCTCGTCGTGACCCGCTTTGGTTGGGGGCAACCAATGATCGTTTGAGCCCAAGCCAAACAGCTCGTGGGCCTCTTCCCAATGCTCGGACAACACCTCAATATTGTCACCGCGCCAGGCAATCGACTGCTCACGATTAGCGGCGTCTGCCAGTTTTCTGGAATATTTCTGTAGTTTGTTCATCATCCTTGACCTGGTTCGGCTCGCACGCGTCGCCGAGCTTCAAAGGTATGGGCGGCACGGCCGTAGTTTTCTTTAGACACCAGGATGATGACGGCGACCGATTACGGTTGTGTTACTGTTTGACGTCGTTTCAATGACACGCTGGATCAAGCGGACATAACACGCGGACTTTGTTGGGGGGAATACAGATGTCGCAGGTCGATACGCACGTCATGGACTTTTGCCATGAGGCGGTGAAAGCCGCACCTGAGTTTGAGATTGGTGAGGTGACGCTCGACGGCATCACCTATCCCATTTTTAAGAACGCTCCGCCGAGTTTCGAGGCGCTGTTCCAGATGGCGACGGCGGAGTATGGCAGTCAGGATTTTCTGGTCTATCACGATCTACGCCTGACGTTTGCCGATGCCGATGCGGCCTCGCGCAGGCTGGCGCAGGCATTGATTGCAGCCGGTGTCGGTCGCGGCGATCGTGTTGCCATCGCGATGCGCAACTACCCAGAGTGGATGATTGCCTACATGGCGATCACACGCATGGGCGCCATTGCCGTGCTAATGAATGCCTGGTGGCAGACACAGGAACTCGACTACGCCTGTGGTGATAGCGGCGTGACCTGGGTGTTTGCCGACCAACAGCGTGCCGAGCGCCTGTTGCCGGTCAAGGAGGCACGCGGCTTGTCGATTATCACCGTGCGCGGCGAGGTGCCTGGCACGCAATCCTACGAGTCGTTTTTGGATGCTGCGCGTGATGACATCACCTGGGAGGCTTCTCAGCCAGAGGATCATGGCACGATCTTTTACACCTCCGGTTCCACCGGGCATCCAAAAGGCGTATTGATGACACACCGAGCGTCATTGAATGCGCTGATGAACTGGGCGCTCATTGTGACCGCGGATCGCACAGTGCGTCAGGTCGGTCCGGCAGAGGGGCGCCAATACGGTCTCATCCTAACCGTGCCGTTATTTCACGTGACCGGTTGCAACGCGATGTTCCTGCTGTCAGTGCTGGCCGGTCAGAAGCTGGTCATCATGGATCGTTGGAATGCTGAAGAGGCCGTACGCATCATCGAGCGTGAGCATATTACCGCCTTTAATGGGGTACCGAGCATGTCGTACGAGCTCGCCCAGGCGGCCAGCAAAATGGATGTCGATCTGAGCTCGATTTATCAAATCTCAGGCGGCGGTGCAGCGCGACCGGCATCGCATGTGCCGCTGATTGCCGAGACGTTCGAGAAGGTCATGCCGTCGATTGGGTATGGTATGTCCGAGACCAGCGCGATCGGCACAGCCAATGCCGGCAATAACTACCAACTAAAACCAACCAGTGTGGGCATCCCGAACTGGCCTCTGGTGCACATCAAGATCGCGGACGACCAAGGCAACGATTGTTCGACGGGTGAGGTCGGTGAGATCTGGATCAAGTCGATTACCAACATGGTCGAGTATCTCAACCAACCACAAGCGACGGCGGAGACCCTGCAGGATGGCTATGTGAAGTCGGGCGATGTGGGCTATCTCGATGATGATGGCTATCTGTTCCTCGTCGATCGCAAAAAAGACATCGTCATTCGCGGCGGTGAGAACATCTCGTGCCAGGAGGTTGAAGACGCACTGTATGCGCACGCGGCAGTACAAGAGGCTGCGGTCTTCGGCCTTCCGGATGACAAGCTCGGCGAGCAATTGGTTGCGGTCTGCAGTGTGTCAACGCCGGACTGCGATGAGGCGGGTTTGCAGGCATTCGTCAAGGAGCGGCTCGCATATTACAAGGTACCGGTCTCCATTGAACTGCGTCAGGAGCCACTGCCCAAGACGGCAACCGCCAAGATCTTCAAGCGCGGCTTGCGTGAAGAGGCACTGGCCAAACTCGAGGCCTGAAAGCCGGTACAATAGCGGGCTTTAAACGCCTTAACCGAAGGGGAACGACATGGTTACAACGCTGCCCGTTGCATCGCTGGCAGATCACATCGATTCGGCTCTGGAGCCATCGGAGTGGTTTATTGTGGATCAGGAACGTGTGCAAGCGTTTGCCGACGCGACGCTCGATCATCAGTTTATTCATCTGGATGAAGACAAGGCCAAACAAACACCGTTTGGCGGCACGATCGTACATGGTTTTTTGACGTTATCGCTGTTGCCGCATTTCACCAGCCAGTGCGGGATTGCGCCGGAAGGCGTGGCCATGGCCATCAACTATGGGTCCGACAAAGTCCGTTTCCTGCAGCCGGTGCCGGTCGGCAGCGCAGTACGAGCGCACGTGGTGCTGAAGGAAGTATCAGAGCGTGGTCCCGGCCAGATTTTAACCAAATCGCTAGTCACCGTAGAGATTCGCGATCAGGAAAAGCCGGCACTCATCGCCGAAACCCTGACGCTGTACGTCGTTCAGTAGGAGCACAAACATGAGCATTCGTTTTGATGATCAGGTCGTCATCGTTACTGGCGCCGGCGGCGGTCTCGGGCGTTCGCACGCGCTTGAGTTTGCCCGTCGTGGGGCCAAGGTTGTGGTCAATGATTTGGGTGGGGCACGTGATGGCACCGGTGGCTCGGCCAGTGCTGCCGAACAGGTCGTCGCCGAAATCGAGGCGGAGGGTGGTGTCGCCATGGCCAATGGCGCGAGTGTCACCGATGCGGTACAGGTCGAGGCAATGGTACAACAGGCGATGGATGCCTGGGGCCGAGTCGATGTGTTGGTCAACAACGCCGGCATCCTGCGTGACAAGACCTTTATTAAAATGGAGTTGTCAGATTTCGGCGCCGTCGTTGATGTTCACCTGATGGGTACTGTCAACTGCACCAAAGCAGTCTGGAGCATCATGCGTGAGCAACAGTACGGCCGCATCATGATGACCTCATCGTCATCGGGACTGTACGGTAACTTCGGACAATCGAATTACGGTGCTGCGAAGCTCGGTGTCGTGGGATTGATGAACACGCTGCATCTGGAAGGCATGAAGTACAACATCCATGTCAACACCCTGGCACCGGTTGCGGCGACGCGTATGACCGAGGACCTGATGTCTGAGGAGGTGCTGGCCGCCCTCGATCCAAGTCTGGTCACGCCGGCGGTCATTTTCATGTGTGCCAAAGACGCAGGCAGCCGACAGATTATTGCTGCCGGTGCTGGCGGTTTTGCCCGAGCTGCGATTGTCGAGACTCAAGGCATCCTGCTCGACGGCGAAGAGGCGACACCCGAGAATCTGGCTGCGCAATGGGCGCAGGCGTCCGATCTATCAACCGCAACCGAATTGATGGCGGGTGGCGAACAAAGCGTGAAGTTTCTGACGGCGCTGGCCCAAAAACGCGGCATCAATCTGGAGCGATAAGCGATGAGTCAATCCGAAGCAGTTATCGTCTCTACAGCGCGAACGCCCATTGGCAAAGCGTATCGAGGCGCATTCAACAACACTCAGGGCCAGTCGATGGCAGGGCATGCAATCAAGCACGCTGTCGCACGCGCCGGTATCGATCCGGCTGAGGTAGACGATGTGATTGTTGGTTGTGCCATGCAGCAGGGTAGCACCGGACGTAATGTCGCTCGTCAGGCACTGCTGGCAGCAGGCCTGCCAGTCAGCGTTGCTGGCATGAGCATGGATCGGCAGTGCGCCAGTGGCATGATGGCGATTGCCACGGCTGCCAAGCAGGTCGTCCACGACCGTATGCCGATTGTTGTCGCTGGCGGTGTTGAGTCCATCAGTTTGGTGCAAAACGAGCAGATGAATCTGCATCGTGCCGATGACCCTAATGTACTGGCTGCTGCGCCGGATATTTATATGCCGATGCTGCAAACCGCAGAGGTCGTTGCGGCGCGCTACAACATTAGCCGCGAGGAACAAGATGCGTATGGGCTGCAAAGTCAGCAGCGCACGGCATCGGCACAGGCAGAGGGTCGGTTTGCTGATGAGATTGTGCCGATGGCCTCGACAATGGGCGTAATGGACAAGCAGACGAAAGAGATCTCATTCCATGATGTCACACTGGATAAGGATGAGGGCAACCGACCGGACACCACGGCAGAAGGGTTGGCCGGTCTGCGCACTGTCGTTGATGGTGGTGTGATCACCGCGGGCAATGCCAGTCAATTGTCCGATGGTGCTTCTGCGTGTGTCGTGATGGATTCGAAGTTAGCCGAACAGCGCGGCTTGCAACCGTTGGGTTTGTATCGTGGTATGGCCGTGGCCGGCACCGAGCCGGATGAGATGGGCATTGGCCCGGTATTCGCGGTACCGAAATTATTGCGACGCTTTGGTCTGTTAATCGATGACATTGATCTTTGGGAGCTTAACGAGGCATTTGCCGTTCAGGTGCTGTATTGCCGCGACACACTCGGTATCCCAAACGAGCGCCTCAACGTCAATGGCGGTGCGATTTCGATCGGCCACCCGTACGGTATGTCCGGTGCGCGCATGGTTGGGCATGCACTTATTGAAGGCAAACGTCGCGGGGCTCGCTATGTCGTGTGCACGATGTGTGTTGGCGGCGGTATGGGTGCGGCAGGTCTGTTTGAAGTCGCCTAGTAGCGGTCTAGACCATGTTCACAATCGCCTGCCATTGTCCCCGGGTCACGGGCATGATGGACAGGCGATTACCCTTTTGAACTAAGGCCATTTCTGATAGCGAATTTTCGGCTTTCAGTTCCGCCAACGTAATAATGCGCGGCAGCTTGCTCTCAAACGCGACATCGACCAGCTGCCAGCGCGGGTCATCCACGTTGGACTTTGGATCATAGTACTTCGATTTTTTGTCGAATTGAGTGGGATCCGGATACGGCTCACTGGCGATAGACATCGTGCCCACAATGCCGACCTCTTTGGCATTGGAATGATAGAAAAAAGCCTTGTCCCCAATACGCATATCGTCGCGCATAAAGTTTCTCGCCTGATAGTTGCGAATGCCATCCCAGGGCTCGCGTCCGTCGCGCTCCAAATCATCGATACTGTAGACATCAGGCTCGGATTTCATCAGCCAGTAAGCCATTGCACTGCTCATTATGTGAATCACACCCCCAGATGATAACCCGTTATGGCTAATCGCCGGCGCTGATCGCTTGAATCGCTAAAGCGGCTTGAGCTTCGGACGCTAGTTCCGATCTGCGCTTATGACCAAAAGGATGCGGTTGATATGGCGGTTTCTCAGGTTCGTTTTGCTGATCCGGTTGGCTATCAACCCGCACCAATACACCCGGCAGAAGCGCAACGCATCGAGTCGCTACATGCTCTTCAACTGCTTGATTCCCAGGCTGATGGACGATTCACCGCTATCACTGATCTTGCTGCCAGTGTGTTTAACGTGCAGACGGCACTGGTGTCGTTAGTCGACATAGACAGGCAGTGGTTTCTGGCACGCACAGGCATGGTGTTGCATGAAACATCCCGGGATGTCGCTTTTTGTGCCTATGCGATTCATGAGGATCAGTTGCTGTTGGTTGAGGATGCACAGTCGCATCCGATGTTCCAGGACAACCCGCTGGTTACCGGCCCTCCGTTTATTCGGGGTTACGCCGGCACAGTTTTGCGCGACAACGCAGGTCTGCCGCTAGGCACACTGTGCCTGCTCGACTCCAAACCCATAACGCTCTCGGCGCAGCAACAGCAACAACTTATTGCGTTCGGAGACATGGCGCGCTGCGAGCTGTTGTCTTCTCAGGGCGTTGGCATCAGTCGGGCACAGGTGGCATTCAGACAGCTGGTAGATCCTCTCACTAACGCCTATTGGGAGCCAGCCTTCTCGCAGAGCGTCGCACGCTCCTTGTCATTACGCCCAACGGCACAGTCTCTGGTCGCATTCGCTTCGTTCGAGAATCTGAATTACATCTCCGAGGTGTACGGACGTCGCGCTTGCGATGAGCTGTTATTCGAAATTTCCAATCGGCTGCGCGGTTATTTTGGTGAGATTGGCACGGTCACGCTGGGCCGCAAAAGTGATAAACATCTGATTGTGGTTGTTGATGCGTGCCGGGTCCCGGTAAACGATGCGCTGGTTGATCGCATTTGTCGTGACGCAGGACGACTACTCGAGCAGCGCGTCAAGACCAGCGTGGATGAATTGGCGTTCCGGGCTGCCTTCACCGCGTCGGTACACAACAATTGCGATTCACTCGAGCAGTCGATCAACCTGTGTCAGATCGCTACAGAGAACAGTATCCAGGAGAATTCCGGACGCTTTGTTGTACTCAATGACGCCGTTCGCTCTGCTGCCAACGCTCAAATCCGCATCGCGGCGGACTTGCCGTCGGCGCTCGCCAACCATGACGTCGAATTGTATTTGCAGGCCAAGGTCGATGCGCATACACAGGAGACTTCCGGTGCCGAGTGCCTGATCCGCTGGCATCACCCGACGCTCGGATTCGTGTCGCCACAACAGATTTTGACAGCCGCACGTGATACCAATCGTATTCTCGAGCTAGATCAATGGGTCGTGCGCACTGCGTTGAGTTTCCTGAAACGCTGGAATGAGGCGGGCGTGTCGTTTCGGCGCTTATCGGTGAACCTCGATGGTTCGACGATTTGTAACGGATCGTTTTCGCTGTGGCTGCAGGATACGCTGGCCAGACATGACGTCAGTGGCGAGCAGCTGGATATTGAAATTATTGAGAGCTCTTTTTTTTCCGATTTTGAGCAGGTTGCAGACGCCATGCGTGCAATCAGCTCTCTCGGTGTCAGTTTTTCACTAGACGATTTCGGTACGGGCTATTCCGCTCTGTCCTATTTACGTGAGTTGCCTGTCGATACGATCAAGATCGATCGTTCCTTTATCAAGAACATCGAGACAGATTCGGTTACCCACGCGCTGTGCAAAAGCATTTTGTCGTTGGCAGACAACCTACGTATGGACACTGTTGCCGAGGGCGTTGAGACAGAATCGCAATTCCTGCTGTTGCAGCAGATGCAATGCCCGACAATTCAGGGCTATTTCTTTGCCCGCCCCGTGCCCGTAGACGTATTCGAGCGTCGCCTCAACATTGCCTGAGCTGCGATTGATCGCGTCTTAATAATGGTTTTTGGCCTGCTTTCGCCAGTGATGTAGCAGTGGCTCGGTATATCCGTTCGGTTGGTTTGTGCCGTCGAAAATGAGTGCGCAGGCGGCTTGGTATGCAATGTTGTGCTCGGTATTTACTGCCATCGGTCGATAGTTCGAATCGTGTGCATTCTGTTTATCGACGACTGCCGCCATACGCGTAAGCGTTTCCTCAATCTGACCACGACTACAAACGCCATGGTGGAGCCAGTTGCACAGCAGCTGGCTAGAGATCCGTAACGTCGCCCGATCTTCCATCAAGCCAACATTGTCGATATCGGGCACTTTCGAACAACCAACCCCTTGGTCGATCCAGCGTACGACGTAGCCCAGCAATCCCTGGATGTTGTTATCCAATTCGGCCTGAATGTCATCGGCGTGCCACGCACAGGGATTTTCCGCAACGGGAATACGTAGCAAGTCGTCGATACTGGCTATCTGTCGATCCTGCAGTGCAGATTGACGCTCCAGTACATCGACCTGGTGGTAGTGCGTCGCATGCAGGGTGGCCGCGGTCGGTGATGGCACCCAGGCGCAATTGGCACCGGCCATCGGGTGATTGGTCTTCTGTGCCAGCATTGCGGCCATTTCGTCCGGCATGGCCCACATGCCCTTGCCAATTTGTGCGCGCCCCTGCAGGCCACACGCAAGGCCTACATCCACATTGCGATCCTCGTAGGCTTCGATCCAGGCGAGTTTTTTCATTTCGCCTTTACGCTGCATCGCACCGCTCAACATGCTGGTGTGAATTTCATCGCCGGTTCTATCGAGAAAGCCGGTGTTGATGAAGACCACACGTTGCGCGAGTGCGCCGATGCAGGCTGCCAGGTTCAAGCTGGTGCGTCGTTCCTCATCCATGATGCCAACCTTGACCGTGTTGGCGGCTAGACCCAGCGCACTTTCGACCTGGTCGAAAATGTCACCTGTGAATGCGGCTTCCTCGGGGCCGTGCATTTTGGGTTTAACAACGTAGACACTGCCGCTGCGACTATTGCGTGCGCCGTCGGTTCTTTTCAGATCGTGCAGCGCGCAGGTAACCGTGACCATGGCGTCCAACAGTCCTTCTGGCACTTCATTGCCATCCTCATCCAATACTGCATCGGTGGTCATCAGGTGGCCGACATTACGCACCAGTAGCACGCTTCGCCCGGGCAATGAAAACGGCGCACCGTCTGGATCGAGGTAGCGACGATCCGGATTGAGCGTGCGCGTAACGCGACGTCCGCCCTTGTCGAACGTATCTTGCAAATCACCGCGCATCAGGCCAAGCCAATTGCGGTAAACGACGATCTTGTCGTCGGCATCGACGGCTGCAACCGAGTCCTCGCAATCCTGAATGGTTGTGACCGCCGCCTCGAGAATGATATCGGCAACCCCTGCCGCGTCGTCCTGACCAACCGGGTGGGTCGGATCGATGACCAGTTCCAGATGCAGGTGATTGTGCTTAAGCAGGATGCCGCTACTGCCGTCTTGCTCTGCTCGCGTGCCGCGAAACCAGCTTGGATCGGCCAATGTGGTTTGTGTGCCGTCGGTGAGCTCGATGCGCAGTGCGCCATCGTCTGCGTTGTATTGGCGCGCATCGGTATGCGAGCCATGCGCCAACGGTACGGCCTGATCCAGGAATTGACGTGCCCAGGCGATCACCTTGGCGCCTCGCGTTGGGTTGTAGCTGCCTGCACGGTTTGCGCCGTCGTCTTCATCAATGGCGTCGGTGCCATACAGCGCATCATAGAGACTGCCCCAGCGTGCATTGGCTGCATTGAGTGCGAATCGGGCATTCATGACCGGCACGACCAACTGCGGCCCGGGAGTCATTGCGATTTCCGGATCCACGCGCTCGCTCGAGACCTGCGGCATCGGGTCAGGCTGTGGCAACAGATAGCCGATGTCGGTCAGAAACTGCTTGTACGCACTCGCATCGTGCGGTTGGCCGATATGTTCGCGATGCCAGTCATCAATGCGTTCCTGCAAATGGTCACGCTGCGCCAGTAGCGCACGATTGCGCGGGGCAAGCTCGTGCACCAGTTTGTCCAACCCATGCCAGAACGCATCCTGTTCGATGCCGGTGCCAGGTAATACCTCAGTGTCAATAAATCTTGCGAAAGCGCTATTAACGCGCAGGCGTCCAAGTTGGCTGTAATTCGACATGCTCGGGCCCTTCAGTCAGTTCGAGGGTGATGATCGGCAATGCGCAGGCATACGTCTAGTGAATGTTGTTTATGCTCGGCATTCATTGTTGTTATTTAAGCTCGGGCGTGACCTGTGCTGCCACATCGCGCAGCAGACGCCGGAACCAAGTATGAGCCGGTGTGTGATGTAGCAACGGACTCCAGGCAGCGGTCAATTCAATCGCATCGATCTCGAATGGCGCAGCGGTGATACGCGCATTGGGTGTATTGCGCATCAATTGCGCTGCGCGCGTCGGCACCGTTGCGACCAGTCCTTGTTGCAAGGCGTGTTGCAGCGCCACGAGGTAGTGGCGTGTAAACACGGCGATATTGCGTTTGTAGCCCCGGCGGGCCAGTTCGACATCAACCCAGCCCAGGCGTTGTACATCATCCGGATCGACGCCCACTCCAACACCCATGCCGGTTTTGCTGACCCAAACATGTTGTGCATCCAGATAACGCTGCATGGTGAGTGCGTCGTCGCCAAAGCGATCGGTGGCGAGCAGGCAGGAGAAGCTGTCGCGCCACAGCACGACCGAGTGGAAGGAATTGGGTAAATCGTCGAAGCGATTAATGACAAGGTCAATTTTGCCGCGCTCAACATCCGAGAACGTCACATCGCTGGGTGTCATGACATCGATGGTGACGCTCGGCGCGACCTGGCGCAGGCGTGTCAGTAAGCCGGGCAGCAGTGTCACCTCGGCATAGTCACTGCACATGATGCGGAACACTTGATCGCTGTGTGCCGGGTCAAACTCACTGACCGGTTGGACAAAACGCTCTACGCGCGCCAGCACATCACGCACTTGCGGTTGCAACAACCGGGCGCGTTCCGTCGGTGCCATGCCGTCACTGGTGCGCACCAGCAACGGGTCGGCAAACACATCGCGCAATCGGCGCAGGCCGTTACTCATGGCGGGCTGGCTGATTCCCAGCTGCTGTGCGGCTCGGGTCACGCTGCCCTCGCGCAACAGTACGTCCAGATAGACCAGCAGATTGAGATCGGTCTTGGCGACATCCATAGGAAATCTCGATATAACTACGATGAATATTAAACATACGAATAATACACTGGAGTTATATACAAGACAGCACCTAGACTCGCCACATCACTCATCCACGGAGCACCCCCGATGCAGACCGGAAATTATGATCGCAATGCAGAAATCAAACGCTTGGAAGATAGCTGGGCTAACGACAGTCGTTGGCATGGCGTTGAACGACCCTATTCAGCCGCGGATGTCGTGCGACTGCGCGGCTCTTTGAAACAGGAAAACACCCTGGCACGCCGTGGTGCCGAAAAACTCTGGGCATTGATTAATGGCGGTGCTGAGGCAAAGTTCGGTAAAGACTATGTTAATTGCCTGGGTGCGCTGACCGGGGGGCAGGCAGTGCAGCAGGTCAAGGCCGGCGTGCAGGCTATTTATCTGTCTGGTTGGCAAGTCGCTGCGGACAACAATTCCGGCATGACGATGTACCCTGATCAGTCGTTGTACCCGGTCGATTCGGTACCCAAGGTCATCGAGCGCATTAACAACGCTTTTGCCCGTGCGGATCAGATTCAATGGCAGAAAGGTGTGAATCCCGATGACGAGGACTTCATCGATTATTTCGCGCCAATTGTTGCCGATGCAGAGGCGGGCTTTGGTGGTGTGCTAAACGCTTTTGAACTGATGAAGGGCATGATCAACGCCGGTGCCTCCGGCGTGCACTTCGAAGATCAGCTGGCATCAGTCAAAAAGTGCGGCCACATGGGTGGCAAGGTTTTGGTACCCACGCGTGAAGCGGTACAGAAGCTGGTCGCTGCGCGTCTAGCTGCCGATGTACTGGATACGCCGACGATCGTGCTGGCACGCACCGATGCGAATGCTGCTGATTTGTTGACCAGTGATGTCGACGAATACGACGCGCCGTTTCTGACTGGAGAGCGCTCTTCAGAAGGCTTCTATCGCACGAACGCTGGTATCGATCAAGCGATTGCGCGCGGTCTTGCCTACGCGCCCTACGCGGATTTGATCTGGTGTGAGACGGCGACACCGGATCTGGATGAAGCGAAGAAGTTTGCCGAAGCGGTGCGCGATCAGTACCCCGAACAACTGTTAGCTTACAACTGCTCACCGTCATTCAATTGGAAGAAAAATCTTGACGACGCCACGATCGCCAAGTTCCAGCGAGAGCTCGGTGCCATGGGTTACAAATATCAGTTCATTACACTCGCTGGCGTACACAACATGTGGCACGGCATGTTCAACCTGGCCTATCAGTATGCGCGCGAGGATATGAGTGCTTATGTGCGTTTGCAGGAGCAGGAATTCGCAGACGCAGACAAGGGCTATACCTTTGTGGCGCATCAACAGGAAGTCGGCACCGGCTACTTCGATGATGTGACGACCGTCATTCAGGGTGGTCAGTCATCGGTGACCGCATTGACCGGTTCCACAGAAGAGGCGCAGTTCGCCTAAGGTCTGACGCAGCCAGATCGTACTCAGACGAGTGCGATCTGGCTAACGACAATACCGTTGGCGTCCGCGTAAATGTAGTCACCCGGCCGAATCGTCACGCTGGCAAAGCTGATCGGCACATCCAGGTCTCCAATGCCGCGTTTGTCGGTCTTGACGGGAATCGCGCCTAGCGCCTGTATGCCCAGCGGCGTTTGCGCCAGCATCTCGACATCGCGCACGGATCCATAGATGACGATACCCGCCCAACCATTGTCGGCGAGCTTTTGGGCAATTTGATCGCCAAGCAGTGCGCGTCGGTTTGATGCGCCACCGTCCACCACCAACACGCGCCCATCGCCTGGTAGTTGGGCCTGTGATTTCACCAGTGAGTTGTCTTCAAAACACTTGACGGTCACCACGCTGCCGCCAAACGTGGCGTGTGCG
This sequence comes from Pseudomonadota bacterium, assembly GCA_039187375.1. Classification (GTDB taxonomy): domain Bacteria; phylum Pseudomonadota; class Gammaproteobacteria; order Steroidobacterales; family Woeseiaceae; genus CALBPI01. The sequence continues at coordinate 16,844 of JBCCZN010000032.1, forward strand.
CCGTAGTTGCTAAACAACGGCGCTAACACGCGCACGGCGTCCGGGTGTGCGTCGCACAGGTCAGGTGTAGTGAAGCGCATGGTGTGTCCTCGATCGTGTCTTTGAAGATCAGCGTCGTTCAATGTCGGTCAGTGATAACACGGCGACGCTTCTGTCATCCTTGCGCGCTTCGATTCGAACTGCAAGCCACTGTTCGTCCTCGGCAACGAACACCCGAGTACCGGTGTTGCTGCTCGTTTCGATCAGGTCGATGACCCGTACCGCGTATTTGCCGGCGGCGGTTCGAATAACTTCTGGATCGCGCTCGGTGATGCGATAGGTCTGAATGCCCTTGTAGTCGAGTACAACGTACGACTCAGGAAGCGAGTTGTTCGCAAGCTGTTGCATTAATGTGATCTGCATTAGAAGCGGATTGGTCACGTCATTCGCCACTGTGACCACGTCTTCGCCGGTGCTGCGCTGTACCCGCGCGGTACCGTCTTCGGGCCGGTACGCGATATCGATGTTGCGATCATCGCTGCTCAGAGAATCACGACGGAACAGTGACCGGACCACCGGTTTTCCATCGACGACATCAAACGTCGTCTTCTCGTCCACATTGCCGCGTTTAAACCAGGAAGCGATACCGCGAGCGCGGGTCGTCGATTCTGCTCGTAGCCGCTGATCATCCAGCGTCACGAGTGCTACCGTGGTTTGCGCCTTTGCAGGTCCAATGCGCACCGAGTAGGTCGCTTTGAAGGGCTCGACTTGCCAATTCGCGGATGTTTGTGCCGGCGCTGTGGCCGGGACAGTGCCGAAGATCATTGACATAACGAGCAGCACTCGACGGGCGGGTGTTCGCATTGAATGATTCATGTTGTACCTCAGAGCCTCGACGTACTGGCTGTTTCGCATGATGTCGACTGTTGGATCCACTTTTCTTAACAAATTTCCGTAACTTGCGGTATCTTGCCGTTAGTGGGTAATGCCGCGCTGTGATTGCGCCAAGGCAGGCCGGACAGTCATGCAACCGATTCGAGACAATCTTCAGGAACACGCCGGAGAGATCATCCCATATAAGGATGGTCCGGATCGCATTGTCTGCGAGGTGGCGGGCGGTATTGCCGAGGTTTATTGCGATATCTCGCCGGACAAGCCGGATGACAACCAGGACAGCGTGCTGGTCATGCAGCTGGACGCCGACACGGCAGTGTTGGCGGTTGCCGACGGTGCCGGTGGTATTGCCGGCGGACGGCGGGCATCGCGGCTGACGCTAGCGACACTGCGCGATGTTGTCGGTGAGGCGCATGCAGCGGGGCAATCACTGCGTGATGCGATGATATCGGCGATAGAGCACGCCAACGCCAGCGTGATGGTAGAAACCCGAGGTGCGGCCACCACACTGACGGCGATGACGATCGACAATCGTGATGTGCGTGTGTTTCACGTTGGCGATTCGGTTGCGTTGATCACAGGCCAACGTACGGCTGTGAAATTACAAACCGTCGCGCATTCGCCGGTCGGTTTTGCGATTGCTGCCGGATTTCTGACCGAAGAGCAGGCCATCTACCACCCGGAGCGCCATATCGTCTCGAATTTTATCGGTACGCCCGAGATGGTCATCGAGGTCGGCGCGCCGTTGCGTCTGGCCAAGCGCGACACGGTGCTGATCGCGTCTGACGGGCTGACTGACAATCTGCACATGAGTGAGATACTGGCAATGATGCGTCGCGGTTCTTTGGACGCGTCACTCGACGATATTGTCACGCTGGCACAGGCACGTATGCAGCGCATCAGTCAGCACGCGCCGGGAAAAGCGGATGATTTGTCGGTCATCATGTTCCGGAAGCCCTGAAGCGGGCGCGTGCATTTGATACGCTCGATGAAACTCTAGCCGGCTTACAGACTCTAACTTCGATACAGGTTGGGGTGATGATAGTGAGGAATACCATGCGCAAGGCTTACTGGCGTCGGATGATCAATATGGGTGCGTCTATGGCGGCCGCGGCCGTGCTGGTGGGTTGCGCC
>JBCCZN010000033.1:0-18439 GCA_039187375.1 Pseudomonadota bacterium
ACCGTCACCGGCAGTTTTTGCGGGTCCGTCGTCGCCAACAGGAATTTGACGTGATCCGGCGGCTCCTCCAGCGTCTTCAACAGCGCATTAAACGAATGTGTCGAGAGCATGTGAACTTCGTCGATCAGGTACACCTTGAACCGGCCGCGCGTGGCCGCGTACTGGACGTTATCCAACAACTCGCGTGTGTCGTCGACCTTGGTCCGCGACGCGGCATCCACTTCGATCAAATCGACGAAGCGACCGGCATCGATCTCTACGCAGGCACTGCACTCCCCACATGGCGTTGAGGATACGCCGCGCTCGCAATTGAGCGCCTTTGCGAGAATACGCGCCAGCGTGGTTTTACCCACCCCCCGGGTGCCAGCAAACAGATAGGCATGATGCAGTCTGTCATGATCCAGGGCGTGCGACAGGGCCCTCAGGACGTGACCCTGCCCGACAACGTCGGCGAATGTCTGCGGCCGCCATTTGCGCGCCAGTACCTGATAACTCATGAAAGTATTCGGAATCTCCCAGGGGAAAAGGCCCGCGCCAGCTCATCCCCGGCACCCGATGTGACCGCTGCCGCTGCTCCCTTCCGGGCCTGACGGGGTTCACGGCTGATCGTCGCGAGGCAGCCGGCGCGAACCAGCCAATAGTATCGCAGGGTGTTGCGCCTTTATCACCCCCCAACAATCCGGTTCGGGCCAGATCATTGGTATAATCAACGGTATGATGCCTTGGTCAAAAAGCGCATTATGGTCTGTCGGCGTTGCACTGGTTAGCCTGTCATTGCTAACCACGGTGCGCCAACCGCCGCCGTTGCTCGACCAGATTCTCGAAATCGGCGAGCTACGTGTTGTCACCCGCCATGCGCCGACAACCTATTACATCGGTCGTAGCGGTCCAACTGGTCCCGAGTACGACCTGATGCGGGGCTTTGCCGATGTGTTAGGTGTACGGCTGATCATGCAGCCACTGCCAAGTGTTGCAGACTTGTTACCGGCCGTGGTGGCTGGTCAGGCACACATCGCTGCGGCCGGCCTGTCAATCACCGAGGAACGGCTTGACCAGGTTCGCTTCTCACTGCCTTACCAGCAGGTTGAGCAACACCTCATTTACAGACGAGGTAGTAATAAACCCACCTCACTGAACGATCTGGATAAGGGCGACATCGTCGTGATGGCCGGATCCAGCCACGCCGAGACACTGACTGCGCTCGCTGAGAGCGTGCCTGACATCGCCTGGCGAGAGAGCACCACAATGGAGTCCGCCGAGCTGCTGGCGGCAGTCGCCGATGGTCAGATCGCCTACACCGTAGCCGACTCTTCGGACTTCAACGTCAACCGCCAGTACCTGCCCGAGCTACGCATTGGACTGGACCTGGAGGTCGCAGACTCTATTGCCTGGGCGGTCGCCGGCAAACGTGACCTGTCGCTGATTGATCGCGTCAACGAGTACTTCCAGGAAATTCGTCGCGACGGTCAATTGACCCAGATTCTGGACCGCTATTACAGCCATAACGATGAATTTGATTACGTCGGCACACGCGCCTTTATTCGGCATTACGACAGCAGGCTGCCGCGTTTTCGTGAGCTATTCGAAAGCGCTGCAGACGCTAACGATCTGGATTGGCAGCTGCTGGCTGCCATGGGCTATCAAGAGTCTCATTGGCGCCCCGGCGCGGTCTCACCGACTGGCGTACGCGGTATTATGATGCTGACTGAAGCCACGGCAGACTATCTGAAGATCGACAATCGCGAAGACCCGGGTCAGAGCATCTCCGGCGGTGCTCGGTTCTTATCACGACTGAAGGAGCGGGTCGGCGATGATGTCCCGGAACCCGATCGAACCTGGATGGCACTGGCCGCCTACAACGTTGGCTACTTCCACCTTAAGGACGCTCGTCTGATTGTGCAGCGTCAGGACGGTGATCCAAATCGCTGGGTGGACGTGCGCGATGCGCTGCCGCTATTGGCCAAGCGACAATGGTACGAAACGCTTGAGTATGGCTATGCGCGTGGCTGGGAACCGGTCGATTACGTCGACAATATCCGTAACTACCACGCAATTTTGCGTTGGCTTGAGAATCAGCAACCGACAAATGACCCGGCTGGCAGCCCGCCTGACGCGGCGTCAACCGCCGACTGACCAAAGGTTCAGCATCGGTTCAGCGTGACTCCGGCTTAATGGGCTCAGGTCCAATCAAAACCGGGAGCCGAGCATGACTTTGTCCAAGACCTTATGGATCAGTGCCGCCCTGCTGGCAGGTGTTGTCAGCACCAGCGCACTGGCGTCCAGTAACGAAACTGCCGCTGTCTCATCCGCACAAGGCTACGTTGCCGACAAGCAAGGCCGCGACGATAGCGACGCGTTACAAAGACCCGCCAGCAAGCCCAGAGCCGGCACCGGTCAGGCGCGCAAAGGCGGCGCCGCGGTGAGCGAGTCAATCAACCGAGATTTCTGGATATACGATGCCAGCGTGGCATTACGTGATGATCTGGATGGTGACGGATTTTTTACCCGGGTCGAACTGACATTCGATGCCGACACGGTCTACACCGGTGCCAGTGTCTATGCGGTGCTCTACTTGAGTCTTGAGGGCGGTGATTGGGTTGAATATGGCGAGACCGATTACTTCAACATCTATGGTGCCGGCGGCGGTGACGAATACTACTTCGACACTGATTTAGTCTCCGGATTTCCACCCGGCTACTACGACATTTTGATCGAGCTGTATGACGATTTCGACAACTCGCTGGTTGCAGTTTATGGACCGGAGAACGACATCGATCTATTTGAATTGCCGCTAGAGAGTGTCGGTCGAGATGGACCTGCCGCACCGATTGTCGTCGCCAGCTCAGAAGGCGGTGGTGCGGCGGGCATTATTGGCTTGCTGGGGTTACTTGGCTTGTTACTACATCGTCAGCGACTTCGCATATCGGTATAGCTCAGCATCATAACCTTCTGATTCATATAATTTTCGTGCCCGAACGTTCCTGCGAAACGCGTGCAGGGTAATGGTCAAAGCGCCCCGTTCGGCAGCACGTTGTTCACTGGCACGGATCAGCGCACGACCAACCCCATGGCCCTGTGCTGACGCCACGACGGCAATCGCCTCCAGATGCGCACCGGGTTGCTTGCTGATTGGATCCTCACGCAGCGACGTCATCGCAAAACCGATCACACGCTCTGCCTGCACCGCGACCAACACAAACAGGTTGTCGGCCTCAGCGCTGAAATGTCGCCGCAACAACAGCACATCACCGGCCCATAGGTCATCCGGATTGCCACTGCGCTCAGGCACCTCGAAATCCACCAGCAACGGCATCAGTGCTTCAATCGGCTCTTGATCGGCCGGCAGCGCATCTCGCAGTCGCCACTCACTGGTCATGCTGCACTTCCCCTGCGGTTGTCCCGACGTGTACGGAAAAACGCTCTGAGCATCTTGGCTGCCTCATCGGCCAACACACCAGCTCGCACGTTACAGTGATGATTCAACCACGCCGCTTGAGACAAATCGACCTGCCCGCCAAGAACGCCAGATTTGGGATCACTGGCGGCGAACACAATGGTCTCTACACGAGCGTGTACCATCGCACCCAGGCACATCATGCACGGCTCCAGCGTCACATACAGCGACGCACCGGGAAGCCGATAGTTGGCGATCTGCTCACCCGCCATTCTTAGCGCAACGACTTCTGCATGCGCACTGGCATCCGACTGTCCAATCGGCCGGTTGTGACCGCGACCAATCACCTGACCGTGTTGCACCACAACTGCACCAACAGGCACCTCGCCTAGCGCCGCCGCCTGCTGCGCCAGATCCAATGCCTCTCGCATAAACGAAATGTCTTCAGCGTTGGTCATAAAAGCCGAATCGTGGAAGCCGGTGCGTCGAGCCACAATAAACCTGAAGCACGCTTGATCTGACCCTCAATCGCCACCGGCTCACCGACAAAGGGCAGCAAGTTAGTCCCGTGGGCAAGCCCATGACTGGTCATCAGCATCAATGCCTGCTGGTCACTGCGATCGCGGACATAAAAAGCCGGTGGAATGCCACCACGGATGCACAAACTCGCACAGGCTTTGTGCACCTTCCCTTGCGCAGGGCGCATGGCACCTAACCAGCATTTACTGTCGAGAATTTCACCCTGCAATTGCAGCCTCGCAAGCAATGTTGGCGTCTCAAATTGCAGCTCGCGTGTCTCAAGGTTAGGCGCCGCGCGCATCCAGTCCGGTCCGTCGGACACCGCCAGCATCGCGTGCCGGTCGCGTTGTATCAACGAACCTCGGACAATGACTGGCGTGTCGGCAACACTGGAGATGCGCGCTGCAACACCGCACTTACCCTGCGGCCCCAACAAAACCGTGGACGGCTCACCGAACAGATCGCGAGTGCGCAACATCGGATACGGGCTGGCACGCACAATCCCACTCAGCTCGACCTCTTTTGACAAATCCCAATTGCCGGTTCCCGTCGGGCTTTGTAATGCTGCTAGCACGCCAGCCGATCCCAGCGTCGCAGCACTGAGCGCGACGCCTGCGCGAAGGAAGAATCGCCGGTCTCGCTCTGGCGGTTCGGCCCAACCGATAAAGAAATCATCCTGACTCATCAATTCGCCTCAATGATACTGGGCACCTGCGGCGTGCCCGGGGCAGCCGGTACTTGGTTCACGAACACGCGCCCGGCCTCAATGCGCGTTCGATAGGTGGCGATGCGCTCGGTGAACGGCTCCGGTGAGCATCCATCGTTGAGACGATACTGAAAACCATGCCAGGGACAGGTGACACAGCCATCGACTATACGCCCCTCGCCTAATGGACCTGCTTGATGTCGGCAGACGTTCGAGACTGCGGCAATGGAATCCCCGTCGCGAAATACCGCTATCGCCTCGCCTGCCGCCGGCCGGACGATCCGGGCTCTGCCATCGATCATTTCAGTAATCGCAGCAACGTCGATCCAGTCGGAATCAACTGTCAACTCAATTGCATCACGCCAGCCTGTATAGAGGTGCAATCCACACACAACAACGGCCGATGCACCCATGGCCAACAGATAAACAAGCGAACGTTCGGATTGCAGCGCGCCCAGCATGACATGAGCAATTAGCAGCGCGTAAGCCAGGTAGACACCCATATGAAGTGCCTTCCACAGGCCTGGCCCAAGATTAGCGTTCCAGAAATCGTGGCTGGTTGCTGCCATGACATACAGGATGACAAGCGCTGCCAAACCCAAACTTTCAAACGGAAAACCCGCAATCGCTGCGTATCGCGGGTTCGATACCAGCAGCGACACAAACGGATTCAAATCACCGAAACCGTGATACCAGAACACAACCAGGCCAGCATGCAGAAAACCGATTGAAAACAGCGTGACCCCGAGATGTCGCCGATTATAAAGAAAGGGTTTGAATCGATCCGACAACCGTGCCAGAGGACCAATACACAGAACAAACGTCAGCAATATGAAAGCGAGTGTCCCCAGCGCTCGAATCAACGTCTGCACGATATTCGCAGGCTCCGACTGCTGCGCCAACAACTGGCTGACAAGCGTGAAGACAATAAGATAGCTGAATACGCCCGCGAGCAGCCAAAGATCAAAACGGCGCTTGAACGGTGTCCACTGAACTACCTGATAATCATGCGACATGGCTAGTGTGCCTCGATCAGGGACGCTGGCAGATCGACATTGACGGGCTCCGGTTTGCGTTGCTGGATCGCAACCACCATTACCATGATGATCAATGACACTACGCCAAGCCAAAGCCTGCGATGCCAGCGACGGTGCGCGCGTCTCATGCGACCGGCGGCTGCGAGCCGCGCAACAATTTACACAACATCAACGGCCATAGCGCAATAATGCCTGGCGTGATCAACAAGCGGACTCGCCATCGCAAACTACCGCCCCTCGCTGCCGGATCGATACGTCCGGCACCACCAAAGATAAACACCAATGCCACGGCACTACCCGCCAGCAGATACAGGCCGGCTACCGACACAATCTGTTGCGCCAGAGCTTCTGTCATCAATGTCACCCCTATTGCCGAGCCCGTCTGTTTAACGACCGGTCGCCCTCGAAAATAATGACAAACACCGTGTGTTTAGTCCATCTGAAACAGACCATCGGCGTACACGCTTCTCAAGACGTTGTTTAAGGCCAAGGGACAGATCGCTGACGCACAGCGGCTTGCCGCGAGCCTGCTCGAGTGCTCAGGCACACCAATCGCCATTTGGTTCAAGAACGAATCGGATCTGCTACTGGTGTTTGGTGCCAGTGTCTCTGACCACACAGGAATCTATCTCACCGCGACAACAGTACCGGTCAATACTGCCACCACGTGTTTGACGAAGCGCTAGATGCGGCATTGACGAAAACCATCGCTCATAACGGTCCGTCATTGATTGAGGTTATGACAGACGCCGAATTACTCTAACGACGTTACTCCCATTCAATCGTCGCTGGCGGCTTGCCGGAAATGTCATAGGTCACTCTGGAGATGCCGGACACTTCATTGATAATCCGCAGCGACACTTTTTCCAGAAATTCATGTGGCAAACGCGCCCAGCGTGCCGTCATGAAGTCCACGGTTTCGACTGCGCGCAGCGCCACCACATAGTCGTAGCAGCGTCCATCGCCCATCACGCCCACTGACTTGACTGGCAAGAACACGGCGAACGCCTGACTGGTTTTATCGTAAAGATCTGCCGCGTGCAGCTCGTCAATAAATATGGCATCCGCTTGCTGTAACAGACCCGCGAACTGTGGATTGACCTCACCGAGGATGCGCACACCCAAGCCAGGGCCCGGGAACGGGTGTCTATACACCATTGCATGGGGTAGGCCCAACTCAACGCCTAACTCACGCACCTCATCTTTGAAGAGCTCACGCAGTGGCTCCAGCAGTTTCAGTGTCATGTGTTCGGGCAAGCCACCAACATTGTGGTGCGACTTGATCACATGCGCCTTACCGGTGTCGCTCCCCGCTGATTCGATGACATCAGGATAAATCGTCCCCTGAGCCAGCCATTGCACATTATTCAGTTTGGCGGCTTCCTCGTCGAAGACCTCGACGAACAGTCTGCCAATGACTTTACGCTTGGCCTCCGGATCCGAAACGCCTTTAAGCGCGTTGAAAAAACGCGCTGCGGCATCGACCCGAATGACCTTCACACCAAGGTGGTCTGCAAAGGTGCGCATCACCTGATCGCCTTCATCGAGCCTGAGCAAACCGTGATCGACGAACACACAAGTCAACTGATCGCCGATCGCCTGATGCAACAGGGCTGCGACCACCGACGAATCGACGCCACCCGACAAACCCAGCAGCACCTGCTCATCCCCGACTTGCGTACGTACCTGCTCGATGGCAGCCGAGGCGATGTTCGGCGTATTCCAGTCACCGGCGCAACCTGCGACCTCACGCACAAATCGTCTTAGGATCTCCGCGCCCTGCAACGTGTGGGTCACCTCGGGGTGGAACTGTACCCCGAAGAAACGACGCTCGATGTCTTCCATTGCTGCCAGCGGCGCGTTGTCACTAGCTGCCGTGACGTGAAAACCCGATGGCAGCGTATCCACCTTGTCACCATGTGACATCCAAACCTGTAATGCTGCCTCGCCAGAATCGTTGTCACGCAAGCCGTCGAATAGCACCGAGGCAGACGGTGTAATCTCGGCAAAGCCAAACTCGCGCTTGCTCGATGCACTGACCTTGCCACCCAGCTGAGCGGCCATCGCCTGCATGCCATAGCAGATGCCCAACACCGGCACACCCAGATCAAAAACGATCTGCGCGACAGTTGGCGGAACCTCCATGTTCACCGACTCAGGACCGCCGGAGAGGATGACGGCACTAGCACCGAACGACTCGATGTCAGCCGAAGCCATGTCCCAGGGGTGGATCTCCGAATAAACACCGATCTCTCGGACCCGTCTTGCGATCAACTGGGTGTATTGCGCCCCGAAGTCCAGAATCAGGATGCGTGCGGCATGGATATCAGTCATGCGTCATTCAGTCCGGTAGTTGGGTGCTTCTTTGGTGATCGTGACATCGTGTACGTGGCTCTCGCGCATACCTGCACCGGTAATGCGAATGAACTTTGGTCGGGTTCGCATCGTCTCGATATCGGCGCAGCCGGTGTAACCCATCGCCGCACGCAGCCCACCCATCAACTGGTGCACGATGCCAATCATCGAACCCTTATAGGGGACGCGTCCCTCAATGCCTTCGGGAACCAGCTTATCGAGCTGGTCTGTCGTGTCCTGGAAATATCGATCCGACGAGCCCTGTGACATGGCCCCAAGTGACCCCATACCGCGGTAAGACTTATAGGAGCGACCCTTGTAGAGCTCAACCTCTCCGGGCGACTCTTCGGTGCCGGCCAGCAAGCCGCCGACCATTACCGCATGACCACCAGCCGCAACGGCCTTGGCCAAATCACCCGAGTAGCGAATTCCACCATCTGCAATCAGTGAGGCACCGCTATTTTTCAGTGCCTCGGCGACTTCAGCAACAGCCGAAATTTGCGGCATACCGACGCCAGCGACGATTCTTGTGGTGCAGATCGATCCAGGCCCAATGCCGACCTTGACCGCATCCGCGCCTGCCTCGATCAGGGCTTGCGCCGCATCGCCGGTGACGATGTTGCCTGCAATAATCTGTGCGCCCGGGTAGGCACTGCGTATGGCACTAACGCGATCCAGCACGCCCTTTGAGAAACCGTGAGAGGTATCCACGACGAGCACATCGACGCCCGCCTCCATCAACCACTCTACACGCTCTTCGGTATCCCCCCCGGTACCGACGGCCGCCCCGACACGCAGTGCCCCACGAGAATCCTTGCAGGCATTCGGAAAATCGGTGGCTTTCTGAAAGTCCTTGGCGGTGATCATGCCGCGTAGCGCGAAATCGTCATCAACGACCAGCACCTTTTCGATGCGGTGCTTATGCAGCAATGACAATACCTCATCGCTATCGGCACCCTCACGCACGGTTACCAGTTTGTCCTTGGGCGTCATGACGCTGGCTACCGGTGCATCCAATGCCGTCTCATAGCGCAGATCACGATTGGTCACGATTCCGACCGTTTCCTTGCCATCCACAACCGGCATACCCGAGATGTTCTTGCGGCGAGTGAGCTCGATCACCTCACGAATAGTCATCTCCGGCGAGACGGTGATCGGATCGCTGATGATGCCGCTTTCGAATTTCTTCACCATACGCACATTGCGCGCCTGCTCCTGCGGTGAGAGATTCTTGTGCACGATGCCGATGCCGCCTTCCTGGGCCAGCGCAATCGCCAACGGTGCCTCAGTTACCGTATCCATGGCGGCGGACATCAATGGAATATTCAGGCGAATTTCCGGGGTCAACTGCGTCGCAAGGCTCACCTCTCTGGGCAAGACTTCCGAGTAGTCCGGCTGCAACAGAACATCGTCAAAGGTCAGTCCTTCCTTAGCAACTCGCATCGAGGCTCCCAGTTGGTGAGTTAACCCATTATTGTAGCAATCGATCGGACATCAAGACAGACGTGTGCACAGGATTCGCCCTGCTACACTGCGAGGCCTGCGTGTAGAGCTTTACCATGTCAACCGGCGAAATCTGGACAGTCAGCAATCTCAATACGGCCGCCCGCAAACTGCTGGAGCGTGGACTGGGGACGGTCTGGATTGAAGCCGAAGTGTCCAACCTGGCCCGCCCTGGCTCAGGCCATCTTTATTTCAGTCTGAAAGATGCCTCAGCGCAGCTGCGAGCAGCATTTTTCAGGCAAAGACAACGTGGCAGCGTGCGTGATCTGCGCGAGGGTGATCAGGTACTGGTGCGCGGCAAATTGTCTCTGTATGAACCGCGTGGCGACTATCAACTGATCGTCGAACACCTGGAACCGGCAGGCGAAGGCCTGCTGCGGCGCGCTTTTGAAGCACTGCGCAAACAGCTCGATACCGAAGGCCTGTTCGATTCGACCAACAAACGCCCGTTGCCTGAGTTTCCGAAACAGATTGGTGTGATCACCTCGACCAGCACCGCGGCGCTACAGGATGTGCTCAACGTCCTGCGCCGCCGCATGCCGAGCGTACCGGTCTTGGTCTATCCATCGCCGGTTCAAGGCGCACAGGCGCCCGCTGCATTAACACAAGCCGTGCAGCTCGCCAGCGCGCGTGCGGAAGTCGACGTCTTGTTGATCGTGCGCGGCGGTGGGTCACTGGAGGACCTGGCTGCGTTCAATGATGAAGCGCTGGCGCGTGCGGTGGCAGAGTGCCGAATTCCGGTTATTAGCGGGGTCGGCCACGAAACCGATGTCACCATTGTCGATTTCGTCGCCGATGAGCGCGCGCCAACCCCGTCCATCGCCGCTGAACTATCAGTGCCGGATGCCAACGTATTAATCGACTCGCTGCGCGGCGTTGCCGCTCGACTGGTCAACGCGCAAACGCGACGCCTTCAACGTGACACCCAGCGACTGGATCAGGCGTCGCGACGCCTGTTGGCGCACAGCCCGGCGCAGCGACTGACACGTCAAACCACGCAACTCAGCAGCTTGCAGTTGCGCTTACAGCGAGCCTTGCAGCAGCAACTACAGCAACGCCTGCTGTGGCACACCGGTCTGCAGCGCAGACTGTGGCGACAACATCCTGACAAGTCGATTCAAGCATTGACGGCACGCGTCGCTCGACTGTCACAGCGCAGCGCAAGGGCGATTCGCCTTGTCGCGAATACCCGTCAGAAAGCACTGTCGGCCACAGCAAGACACTTACATGCTGTGAGCCCGTTGGCGGTGTTGGCTCGTGGCTTTGCGATTGTCACGCATTCGGAGCACGGCGAAGCGATAACCTCGGGCAAGGTGCTGCAGGCAGGGGATCAGGTCAATGTGCGGTTTCAGGATGGCAGTGTCAGCGCCACGATTGACGCCGAACAATCAAGCCAAAGAGCAGACGATCCGGACGCAGACTCAGTCGAACGATAATTCACGCCGGGCGCGGCGATACCAGTCAGAATCTGTCCCTTCCCGCACAAATACATGACAGTGATCCATATCGCCGCCGTAAATATGTAGCGACACCGCCGGGCTGCGATCGCAGGCATTGGCAATCAGGTGATATTCATAAGGCGGAATCAAACAGCCTGCGCTGCCGACACCGGCCATGTAGGAGTTACGCGGTTCAAAACAGTAGCGATCCTCGGCCTCAGTGGCCGTGAGTTCAAACTGCTGCACGTCAATCGTGCCGGCGCACACCCCTTCAACACACCACATGCCGGCGTGATCGTGGATTGGTGTCGCCTGACAGGCACCCCAGGTCATCGCCACAATGGAGTAACCGCGTTCGGCGTCGCGGTGCAGCAGGCGTCGTGCATAGCGGTCCGGCAACGGGCTCATGACCGCCACTGGCAACTCGAACGCATTGCTGCGAATCATCCGGCATAAATCGGTCTTCAGACGCTCAACGATCTGCGTTTCGTCGCCGAGGGCGACCGCCTCGTCTACGAGATCGACCAAAGGCTGGATACCGGCATGGGGCGTTTCGACTGCACTGACCATCGCTAAATAGTAGCAGAGCGCATCATGGGCGTCGTTGTCGCAGCCAATCGCCGATAACCGGTCGGAATCGATCCATGTCGACCAGAAACGCATCATGACCCTGGATGGACTCTAGTTGATGAAAGTCGACGGCACATCCCAGTGCCTGCAACGCTTGGGATAGCTCGGCTTGCTGCGAGAGCGGGAACAAAATGTCAGTCGTGACACCGATAACCAGCGCCTCCGTCAAATTGCAGCGCGCCAGGCCCGAATTGACGGATCCTCCATAGTCGGCCACGTCGAACAGATCCATCGCCCGCGACAAATACAAATAACAATTGGGGTCGAAATCTCCGGTAAATTTATTGGCGTGTGCTTCCAGATACGATTCGACCTCAAAGTCAATGCAAAACGCATCATTACTGGCGCGCTCCGCCGCAACCCGCTCGCGGCCAAAGCGACTCAGCCACTCTTCAGCGGACCGATAGGAAATCATGCCAAGCTTGCGCGCCATGCGCATACCGCTGACCGGCGGATTGTCCGCGGGATACTCGCCCCCCAACCAGGCTGGATCCTTGCGTACCATTTCTCGCTGCAGCGAACGTAACGCAATAGCAAATGGCGCCGCTCGGGCTGCTGAAGACACCGACACAAGGCGACCGCTGTAGTGCGGAAACTGCATCAAGAAAGCCAATGCCGTCATGCCGCCCATCGAGCAGCCGACTAGCGCATGCAAGGTCTCAATATTGAGTGCCTGTAGCACACGCTCGGAACCGGCAGCAATGTCCTCAAGCGACAACACTGGGAACCGGATGCCATAACGCTGCCCATCCGGCGCGCTGCTTGCAGGACCGGTTGAACCGAAACAGCTGCCGATTGAGTTCACGCACACCACGAAATATGAGTCGGTATCGAGCGGACGGCCAGGACCGAGCATTTCTTCCCACCATCCAGGCGAACGATCTTCGGGCGAGGAAGCTGCATGCGCCGATGGTGACAGGCCGGTAAATAACAGCAGCGCATTGTCACGCTGCGCATTGAGCTCGCCCCAGGTCTCATAAGCAATCGTCGGCCGCACCAGCTGCTCACCACGGCGCATATCGAAATTGCCCTGCAGCTCTAATAGCTGCCGTGCGCCCGCCTCGCTAGTCATGACAGTGCCTGCTTTAATTCAAAGCGCCTATTCTAGCGGCCACAGTATTGTTCGCGCACGGCCAGTGCCTCCGGCATCCACTGCTCAAATTGTGAGATACGGGTTTCTGGTGCCGGGTGGGTCGACATAAACTCCGCCGGCGTCTTGCCCGCATTGGCGCCCATGCGCTGCCACAGCCCAGGCGCTTCACGCGGATCAAAACAGGCACGCGCTGCCAGTATGAGCCCGATGTAATCGGCTTCAGACTCGTGACTGCGAGAGAATGGCAGCAGCACGCCGTACTGCGCACCGACGCCTAGAGCGCCCATCACAGCGCGCTGCGTGCTGATGTCCATATCGCCGATTGCAAAAGACGCGGCCATGCTGCCCATTTGCACCAGTTTCTGCCGTGCCATGCGCTCAGCACCATGTCGCGCCAGTGCATGGGCGACCTCATGCCCCATAATGACAGCCAGACCATCTGTGTTTTCGGCAATTGGCAAAATGCCGGTGTACACCGCGACCTTGCCACCAGGCAACGCAAATGCATTCGCTTGATCGGAGCGGATGACATTAAATTCCCACTGGAATCCGGGATCCATGTCGGCTGCGGCCGCAGCGATACGAGCGCCAACTTGTTGCACCGCATTCACGACATCCCCTGATCTCAGGACATCCGATCTCGACAAGATGTCGTTGTACGACTGCAGGCCCAGGGCCATCTCCTGATCCGGTGACATATCCACCAGCTGCCGGCGCTCTGTCAGAGGCACGACAGCCTGATTGGTCAAGTAATACCAGGCCAGATAAATCAGGAATGCACCGATGGGCAGCAAGCGCATCAGCCCGCCGCCCGCGCGCCTGCGCCCCGGATACCGACGACCGATCACGATCGGGTCAGAAGAGCTTCTTGGCGAAGTTCAGCATGTCACCGACATCGACGCCGTCATTACCCTTATCGAGGAATGCACCCAACAAACCAGCACCGGCGGATGAGCCGCCACCGCCCGCCAGTCCACTCATCAATGATGACAAGGCACCGCCGCCCTGGCTCTCTTTGCCCAGTGACCCCATTGCGGCGGCCGCAACCATCGGCAGCATCTTCTTGAGAATACCGGTATCCAGACCGGTCTTCTGCGCCGCCTGCGCAGCAACCTGACGACTGGCATCCTTACTGCCCAATAGGTGACCCAGTATCGCATTGCCATCGGCAATCGTGCTCAGGTCGGCTAGTTTGGCAGGGTTATCGACATACTGCTGGTGCCCGCCACGCTGCAGCGCGCCCATCAATGCCTCAAGACCTTGTGGTTTTTCAACGTTGCGCTTCATGCCCTGCGTCAGCGCCGGCAACAACTGCGTCACAGCAGCACCTGCCTGGCCTTCACTGACACCGAGACTGCCGGCCATTTGCTTCACCAGCGCGCCGCCTTGTGATTTCAAAATGCTATCGAGAATACTCATGGATCGCTCCCCTTTGGTTTACCTACCCCATAGACTGAT
Source organism: Pseudomonadota bacterium (assembly GCA_039187375.1). Taxonomy (GTDB): domain Bacteria; phylum Pseudomonadota; class Gammaproteobacteria; order Steroidobacterales; family Woeseiaceae; genus CALBPI01. The sequence continues at coordinate 14,135 of JBCCZN010000033.1, forward strand.
CGTAGCACGCAAACGTCACACCGCAGTCGGACACATCATCGCAACTATTAGGCCTATTTTTTCTTTTTAATGTGTTTCATCAGACGCTTACGCTTAGCTTCTTGACGAGGCGTGAGCTTATTGCGCCGCCCTTCATACGGATTCGACCCACTTTTTAATTGCAATCGCACTGGTGTGCCGTGCAGCCTAAACACTTTGCGGAAGGTGTTGATCAAGTAACGCCGGTAGCTAGCGGCCAGGCGTTCGACCTGATTGCCGTGAATCACGATGACTGGCGGATTGCGTCCGCCTTGGTGGGCGTAACGCAATTTCGGACGGCGCCCCCGACTCAGTGGCGGCGGATGGGCCTCGACCGCCGTTTCCAATGACCGCGTCAGCGCAGAGGTTGAAAGCTCACGACAGGCTGCTGTATGTACCTTGCGTACCTCGGGCAACAGTTTGCCGACAGCCGTCCCATGGAGCGCCGAAATAAAGTGTTTTGGCGCAAAGTCGGTGAACCCAAGCTTAAGCTCCAATCCATCCCGCAGGCGCCGTCTCGTATCACTGCCCAGCCCATCCCACTTATTAATGGCAATGACCAACGCGCGACCTCGCTCCAGAATCAAGCCAAACAGTGAAACGTCCTGATCGGTGATCCCCGCTCTGGCATCGATAACACCAATCACAACATTACAGTCGTCAATTGCCTGTAGTGTTTTGATAATACTAAATTTTTCGATCGCCTCACTGACCCGCGCGCGCCGTCTGACACCAGCGGTATCAACCAAAACATAGTCGTGGCCGTCACGCGAGAACGGCACCCGCACGCTATCGCGAGTTGTGCCAGGCTCATCAAACGCAACTAGCCGATCTTCACCAATCAGACGATTGATCAATGTGGACTTACCGACATTTGGCCGACCGGCGACCGTAACGGTGATTGCGTCGCTGACATCCGCTTGCGGATCGGGCGCCGGGCATTGCGAGAGCACATGCTCTATCAGGGCACCAACCCGATCTCCGTGAGCGGCCGAAATCACGATCGGCTCGCCCAATCCGAGGGCGAAGAAGTCAGCGCCAATCGTGTTCGCATCCAGGCCTTCGGCTTTGTTGACCGCGAGAAACACCTTAATGCCGCGTTTTCTGAGCATCGCCGCGATGTCATCATCACCAGCAACGCGGCCATCTCGCGCATCCGCGAGAAATATCACGGCATGCGCCTCATCAATAGCCTGCAACGCCTGTGCCTGCATCAGCGCTTCCACGCCGGCATCCGCACCGGCAAGGCCTCCGGTATCGATCAGCAGATAGTCGTGAGGCCCGACTTTGCCATAGCCATATTGCCGATCACGCGTCAGACCCGCGTAGTCCGCGACCAGTGCATCACGACTGCGTGTGAGCCGATTGAACAGCGTCGACTTGCCGACATTCGGACGGCCGACTAACGCAACAACCGGCAGCATGAATTAGCGCGACTCGCGCAGTTCGAAGCCTGCGAGCGCCCCTGACTCGGATTGCACGTAAAGGGTATCGCCCATGACATACGGCGGTACCACGACCGCAGCGCCATCGACACGCAACCTGCCGGCATGGTCGCCGGTACGCGCATTCAAAAGATGTACGTAACCCTCGAAATCACCGAAGGCAAGCAAATCACCCCAGACAGCTGGTGCTGATAACGAGCGTCGCACGAAATCATCGGAGGTCCACTCCAGTGCGCCGTTGCGACGTGAGATGGCCATCACGCGATTATCGGCATTGCACATATACAAATTAGCCCAGTCGAGTGACACACCAGTGCTGGTGGAATACTCACGTGCCCACATCGCCTGTCCCGATTCGATGGCCATCGATGCCGTTCGCGAGCTGAACCCGCTGACGTACAGATCGGTACCTGAGGTTGCGAAAACGCCGTCGGTATCGACCATGCGATCGATGTCGGTGCGTCCACTGGGAATACCGAGGGGCACTTCCCACTCAATATCGCCGGAAAGAATATTCACCGCCACCACGCGGCCATTATCAAAGCCCGCCACCACAAGGCTGCCAACGATTGCGGGTTTACCCAGACCGCGTTGACTGAGCACCGGCACCGGTTGCTCGACAAACCAAAGCGTGCTGCCACTATTGGCATCCAGTGCCAATAGGCGCCCGTCAACGGTGCGTAAAAAGACTCGATCTGCGCCCAACACCGGCGGTGCCAACACTTCAGCCGCAATATCCCGTTGCCAGAGTTGCTCACCCGTCCGCGCATCCAGCGCGATAACGCTGCCGTTGCGATCGGCGACGACCAACCGACCATCGCCCACACCTGGCCCGGCAGTCAGCTCACGCTTGAGATTCGCCTGCCACTGCCTGCGATGCGTTTCGTTGTCAAATGCGTGCACCTTGCCATCTGCGCTAGCCGCGAACACGCGCGTACCATCACCCGACGGCGCCAATGCCAAACGCAAGCGCTCAGACCCACCGCCCAGATTGACTGACAATACCTTGCGAGTCTTCACTGGGTCGTCGACAACGACCAATGGCGCGGGCGGCAACTCGTCATCGTCACCACCAAAAATGCCGCAACCGCTGAGCACCAAAGCGCCCAGCACCAACAGCCATCGCAGTGAGCGCATCGTCATGTTCAAGAGTCGTCCGCAGCCTCTGCTTCTGGCTCGACATCCACGACCGGCATCGTTGACTTGACCTTGGCGATTTTCATACCGATTAGCATCGGGTCGACCAGTGCTGAGTCAGGGGCGGCCGCTGCTGCTGCCTCATACGCACTCAGCGCCTCGTCAGCGCGAGCCAGTGCCACCAATGCGTCTCCGCGCAGCTCATCGATCAGCGATTGATACGCGGCATACGGATACTGCTCCAGCGTTTGCAGCCCTGCTTCAGGCTTATCCGCGTAGATTTGTACCCGCGCCAACCGCGTCGCGATCAGCGAGCGAGTGGCCGTATCGCCCGTGTCCGACAACGCGCCTTGCAGCACCGACTCAGCAGCATCGAGCTCGCCTTTGTTCAGGTGCAGCGCTGCCAGTCTCAGCCCGGTTTGGGCCACATAAGGAGAATCGGCATAGTCACGCTTCAGTGTGTCGTAGCGCGCCAGGAGCGTTTGTGCATCGGCAGCCGCCGCCGCCTCGCCGGCCTGCTCATACACTGCCGAAGCAGCTTCGGCATGACGCAGCTGAGACGTGCGCCAGTAGCGCGTGCCAAAAAACCCGGCGATGAACACCGCCACGCCCAGCATGACCACCAGGCCATTGTTGGCCCACCACTCACGCAGCTGCTCTACCTGTTGTTCTTCTGTCAGATCGTTCACGTGAAAAGATCCCGCTCAAAAACCCACTAGTGTAACCGTTTGATCGGCGCGGCGGTACGTCAAACCGCTTGCAATGCCGCGCTCACCGTATCGACCAATCCCGCTTGCGATACCGCCCGTTGGTCCTCTCGACTGCGCAGCGGTTTGACCATAACGGTACCGTCGGCCAATTCCTGCTCGCCGATTATGAGCGCTATCTGTGCGCCGCTGCGATCGGCCTGCTTGAGTTGCGACTTCATGCTCCCATCACCCAGATGTTGAATCACACGCCAGTGGCTGTTCGCATCGCGCAAGGCTTCGGCCGTCTCGCGGGCAGCAACCTCGGTGCCCTCACCGGCATTGATGATGTATACATCCGCTGAGACCCGCTCCGGCAGCCTTTGTTCCGCCTCGAGCACGCCTAATAGTCGCTCGATGCCGATCGCCCAGCCAATACCGGGCACTGACTTGCCACCGATTTGTTCAAACAGACCGTCATAGCGGCCGCCGGAACACACCGCGCCCTGCGCGCCCAGCGCATCGGTGATCCACTCGAAAACGGTGCGTGAGTAATAATCGAGTCCGCGTACCAATCTGGGATTGACCGTGTATTCAATACCCAATGCGTCCAGACCAACCTGCAATTGCGCGAAATGCTCAGCCGATTCCGCATCCAGATGATCGGTCAATGATGGCGCGGCGGCGATCACCTCAGCCATGTCCGGGTTCTTGCTATCCAGAATCCGCATCGGATTAGTACCCAGTCGTCGCTGACTGTCGGCGTCCAGCACGTCATGGTGTTTCTCGAAATAACGCACCAACACCTCGCGATACGCCTGGCGCGCCTGCGCTGTACCGAGTGAGTTGATTTCAAGCCGGATGCGGCTGATGCCCAGCTGACGCCACAGGCGTGCGGTCATCGCCAGCATCTCGATGTCAATGTCCGGCCCTGGATAGCCAAACGCTTCGATGTCAGCCTGGTGGAATTGGCGATAGCGTCCTTTTTGTGGCCGCTCGTAACGGAACATGGGTCCGAT
>JBCCZN010000034.1:0-18243 GCA_039187375.1 Pseudomonadota bacterium
CTGGACGTCAAAGTGGTACGCCGATTCACAGACGTATGCGGGCTATGTCGCGCAGGATCACGAGGTGCGTAGCTTCCTGAACAAGCGTTTGAAAGATGCCTCTGTGTCACGCATCCAGATTGAGCGTCCCGCCAAGAAAATCAACATCACGTTGCATACGGCACGTCCGGGCATCGTCATTGGTAAGAAAGGCGAGGACATTGAGCGTCTGCGCCGCGAGGTCATGCAGATGGTCGATATGCCGCTGCAGGACGTGCGTATCAACATCGCTGAAATTCGCAAGCCCGAGCTTGACGCCACATTGGTCGCTGAGGGTATTGCACAGCAGCTCGAGCGTCGCGTCATGTTCCGCCGTGCGATGAAACGCGCAGTACAGAACACCATGCGCGCCGGCGCCCTGGGTATCAAGGTGAAAGCCGGTGGACGTTTGAACGGCGCGGAGATTGCGCGTTCCGAATGGTATCGCGAAGGTCGTGTGCCATTGCACACGCTGCGCGCTGACATTGATTACGGCACTGCTGAAGCGGCCACGACCTACGGCATCATTGGCGTCAAGGTCTGGATCTTCAAAGGTGAGGTATACGACACCAACGATGCGGCCAGTGCTGCAGAGGCGCCGGCAGACGCGCCGAAGTCGTAAGGGGTATCCGGTATGTTGCAACCAAAACGCACCAAATTCCGTAAACAGATGAAGGGCCGCAATCGCGGTCTGGCTCAGCGCGGCAGTACGGTTTCGTTCGGCGAGTTTGCACTCAAGGCGACCGGCCGTGGTCGTCTGACAGCGCGTCAGATCGAAGCGGCACGTCGTGCAATGACCCGTCACATTAAACGTGGCGGCAAAATCTGGATTCGTGTCTTCCCGGACAAGCCGATCAGCAAAAAGCCGCTTGAGGTTCGTCAGGGTAAGGGTAAAGGTAACGTTGAGTACTGGGTTGCCCAGATTCAGCCGGGCCGCATCCTGTATGAAATGGAAGGCGTAAGCGAAGAAATCGCGCGCGAGGCATTTCGTTTGGCAGCAGCCAAAATTCCGATGGCGACAACGTTCGTCAAACGGCAGGTGATGTAATGAAAGCGTCTGAATTGCGAGACATGAGTGCCAACGCACTCGAAGAGGAGCTCCTGAAGTTGCGCCGTGAGCAGTTCAATCTGCGTATGGCCAAGGCAACCGGTCAGGAAACGGAGCAGAACGATATTCGTCGTGTACGTCGGGACATCGCCCGCATCAAGACGATCATGACTGAAGCGGCCAGCAAAGCTGCTGGAGAGGCGTAAGAGAGCATGAGCGAAGCACAGAACAACACGATTGAACGTCGCGTCGTCGGTAAGGTGGTCTCGGACAAGATGGACAAGACCGTGTCGGTCGCCATCGAGCGTCTGGTACGCCACGGTGTCTACGGAAAATACATCCGGCGGACAACTAAATTGAAAGCCCACGACGAGCAGAACGATGCGCGTATGGGCGACACGGTGGCGATCAGCGAATGTCGGCCTGTCTCAAAAGACAAGTCGTGGAAGGTGGTCGAAATCGTCGAACGCGCCACACAGCGCTAAGGCATTGGTGAGGTAGAGAACCGATGATTCAGATGCAAACAGTGCTTGATGCAGCAGATAACAGCGGCGCACGTCGCGTCATGTGCATCAAGGTCCTGGGTGGCTCCAAGCGCCGTTATGCCGGTGTTGGAGATGTCATCAAGGTGAGCGTGAAAGATGCCATTCCGCGCGGCAAGGTCAAGAAGGGCGAGGTCTACAACGCCGTCGTCGTTCGCACCCGTAAGGGTGTGCGTCGCAAGGACGGATCATTGATCCGTTTCGATGGCAACGCAGCGGTGCTCCTCAACAACAAACTTGAGCCGATTGGCACCCGTATCTTCGGGCCGGTTACGCGTGAATTGCGTGGTCAGAACTTTATGAAGATCGTGTCACTGGCACCGGAAGTGCTGTAGGGCACAGAGCAGGTATCGAGATGCAGAAGATCAGAAAAGGCGACGAGGTGATCGTCATCACCGGCAAGGACAAAGGTCGCACCGGCACAGTGCTGCGAGTACAGGCCGACGAGCGGGTGTTGGTGGAAGGCATTAACGTCGCCAAGAAACACGTAAAACCCAACCCGAACCTCGGTGAGCAGGGCGGCATTCAGGACAAGGCGATGCCGATCCACATCTCCAACGTTCAGGTGTACAACCCGAAAACGAAAAAAGGTGACCGGGTTGCAATTGAGATCGCCAAAGACGGCACGAAGAAGCGCGTCTTTCGCTCAAATAATGAGGCGGTAGACGTCTGACAGCACTGCTGACAGATCAACTGGAAAACGAACATGGCAAGATTGCAACAACACTACACTGAGACTGTTGTACCGGCGCTGAAAGACAAACTTCAGCTCGACAACATCATGGAAGTGCCGCGCATCACCAAAATCACCCTCAACATGGGTGTTGGTGAGGCGATTGCCGACAAAAAAGTAATGGAACACGCGGTCAGTGATATGACAGCAATCGCGGGCCAAAAGCCTATCGTGCGCAATGCGCGTAAATCGGTAGCGGGCTTCAAGGTGCGCGAAGGCTTTCCGATCGGCTGCAAGGTCACGCTGCGACGCGAGCGTATGTATGAGTTCCTGGATCGGTTGATTGCGATTGCAATCCCGCGAATTCGTGACTTCCGTGGCCTGAACAGCAAATCGTTTGACCGTCAGGGCAACTACTCGATGGGCGTCACCGAACAGATCATCTTCCCTGAGATCGATTACGACCAGGTTGATTCGGTTCGCGGTATGGACATTACGATCACAACAACGGCGCGCACCCCAGAAGAGGGTCGGGCGCTACTTGAAGCATTCAATTTTCCGTTCAAGCGCTAAGCGCGAACGCAAAAGGAAAGGTAAGCCAGATGGCAAAGAAATCGATGGTGGCGCGGGAAGTTAAGCGCGCAAAACTCGTCAAGCGTTATGCGAAGAAGCGTGCCGAGTTGAAAGCGATTATCAAGAACGAAGAAGCGACGCTGGAAGAGCGCGAAGCGGCACAGCGCAAGCTGAACTCGCTGCCGCGTGATGCCTCGCCGTCTCGTATGCACAATCGTTGCGCCATCACAGGCCGCCCGCACGGGTTTTATCGCAAGTTCGGTCTTGCGCGGAACAAACTGCGTGAGCAGACCATGAAGGGCGAAATCCCGGGTCTGTCCAAGGCGAGCTGGTAAGGAGAACACACGATGAGTATGAGTGATCCTATCGCCGATATGCTGACCCGCATTCGTAACGCACAAAAAGCGCGCAAGGTATCGGTTTCGATGCCGTCATCGAATGCCAAGGTCGCGATCGCGAATGTACTGCGCGACGAAGGCTACGTTGGGGAAGTCAGCGTTGAAAAGAACGACGGCAACAAGGCCGAGCTGACCGTTGAGCTGCGCTACCACGAAGGTACGCCGGTGATCGAAAAGATCAAACGCGTCAGCAAGCCCGGTTTGCGTATCTACAAACAAACAAGCGAGCTGCCGAAAGTGCTTGGCGGATTGGGTGTCGCAATCGTTTCAACGTCTTCCGGCGTCATGAGCGATCGCGTGGCGCGCGAAAAAGGAATTGGTGGTGAGGTCATTTGCCTGGTGTCTTAACACCGGTGAACCGAAGACCAACCTACTGCGATAACGAGTAACAAACATGTCACGAGTTGCTAAAAAACCGATCAGCCTGCCCAAGGGTGTTGAGCTGACCAAGAGTGGTAGCACCGTATCGCTGAAAGGCGGTAAGGGGAATCTATCACTGGATCTCAACGCCGAGGTAGATCTTACCGAAGAGGACGGGGTTTGGATGATCGTGCCCAAGAGCGGGTCACGTTTTGCCAAGGCGATGTCCGGTACCACGCGCGCGTTGATTGCCAATATGGTTCATGGCGTCACTGAAGGCTGGCAGAAAAAACTGGAGTTGGTGGGCGTTGGTTATCGTGCGCAGGCACAAGGTGATTCAATCAACCTGACATTGGGCTTTTCGCACCCGGTCGTTCACAAGATGCCCGAAGGTGTGAAGGTGGAGACACCGAGCCAGACAGAGATTGTGGTTTCTGGCGTCGACAAACAGGTAGTCGGCCAGGTGGCTGCAGAAATTCGTGCTTACCGTCCGCCGGAGCCTTACAAGGGCAAAGGCGTGCGTTACAGCGATGAGTATGTCGTACGTAAAGAGGCGAAGAAGAAGTAATTCTTCGACGAGGCAAGCCGTATGAAACTGAACAAGAAAGACAACCGGTTGCGTCGCGCACGTCGCGCTCGCGCCAAGATTCGCGAGCTGGGCGAGACCCGTCTGGCTGTGCACCGCACACCGCGACACATCTACGCACAGATCATCGATGCCGATGGCGCCACGATCATCGCCAGCGCGTCGACAGTGCAAAAAGCGATTGGCAGCGACTTGAAAGCGACTGGCAACATCGAAGCGGCACAAGCGGTCGGTAAAGCGATTGCTGAGCGTGCGAAGAAAAAGGGCGTCGAGCGTGTTGCGTTTGATCGCGCGGGTTATCGATATCACGGCCGTGTGAAAGCGTTGGCCGATGCGGCTCGTGAAGCCGGACTGCAGTTCTGAGGAACGGATAAAGAACATGGCGAAAAAAGATCAACCAAACAGTGGCGGCGACGATCTGCTTGAAAAGCTGGTTGCAGTCAATCGGGTTGCAAAAGTAGTCAAGGGTGGCCGTCAGTTCGGTTTCACTGCCCTGACTGTTGTCGGTGATGGCAACGGCCGTATTGGCTTTGGATATGGCAAAGCGCGCGAAGTGCCGATTGCGATCCAGAAAGCTATGCAGGCTGCGCGCAAGAACATCACGAAGGTGCACCTGCGTGACGATACGTTGCAGTACGAGATCAAGGGCCGCCACGGTGCGACCCGCGTTTACATGCAGCCGGCGTCTGAAGGTACCGGCGTGATTGCCGGTGGTGCGATGCGTGCGGTGTTTGAATGCGCAGGCGTTCGTAACGTTCTGGCCAAGTCATACGGCTCGCGTAACCCGATCAATGTGGTACGCGCGACTATCAATGGTCTGACGAATATCCACTCCCCGGCCTCTATCGCTGCCAAGCGTGGCAAGTCGGTCGAAGAGATTACGGGCTAAGGCAATGGCGAAGAACACACTCAAGGTGACGCTGGTCAAGAGCAAGTATGGCCGACTGAAAAACCACAAAGCCTGCATAGCAGGTTTGGGTCTGCGTCGTATCAATCACACCGTTGAGGTGGAAGATACACCTGAAAACCGCGGCATGATTAGCACCGTGTCCTATCTGCTGCGGGTTGAGGAAGCATCATGAAATTGAATGAACTGAAGCCAGCACCAGGCAGCAAGCCGAAAGGCAAGCGTCTGGGTCGCGGCATCTCCGCAGGCCAGGGTAAAACCTCCGGCCGCGGTGTTAAGGGCCAACATGCCCGCTCTGGTGGCTACCATAAGGTTGGCTTTGAAGGTGGCCAGATGCCGCTGCAACGTCGTTTGCCGAAGGTGGGTTTCAACTCACGCATGGCGCGACTGACGGCAGAAGTGCGCTTACACGAGTTGACCAAAGTAGAGGGTGACGTTGTCGACGTGTTGTCGCTGAAGCGCGCCAACATCGTGCCTGCGCACACCCAAAAGGTGAAAGTGATTGCCTCCGGCAAAATCGATCAGGCTGTGTCGCTGCGCGGCATTCACGTCACACCCGGCGCTCGCAAAGCGATCGAAGCAGCGGGTGGAACGATTGAAGCGGTCGAAGCGCCGGCACCGGCTGGCAAACTGAAAAAGAAGTCTTGATTAAGGCACGAGCATAGTGGCGAAACGCGACAACAAACAGGCTCAGGCGGCGGCAGCCGGCGGCAACTTCACAGAACTCAGGCAGCGTCTGATGTTTCTGCTGGGTGCGCTGATCGTCTACCGCATTGGTACCTTCGTGCCGGTTCCGGGCGTTGATCCGATCCAGCTGGCCGCCTTTTTCGAGCAACAGTCCGGCAACATCCTGGCGATGTTCAATATGTTCTCGGGTGGCGCACTGCAACGCTTCGGCGTCTTCGCACTGGGCGTGATGCCGTATATCTCCGCATCGATCGTGATGCAGATGGCAACGGTCATCGTGCCGTCGTTAGCGAAATTGAAGAAAGAAGGCGAGTCTGGCCGTCGCAAGATCACCGGGTATACCCGTCAGGGCACATTGGCTCTCGCGGCCATCCAGTCAGTGGGTGCAGCGTACGCGATTCAGGCGCAACCGAACCTAGTCGTCAATCCGGGTCCGTTCTTCATGGTGATCTGCGTGATGACGTTGGTGACTGGCACAATGTTCCTGATGTGGCTGGGTGAGCAGATCACTGAGCGTGGCGTGGGCAACGGTATCTCGATCCTGATTCTCGCCGGCATCATCGCTGGTATGCCCGGCGCGATAGCCGGCACCGCCGATCTCGTCAGTAATGGCACCATGTCGCCGGCATTGGCACTGATCATCATGATCGCAATGGTCGCGTTAACAGTATTTGTCGTGTACATGGAAAGTGCGCAGCGGCGGATCACCGTGCACTATGCGCGTCGTCAGCAGGGCCGCAAAATGATGCAGCCGCAGTCGACCCATCTACCATTCAAAGTGAATATGTCCGGTGTGATTCCACCGATTTTTGCCAGTAGTTTGCTGTTGTTTCCGGCAACTTTGGTACAATTTGGTGGTTCGAATCCGGAGCCAGGCGCCTTCGCACTGTTTTTGCAGCAGATCGGCGCAGCATTGTCGCCCGGTCAGCCGATTTATATCGTGCTGTACGGCGCGTTGGTGGCCTTCTTCTGCTTTTTCTACACGGCGTTGATGTACAACTCGCGTGAGACGGCAGACAACCTGAAACGATCTGGTGCGTTCATCCAGGGCATACGCCCGGGGCAACAAACTGGCGAATATATTGATCGCGTATTGACCAGACTGACGTTCTGGGGCGCGTTGTACATCACCGGCGTGTGTCTGGTGCCTGAGTTAGTCCGGCTGTTCTTCCCGAGCGTGCCGTTTTATTTCGGCGGCACATCGTTGTTGATTTTGGTCGTCGTGACCATGGACTTCATGCAGCAGCTGCGTGCGCACACGATGCAACACCAGTATGCGGGCATGATGAAGAAAGCGAACCTGAGAAATTACAGCCGGACTTGAAGCCGGAGGTATCAAGATGAAAGTAAGAGCATCAGTCAAAAAAATCTGCCGTGATTGCAAGGTAATTCGCAGGAAAGGCAAATTGCGTGTTATTTGCAAGAACGCCCGCTGCAAGCAGCGTCAGGGCTGATTTAACAGCAGGATAAAGAGGAACTTATTGTGGCCCGTATTGCAGGCATCAACATTCCGGTTAACAAACACATCGTCATTGCACTGACGAGTGTCTACGGCATCGGCCCGACGCGCGCAAAGCAAATTTGCGAAGCGACCGGCATTGCGCCCAGCGCCAAGGTCAAAGACCTGGCAGAGCCCGAAGTGGCCAAGCTGCGTGATGAGGTCGCCAAGTTCACCGTTGAAGGTGATCTGCGACGTGAAACGGCGATGAACATCAAACGTCTGATGGATCTCGGTTGTTACCGTGGTATTCGTCACCGCCGTGGCTTGCCACTGCGCGGCCAACGTACCCAAACCAACGCGCGCACACGCAAGGGCCCACGTCGCCCGGTGCGTAAGTAATCGCGGCGTCTGAGTCAGGAAGTGATTTAAATGGCACAAACAAAACCGACACGTAAGAAGATCAAACGTCAGGTTCAGGACGGCATCGCCCACGTGCATGCGTCGTTCAACAACACGATCATCACGATCACTGACCGTCAGGGCAACGCGTTGTCATGGGCGACCGCCGGCGGCTGTGGCTTCCGCGGTTCGCGCAAGTCCACGCCGTTCGCTGCACAGGTCGCCGCCGACAAGGCAGGCAAAGCAGCGCTGGACTATGGCCTGAAGAATCTGGATGTGCGCGTCTGGGGTCCGGGTCCTGGCCGTGAGTCTGCGGTACGTGCCCTGAATAACTGCGGCTACAAAATTCAAAACATCAACGACGTCACGCCGATTCCGCACAACGGTTGCCGTCCTCCGAAGCGCCGCCGCGTCTAATTGAAGGTTTAGCAAGATGGCACGATACATAGGCCCTAAATGTAAATTGTCGCGTCGCGAAGGCACCGACTTGTTCTTGAAGAGTGGTGTCCGTCCGCTCGAGTCCAAGTGCAAGCTCGAAGTGACACCGGGTGGTGCGCCTGCGCGTCGTCCACGCACTTCGGATTACGGCTTGCAGCTACGTGAGAAGCAGAAGCTGCGTCGTATGTACGGCATCCTCGAAAAGCAGTTCCGCAATTACTACAAAAAAGCGGCACAGCGTAAGGGGTCAACCGGTGAAAATCTGTTGCGCCTCCTGGAAGGTCGTCTGGACAACACTGTCTATCGGATGGGCTTTGCGGCTACTCGCGCTGAAGCGCGTCAGCTGGTGAGCCATAAAGGCATTGAAGTGAATGGCGGTATCGTCAACATCCCTTCTTATCAGGTGAATGATGGTGATGTGATCAGCGTACGTGAGAAGGCCAAGAAGCAGTTGCGCATCAAGTCTGCGCTTGAGATCGCAACGCAGATGGGCTTTCCGGAGTGGGTTGAAGTCGATTCAACGAAAATGACCGGCACGCTGAAAACTCTGCCGGAGCGGGAAGACATTCTTCCTGACATCAACGAAAACCTCGTTGTCGAGTTGTACTCGAAGTAACGTTTTAGAGAGGCGAAAGAGCATGCAGGATTCAACCATGGAATTCTTGAAACCGCGCGTCGTCAAGGTTGCGCCGGTGAGCGACAGCCAAGCCCGCGTGACCATCGAGCCGTTCGAGCGCGGCTTCGGTCATACGCTGGGTAACGCGCTGCGTCGTATCCTGTTGTCATCGATGCCGGGCGCCGCCATCGTTGAAGCAGAAATTGACGGCGTACTGCACGAATACACCAGCATCGAGGGTGTGCAGGAGGATGTCGTGGATATCCTGCTGAACCTGAAGCAGGTCGCACTGCGTATGCACGGTCGTGACAGTGCCGAGCTGACCATCGTCAAGCATGGTCCTGGCCCGATCACCGCTGGCGACATCCAGGTCGACCACGATGTGGAAGTCTGCAACCCGGAGCATGTGATTGCCAACCTGACCAAGGAAGGCGAGATTCGCATGATTCTGCGGGTTGAACGTAGCCGTGGTTATCGCCCTGCAGCCAAGCGTGCGACCTTTGAAGAGCAAACCGGTCCGATTGGGCGTTTGCAGCTCGACGCGTCGTTCAGCCCGATCCTGCGGGTGACCTACAGCGTCGAAGCAGCGCGTGTTGAGCAGCGCACTGACCTGGATAAGCTGTTGATCGATATTGAGACCAACGGCACGATCGATCCGGAAGAGGCGATCCGTCGTGCGGGTAGCATTCTCAAAGATCAGCTGAGTGTCTTCGTCGATCTGCAAGGTCAGGAAGATGCGGCGCTGGCATCGCCGGAAGCCCAGGTCGACCCGATCCTGCTGCGTCCGGTCGACGAGCTTGAATTGACTGTACGCTCCGCCAACTGCCTCAAAGCAGAGAGCATCAACTACATTGGTGATCTGGTTCAGCGTACTGAAGTTGAGCTGCTGCGCACGCCGAATCTCGGCAAGAAATCACTGACAGAAATTAAAGAAGTACTCGAAAGCCACGGCTTGGGCCTCGGTTTGCAGGTTGATAACTGGCCACCAGCCAGCCTGCGGGGCGATCGCTCGTTGATCGGCGGCTAATCGCGAGCACAGATCAGGTAATACACCATGCGTCATAAGAAATCCGGCCGTAAACTGAATCGCAACAGCGCGCACCGAAAGGCGATGTACCGCAACATGGCGGCGTCGCTGATCAAGCACGAGACGATTCGCACCACGTTGCCGAAAGCCAAAGAACTGCGTCGTGTCATCGAGCCGCTGATCACTACGGCGAAGGAAGACAGCGTCGCACATCGTCGGCATGCGTTTGATCGTCTGCGTGACAAAGAAGCGGTGGGCAAACTATTCGTCGAATTGGGTCCACGTTTCAAGGCTCGCCCTGGTGGTTATTTACGGATCTTGAAGATGGGTTATCGGCCCGGTGATTCTGCACCGATGGCGATGGTCCAACTGTTGGACCAGCCAGAACCGACTGAGGCCGCTGCCGCGGAATAGTCCCTGCGTTCACAATTTGGGCAGATGGTTGAGCGCTTTCCGACACGTCGGCGGGCGCTCAATTGCTTTGGCTGTTCGCCGCTAATATTCTATGAACGGTTTCAGGACGCCGATTATGGATGACAGCGTGGCCAAACAGGACAGGCCCAGAGCAAATGCATCAGATATGCACCGCAATCTGATGAAGACGCCTGCTTTTATTGAGACGATTTTCAACTGTTTACCTGATTTGGTGTTCGCCAAGGACAGTGAGCTTCGTATCGTGATGGCAAACGATGCCTTGATGTCGTTATATCCTGAATCGATGCAAGATCGAATCATCGGTTACACCACAGCAGAGGAATACGACGAAGAAGAAGCGCGTAGCTTCCTTGAACAGGACCGAATCGCTTTTCGCGATGGTGCTGCAACAACCATTGAATCGGTGGACTTCCCGTCTGGAGAACGAAAAACGCTATTCACGCAGAAAATTCGTTTTGAAGATCAAAACGGCGAGGCGTTTATCGCAGGTGTTGCGCGCGACATAACCGAGATCGTCTCCAACCAGGCTGCACTCAAGGAGAGTGAAGAGCGCTATGGACTGGCGGTTAATGGCTCATCTGTCGGTATCTGGGACTGGGATCAGCGTACTGGTGATTCGTTTTATTCGGCGTTGCTGCGTTCCATGTTGGGAATCGTTGACCCTGATTTCATTCCCAGTCTCGCTGATTTCAATGCGCGCGTGCACGCAGATGACCAAAAGCACTTTCGCGCTCGGCTAGCGGCGCACTTGCACAAACGTGAGCCATTCGATCTGGAGTGCCGATTGAAACGGGATAGCGGCGCGTACCTCTGGACGCACGTTCGTGGTCAGGCCGAGTGGGATGAAACCGGCAATGCAACCAGAATGGCAGGCTCGGTCGATGACATCTCTGATCGCAAGCGCGCAGAAGAAGCACTTCAACGCTCTCATGAGCAGCTAGACCAGTACGCGCATATCGCGTCTCACGACTTGAAGGAGCCGTTGAGGGCGATTTGCAATCATGTGCAGTTGTTGCGTGAAGACTTGGAAGAGTCCCTCGAACCAGAGGCTCGTCAGCGTCTGAATCGGGTTGAAGAATTGACACGGTCTATGACACAGATGATCACGGATATGTTGCAGTCTTCCAGAGACATCAATTCTGAGCATTACGAGTTGGTCGATATGAATGCCGAGGCAGCAGCGGTGATCGAGATGTTTGCTGATTCGGCTAACACCACGATCGAAATTGCCAAAAACCTGGCGACGGTACATGCCGACCCAGTTGGTGTGCGTCAGGTTTTGCATAACCTCATCAGTAATGCGATCGCCTATAACGATTCAGATCTTAAGTACATCGAGATCGGTCAGGCGCATGATGTAGCGCGTACGGGGGTATCGGGCCCTGTCTTTTTTGTTCGGGATAACGGCATCGGCATCGCACCACGATTCCATCAGGCCATATTCCGAATGTTCAAGCGCTTGAATACCAAGGACCAGTACCGCAGTGGTACGGGTGCCGGCCTTGCTTTTGTGCACAAGATCATTTCTCATCATGGCGGCGATGTTTGGGTGGAGTCAGAAATGGGACACGGATCCACGTTCTATTTCTGTTTCAATACAGCGAGTTGATTAATTGAATCGTGCAACTGTGGGGACAGATCGAAGCGATATGCAGGCAATGACTGGGCAACTGAATATTCTGATCGCAGAAGATAGCGATGACGATTACGAGTTTCTGACTCGAGCGATAAAGCGGAGCGATTTCGCCACTAGTACGGTGAGCCGGGCGCGCACCGGCCAGGAGCTGATCGATGAAGTGACGGGTTTGGTCAAGACTGACGCGCCGAAACCCGATCTGATTTTGCTGGATCTCAACATGCCTGGCGTTGATGGTCGGGAGGCGCTGACCCACCTGAAGAACAATGTCGATACGCGCGCTATCCCCGTGGTCATTATGACTACCTCAAACAGCGAACAGGATTTACGCTCCTGCTATCTGGGTGGTGCAAACTCCTATGTCCAGAAACCACTCGATTTTTCTGAGTTGGTTGAGGCCGTCGATAGCATCACCAAATATTGGTTTGACACGGTTCTGCTGCCGAGCAGCTACGCGAATCGGTGATATCAAAGCCGTCGTGTCGCGACGTCGTTCGTCTGAGCGCCTCTGATTCGGAATTGTTGATTGATGCAACCCGCGGCGAGCCACCACGGGTTTGCTATTGGGGCCAGACGCTCCCGAATACCACTCCACGTGAGCTGGAACTACTGTCCACACGTCAGTGGGCTTTCGGTGGGCCCGACGTCGATATTCGACCCACATTGTCGAATGAGCTTGTTGTAGGAACCGCTGGCCCAGCTGGGTTTTTGGCGCATCGAGGTCAACAGGATTGGGCGACACTATTTGTCGTGGAGTCGGTCGAATTGCCGTCACCGAATGCGCTTCGAATTGCCTGCCACGATCTAGCGACACAGGTCCGCGCAACGTATTCATTGTCTCTGGACAGCAATTCCCAGCTGCTGTGTGCTTCGACTCGAATTGAAAATCTGTCGGATCATCCTCTGACAGTCGACTGGTGCGCTGCGCTCTGCATACCATTGGATTCGCGATTCAATCGGATTCTCAGTTTCACTGGGCATTGGGCACACGAGTTTCAATGCGAGTCCGCCCCTGTCGGTCGCGGTAGTTTTGTGCGTGAAAACGTCCGCGGTCGTACCAGTCATGATTGTTTCCCTGGATTAATCGTCACCAGTGATGGCACCAACGAGCAGGCCGGTGCTGCCGCGGCGTTTCATTTGGGTTGGAGCGGTAACCACCGAATGCGCGTTGACCGCCACTCGGATGGTCAGGTTGTTGTGCAAATGGGTGAGCTGTTCCTGCCGGGTGAGATGCAACTGATGCCAGGCGCTTGCTACGACACCCCTGTGATGTATGCGGCTTACAGTGACCACGGACTGAATACCACGGCGCAGGCATTCCACAGGCATGTTCTGCAGCATGCTGGAGCAGGCAGGTTGCATCGCAAACCACGCCCTGTGCACTACAACACCTGGGAAGCCATCTACTTTGATCATGATGAAACAAACATGCTGAAGCTGATAGAGCAGGCGGCAGCAGTTGGCGTTGAGCGTTTTGTCATCGACGATGGATGGTTCGGTGGGCGTCGTCACGATGCAGCAGGCCTTGGCGATTGGTGGGTCTCCGAAACCACCTATCCGGATGGTCTGTGCAGCATTGCAGATGCCGTACGCGAGCATGGCATGGAGCTGGGTATCTGGCTCGAGCCAGAGATGGTCAATCCCGACAGCGACCTGTTTCGTGCTCACCCGGATTGGGTCTTGAGTGCACCGGGTGTTGCGCAGATACCCTCGCGTAACCAGCTCGTTTTGGATTTGACCAAAACGCCGGTCGTCGATTATCTGTTTGGGTGCATAGAAAAATTGGTGGCGGAATACGATATCGACTATATCAAGTGGGATATGAACCGTGATCTGCAGCACCCCGGAAGCAGTGGGCGGGCCGTGGTGCATCAGCAAACGCTCGCCGTCTATCAACTGATGGCGCGCCTGCGTGAGAGATTCCCGCTGCTGGAGATCGAGAGTTGTTCATCGGGCGGTGGCAGAGCCGACCTAGGTGTGTTGCAACAGACTGATCGCCTGTGGCTATCGGACAATCATGACAGCGGCACGCGGCAACGGATTCAGCGCGGTGCCAGTTATTTCTTCCCGTTTGCCGTTTGCGGTACACATGTTGGCGCACGTCAGTGTCATATTACAGGGCGCCACCACAGTATGGCCTATCGCGTTGCGACCGCCATGTTTGGGCATATGGGCCTGGAATTCGATCTGAACGACGAGTCTGAGGCAGATTTGGAGATACTCAAAGCGGGCATCGTTTTGCATAAACAACACCGCAATTTGATTCACACCGGCCGCGTGTACCGGCTCGACACGTCCGACTATCTGGTGTGTTTCGGCGTCGTGGCTCAAAACCGGCGAGAAGCCTTGTTCTCGTGTGCCAAAACCGACAGTCATGCCACAACGCTGCCTGAACGGTTACGGCTGACCGGTCTTGTTGATACCGCTCGATACCAACTGCGAATACTTTGGCCTCTGTCTGGGGTATCCGTTACCGAACCGTCAATTGTGGAAGTGGCGGATCTGTTGGGTGAGGGCATCAATGCCTCAGGTGAGAGTCTGATGGCGCATGGCGTGCAGTTGCCATTGATGCTGCCAGACAGCGGTATCATCTTGCATCTTGAAGCGGTCGAGAACAGCAACGATGGCCTCTGACGCGCCCATTAACGAAACGCTGGACTGTCCCTTTGCGAATGCATCAGTCTACCGGCGACATATATTGCGTGCCGATGGACGTGATGTTTGGATCTACGGTTATTCGCCGAATACCGAGACGGTTGTCGATCAACCGGCCGAGCGCTTGCCACAAGGCGGCGAGCTGAGATGGCATCCGTTACGGCAAGAATGGAACATTTATGCAGCGCATCGACAAGAGCGTACCTTCAAACCGAGCGCAGCCGATAATCCGCTAGCACCGACCCGACCAGGCAGTGCGGTGACGGAGATTCCTATCGCCGATTTTGAGCTAGCGGTCTTCGATAACCGATTCACCAGCCTGCATCCCGATGCAGCGGTTTTATCGCACATTGACGGTGCACGTTTGGCACCAGCGGTTGGACAGTGTGAGGTGATTGTTTATGGCACCGAGCCACAGGGCAATCTACATAGCATGGGTCAACAGCGGCGAGAGTTGTTGTTGGCGGCCTGGGCGGATCGTATCGATGCGTTGCACGGACTCAATTGTGACTATGTTTTGCCGTTTGAGAATCGCGGCGATGCGGTTGGCGTCACGCTGCCTCATCCCCATGGCCAGATTTATGGATTTGGCGACATACCGCCGGCCCAACGTGCAGCCTTGCAGGCGTTTGAGTCCGGATTTTCTCTGGAACGTGAAATCGCCGCACTGGATCCTCGGTTTATCGTCAATGATCTGGAGTCGGCGATCGCCTGGTGTCCCCCGTACGCGCGGTTTCCGTATGAGGTGTGGATCGCGCCGCGCAGTCGACGGGCTGGACTGGCGACACTGGATCCGCAAGAGGCATCGGATTTTGCAGTGCTGCTCGGCGATGTGACACAGCGATATGATGCATTTTTCGGGCAACCGACACCGTACATGATGGCGATCCACGCGGCACCGCGCGCCCTTGCCGGAAACTGGCATTTGACGGCTCAGTTCTATCCGATCCTGCGAGCACCGGGCAGATTGAAGTATCTGGCTTCGGTCGAGCAACACACAGGCGTCTTTACCGTTGACGTTATGCCGGAACGCGCTGCACAAGTGCTGCGCGAGTTGAACAACGAATGACGTCGACACTTACGAACCTATTTGCGCAGCGCTTTGAGGAACTGCCGGATGCGGAATCGTCGGCACCAGGTCGCGTCAATCTGATCGGCGAGCATCTGGATTACAACGGTGGACATGTGCTGCCATCGGTATTGCCGGTGCGTTTGAGCGTGGCGGTACGCAGGCGCGATGACGGTGTAGTGCGAATCCATGCAGACGGATACGGTGACGTGAAGCGAACGATTGGTGAGCAGGCCAAAGCACATTGGTCTGACCATGTATTAGGCGCCGTGGCGTTGGCCGGACAGCTTAACTGGGGTCACGGGGCCGATATTGCGATTTGTTCGACCATCCCGGCTGGGGCGGGTCTGTCGTCTTCTGCGGCGTTGGGCGTGGCGCTGCTCAAGGGGTTGCGTGATGCGGCTGACAAGACTCATGCAGCAGATGCTGTTGAAATTGCAAGGTTAGCGAAAAGGGTGGAAAACACCTTTCTGGGTGTGCCCTGCGGAATTATGGATCAGTTTGCCGTATCGGTGGCAGCGCCCGGTCACGCTGTGTTGCTCAATACACAGACTTTAAGCCATGCTGCTTTGCGCCTACCCGAACATCACGACTTTGTTGTGCTGCATTCAGGGATTGAGCGTCAATTGACGGATGGTCGTTATCAGCAGCGTAAGCATGAATGCGATGACGCGACCCAGCGTATGGGTGGTCGATCGTTGTGTGAATTGTCGCTGCCGGAGATCGAATCGGAACTGGGCGACGCACTACTCAAGCGTGCCCGTCACTGCATTACAGAGCAATCGCGTGTGTTGGCAATGGCAGACGCGATGCGCAGCGATGATTTGAATACGATGGGACGATTGATGCATGAGAGCCACCAATCCATGCGAGATGATTTCGAAATCTCTGTGCCAGAGATTGATGCGTTGGTTGAGGACGCGACCGCCCTTGGTGCGATTGGTGCGCGTTTGACCGGAGGCGGATTCGGCGGATGCATCGTGGCGTTGGTTGCCTGCGAGGACCATGCCGATTGGCTTGCGCATATCACAGCTGCACATCCGCGCGTACGCTGTGTTACTGCAACCAGCTCGCGCCGTGCGTACTGACGGCGCGAGCTTTTAATGCAGCTGAATAGGCCAACTACTTCTTGCGTGTTGCTTTTTTCTTGGTTGCGCGCTTCTTGGTGGTCTTTTTCTTGGCAGGCGCTTTCTTTGTGGTTGTGGCAGCCGCTTTTTTCTTCGCACGACGTTTTTTCTTCGGTGCGGTCAGCTTGGCAACCTGTTTCTCGATCGCTGCGAACGCTTTGTCCAGATGCATCGCACGTTTCAGGTGTACCTTTGCGCTCTTCAGGTCTTCACGCACCAACTTCAGTTGAGCGCGTGATTCCTTGGCATCAGCGACCGCCTCTTCTTTGGCGGATTGCAATTTCTTGATTTGGGCGTTGAGTTGACGCTTGACCTTGGCGGTAGTCGCCTTCGCCAGTCGCTCGGATTTTTTCTTCAGTTGATCACCGGCCCGCTTGCTCTTTTTAGTAGACGTTTTGATCTGGCGCATCAGTTTGGCGCGTTCGCGGTCTAGAGCTTTGGTGGTTTTGGTGGCAGCGGCGACCAATTCTCTCTTGGCCTTTTCCAGTGTTTTGTGTTGCGTGTCGAGCGCTTTGGTCATCGACCTTCTCCGTGAGCTAACATAACGAGTCTGAACTATACATGACGATGATATGTGCAACAAAAAACCCTATGGGAAGGTTCGACTATGAGTCAGTTTGATGGCAAGACAGTGATCGTGACAGGCGCGTCCGCCGGTGTGGGCGCCGAGGTCGCTCGCGTGTTTGCGGAACGCGGCGCGCGTTTGATGTTGGTCGCTCGGCGCAAGGACCCGCTAAAGGAAATTGCCGATGAACTCGCGGGTCTTACCAAGGTTGCGACCTTTACGATGGATGTCGCGGATGCGGGGCAATGCCGCAGTCTGATCAAGCGGGCGGACATGGAGTTGGGTGGTATCCATATCCTGATTAACAATGCTGGCGCCCATCATCGCGGAGTGTTCAATACCGTTGATCCGGAACAAATTGCGCAAATGGTCGATGTGAATTTGCGCGCACCGCTGGTGCTATCGCGTATGGCACTGGATGCTATTCAGGCTTCTGGCGGAGGTGCAATTGTCAATGTCGCCTCGATTGCGGGTGTCACACCGGTACCAGGGTCCGCCGTCTATAGTGCGACGAAATTCGGCTTGCGCGCATTTACGCTGGCGATGGCAGAGGAGGTGCGTGGTACGGATATTCACATTGGCGCCGTGTCGCCAGGCCCGATCGACACCGGCTTTATTATGAGTGATATAGATGGCGTGACCGATCTGACCTTCTCACAGCCGATGAGTACTGCGCGCGAGGTGGCTGAGGCAGTTGCAAGTGTCACCGCGGGCGAAAAAGTAGAAATCAAGATGCCTAGATCCAGCGGCATCCTCGGTGATGTCGGTTATTTGTTTCCCGCCGTGAAGCGGTGGCTGCGGCCAATGCTTGAGCGCAAGGGTCGTCGCGCGAAAGCGTTCTACAAGGCACGTGCTGCAGCGCAACAGGAGCCGGAGTAAGCGCATTGCAACTCGCCCACGTGAACGTCGCTACGCCGCGCTATCCGTCCGATGATCCTCGCATTAAACCGTTTTTCGATGGCGTGCCTGCGATTAACGCGTTGGCCGAGCGTACGCCCGGTTTTGTCTGGCGCCTCAGTGATCCTGATGAGGAAGCCAAGGCA
>JBCCZN010000035.1:0-18198 GCA_039187375.1 Pseudomonadota bacterium
CGGGTTGGGCGGACTATGCCCGGACGCTGCCGACGGCGGCGCAAGACTGATGCGGCTGCTGGATCGATTCGGTCTGGATGCCAGTGGCAGCACCGTTAGGCGCGAGGCACTGGCCGGGCATAGTCCGCCCAACCCGCCACTAACGCCTCAACAACCACACGGCCTACCTCGTAGGCCGCTTCGATCGCCGGTAGCCCGTTATCCGGATATGGCGCCGTTTTGCTCCAGGCCGCCGTTTTGCCAGCGGGCGGCATGGTGAAGTTACTGGCCGTTCGTAGCACCAACACCCGCTCAGCATCGGCCTTGCCCAGGCGATCCAG
The DNA here is from genome assembly GCA_039187375.1 of Pseudomonadota bacterium. GTDB lineage: Bacteria > Pseudomonadota > Gammaproteobacteria > Steroidobacterales > Woeseiaceae > CALBPI01. The sequence continues at coordinate 321 of JBCCZN010000035.1, forward strand.
TCGATGGATCGCCGTCAATGTGCCGCTGTCTTCCATATTCGAGGTCATGAAATTGGCCTCGCTTCCGGCATACAGCTTCAGCCAGTCATTTGCCCAGATATTCAACTGCTCACCGTGCCAATAGGTACTCGCCGACAGCGTATCGCCGATCGTGACAAACGGCGGTCTCACCGCAGCGTCGACGCCTTCGTACAACTGTCGAAACTCACTGATCCCAGGCGCATCGCCTAACTCCAGATCGCGGGTCTGCTGATAAGCCCAATTCACCAATCCGGCGTTCAGCTCAAAGTGGATGGTATCCAGGGTCCATCCGCCATAAATGTCCTCGGGATTTTGCGTCGGCTCACTGGCACCCAGTGGCACCATGCCGTAAGGCCAGTGATCAGGGATTTCACGACCGTCGATTTCATACGCCAGATCGCCATCGACGACATGCCGCGCCCAGGCTGCCGAACCGAGGGATAGATCCACAGGGTCGCCTCCGGCAATACCGGCGATCACCCAATACGCTCGAGAGATGTCGATGCGCGGATCCATACCCAGTGCCATCGTTGTCGCAGTGGCATTGGGAATACCGCCGCCCAGCAGCGTGATCAAAACGCCATCATCGGTCAGATACAGATCGGATTCGCCAATCGGGAAATCCAGCTGCGTGCTGATCGGCATGCCTTCGACCCAAAGCTGCAACTCACCAGGATCATCACCGGTAGGCTCACCGCGCTCGAACATCGCCAGCACGACCACTTTGATTTCGACCGGCTCCGCGCCTTCTGTTTGCGTATCTGGCACCGGTTGTGCAACGCTTGCACCGGGTTGGCACCCTGATAAGCTCGCGAAGCACCAAAAAAGTGCGAAAAACGCTAAGAAAATGCGTCCATCACGCATGAAATTCCCCTAAATGACCGGCTTTTTGCTCTGATATCTCAATCTTGCCGGGGAAATTCGCCTGCTGCAAATGACTGATCTTACTCACTCTTATGGTCTGTCAAGACCATTTTTTGCTCGTCGCAACAGTGTTGATCATTCGGTTTTAGCCTCAGCCCCCGTATACTGGTGATATTCAAAAAATAGCGAGGGAACACAATGGCTTGGTGGGCATGGCTGGTAATTGGCTTCTTATTTATGGGCGCGGAGATGTTCTTGCTGGACGCCGCGTTTTACCTGGTTTTTCTAGGCCTGGCCGGAGTGATCACCGGTTTTACGGTGCTCTCTGGCGTACCGATCCCGGAATGGGCTCAGTGGGTATTGTTCGCGATCCTGTCCGCGACCACGATGGTGCTGTTTCGCGAGCGCCTCTACAAGAAGCTGCGGGGCGAGCCGATTGGCTTTCAGGAGCAGGTTGACGGCCGCCATGTGACGGTCTTAGAGGCCGTTGGTGTTGGCGGTCGTACGCGGGTCGAGTTTCGCGGCTCTCGCTGGGACGCGGTCAACAAAGGCGGCAGTCCGCTCGATGCCAATGAGCAAGCGCTGATCGTCAAGGCAGATGGATCCCTGCTCGAGATTCGTCCACTCGATGATGCGGTGAGCGAGCCGGCCAGCGCCTGATAACAACAGCGCTCCGGGTACGGCTAAACCCAAAAAAAATCAGTATTTAACCAAAGGAGAGAGCATTGGAAATAACCAGCTATGTAGCGATAATCGCGGTTATCGCGGTCATCATCGTCATCGCCAAAACCGCAATTGTGGTGCCGCAACAAAGTGCGTTTGTCGTTGAGAGCCTCGGTAAGTACTCCCGCACCCTGTCAGCGGGCTTCCACATCCTGATCCCGTTCCTTGAGCGCGTGGCCTACAAGCATTCGCTGAAAGAGCACGCAATGGACATCCCGGAGCAGATTTGTATCACTCGCGATAACGTCCAGGTCGGCGTTGATGGCGTACTCTACGTTCAGGTGACTAATCCGGAACGCGCGTCCTACGGTATCGGTGATTTCTTCTTCGCGATTACCCAGCTGGCGCAGACTACGCTACGTAGTGAGGTCGGCAAAATCGAGCTCGACAAGACGTTTGAGGAACGCACAGCGATCAACCTTGCCGTTGTCGATGAGCTGGACAAAGCGTCCGACCCCTGGGGCGTCAAGGTGCTGCGTTACGAGATCAAGAACATCAACCCGCCTCACGATGTGCTGGGCGCGATGGAGAAACAGATGCGCGCCGAGCGTGAGAAGCGCGCCATCGTATTGACCTCAGAAGGTGAACGCGACGCCAAGATCAACCAGGCTGAAGCGGAAAAACGCCGTGTGGTACTCGAATCTGAAGCGGCACAGGCGCAGCAGATCAACGAAGCACGGGGTGAGGCAGAAGCGATCCGGGAGGTCGCCAAAGCCACGGCAGAAGGTCTGGCGCAGGTCGCTGATGCACTAACGCGCGATGGCGGTGATAAGGCGATGCAACTGCGTATCGCCGAGGACTACCTGGCCCGCTTTGGCAATCTGGCCAAAGAGGGGAATACGCTGGTCATTCCGGCCAATTTGTCAGACATGTCCTCGATGATCAGTGCGGCCACCAAGGTCGTCGAACAGTCACGCGGTAGCAACGCAGCAAGCTAATCGCTAAAAAAAGAGACCCGGCCGCAAAGGCCGGGTCTTTCAAGCGCTTACCGCCCAGGGGGGAAGCGGCAAACCATCACTCACACGGTCATCGTCTACCGTGTGACGCAACACACTAGTCATCGTTGTCTGATTCCGGCACCTTGCGGCTGCGTTCCTGCGTGCGGGTCACGCTCTCGCCTTTTGCATTGGTGCGGGTCGCGGTTCGCACGGCCCCGTTTTCGGTGCGCTCGACGGTGGCATCCAAAGTGCGTGTACCGCCATTCGGGCCGGTTGACTCGGCATTGCGGGTCCAGGTCTGCGATTCGGCGTCATATTGTCCTGTCTCGGTGCGCGAGAATGCCTTGCCGTCGAAGTTGGTGCCGTTCGTAGTGCGCGTATAGCCGTCCTCGGTGCGTTGCATGATCGTCTCGCTGGAGGCGCTACGGCCGTCCAGGCGGGTTGTATTGCGGTTGGTGGTCACCGACTTGTTCTCATGGTCAAAGTCTTTGCGCACGGTGCGCTCGGCAGTACGACCGTCGGAAGTCGTCACCGTGCGGTTGCGCTCGATCGTCTGAATGTCCCGCCGCTCGGCCGCCTTGCGACCGGCATTGGCGCGTTTAACACGCTTGGCGCGTTGACCAGGGCCCGCCGCCATAACCGAACCCGCAGCAGGACCCATTGCCATGGCACTGGTTGCCGGCAACATCAGCGCCAATGCACCGCAGGCTGCCAGGATCATGATTGCTGTTTTTGTCATCGAATGTGTCATTGTCGTCTCTCCTCAAAGGGTGGTCATGGCATCAATCTGATGCCGTTTCCCCTTACAACGCAGCAATCACCGAATGGTTGACACACAGTGCAAAAAAAAAGGGCCGGCAAAGCCGACCCTTTCTTCATCGCTGCCCGAAGGCGGCGATTCATGCTTTACAGCTTAGCCACGCTTGCGAGAAGCGAAGCCTGCACCAGCCAGTGCCATGCCAAGCAGCGCAAGCGTTGCCGGAGCCGGAACCGTGGTCGGACGCCAGCCGACGTCGTACCAGTTGTGCTTCGGCGGCGCAAAGCGGGTCAGCTCGTTGTTCGCACCCGTTTCGATGTTCGGGTTAGCGAACGTCGGGTGGAACCAAACACCGATATGCGGACCAAAAGCAACGCCGGTCATCAGAACGTCGTTCAGTGCTGTTGCGTCAATGTTGATCGTGTGGGTGTCACCGCGTGTGTGCATCGCACCTTCGAAGAAACCCAGCATCGGGCCCTGCGTGTAGCTGGCGAAGTTGTTTGCACCGTTATAAGCATAGGCCCAGACGTTGCCGGTGCTACGCTCGAAGTACAAAATAGCCAACTCGTTCGTGACGCCTTTCGGGTTGCCACCGCCGTTGACAACCAACCAACCGCCACGAGCGGTGTCACCAGAGGTGCCACGGTTCGGGTTGCCAGCGTTGTCGTCAGCATAGTCAACAGTAAAGCGGAAGTTATCGGTGCTCGTGTTGTAACGTGCTTCGATGGAATCGTAACCGAAACCACCCTGGCCACCGAAGTTGCCTGGACCGCGCTCGAATTCGTAAACCGGACCCGCAGACGCAGAACCAGCGATGGCCAGCGCAGCGACAGCAGATACGGCTGTGAGAGCTTTCTTAATCATTATGTTTTCAATCCTGTAGTTATTACCAAACTTTCGTTGGGTGTCGCAGGATAGAAAGCAATGCTCGTGCCAATATCATTTTTGCTAATAAAAACAATAACTAATCGATCAAGAACGATTTTGTAAAAGGCCTGTCGCAGAGAAAGTGTAAACGCTGCCGACAACGGGCACTAATCGATATTCTCCAGTGCTTTCAGGCGTTGGTCTGCCTGTTGCTGGATTTTGTCAATATCGCCCATCAACTCCTTGACCGCAGTCGGGTCTGGCACCGGCAGCGCGGGCGCCACGTGCATAGCATGCGGATCGATCGTTTCCTCTTCAATGACCGCCTCAGCTGTCTCTTCGACCACCACGGGCGCGGTGCCGACCATATTGGTGCGCGGGTCGACCTTAAGTAACTCGGTCTGAATGCCCTCTGGCGGCTCGCCCGAGTAGTGCCACTGACCGTCCGCATCCTGCCAGCGATACACATCGACCTCACTAGCGCCGGGAATGGTCTGCTTGACAGCATTGCCGGGGGCCCGCTTCACCGCTTCTAGCGTCTGTTGCCAGGACCATAATGGCTGGCCGTCAGGCCCCTTAATGAAAAAGGGCCCGGCAAGCGCCAGAACGACCACCAATGCGAGGAATTTGATGAATAATTTCATGAAGACAGTATAGTGCGCAGCGACGCGAGCACACTGTCGCACCTCTCAATTCCAGCACATTATGACGACTGACACTGATTCACCACTGAGTCTGACCGCATTACAAGAGCGCCGCGAGCGGGTATTTTTGGCGCTGGCCGGTCTGTTCCTGTGTGCGATGACGCTGCTCAACGTCATTGGTATCTCGCACTTCGTACAACTGATTCAGGCCTTTACGATCGGTGGTGTCGAGATCGGACCAATGACCGTGGCTGCGGGCGTATTGCCCTATCCGCTAACCTTTTTATGTACCGACCTGATCAGCGAGTTGTATGGCAAACGCCGCGCCAATGTCATGGTGACGATTGGGCTGTGTCTGAACGTATTCATTCTCGGGGTCATGTGGCTCATCGACATTGCCCCGCCGGCAGCGACCGCGTTGATGCCCCCCTGGCAGGCCATTGAACTGGCAGCCCCGGTGGGTCTGCCTAATGGCTCAACGCTCGAAGGCACCGTAGCAATGTTCGATTTGATTTATGCCACCACCACCGGTGCGGTCGTGGCCTCAATGATGGCCTACATCGCAGCCCAGTACTGTGACGTTCACGTATTCCACTGGTTGAAACAGCTCACCGGCGGCAAGCACCTTTGGATTCGCAACAACTTCTCGACGCTGACGAGCCAACTGGTGGACTCAGTAGTCGTTATTTCGGTGACATTCGGCGCGCAGTTTTTTGCCGGAAAGATGACGCTGGCGGTACTGCTTGGACTGATGGGCAGCAATTATTTATTCAAAATGCTCGCGGCATTGATCGACACGCTACCGTTCTACGTACTCACCGCCAGGCTGCGCCGTTATCTGGAATTGGAACCGGCCACATCAGTCGCCGCCGCAAACCTCAGATAGCCATCATCGATACGCGAGAATCGAAACGCGGCGATGTCCAGCAAGTAATTCTGGTGCACCTGCCATGGGGCATGCTCGCCTTGTCTGGGCAGAATATCGGCGGCGCGGCGTATGTACCCCGAATCGAGATCTAGCAATGGCCGTGCATCCTTACCCGATACGTCGGCGGGTGTGACCACGGCATGACCTTGTCGTCGCATGTAACGGCGCAAGCGCACGAACCAACGCGCGATCAACTCGCACTTCAAGGTCCAGGACGCATTGGTATAACCCATCGTCAATGCCAGATTCGGCACGCCGCCTAACATTGCACCCTTGTAGCTCATGCACTCGTTTGCCTTAACCCGCTGGCCATCGACCCGCAACGTCGCACCCCCCGCTACCTTCAGCTTCAAGCCGGTCGCGCACACAATGACGTCCGCGTCGATCCGCGTGCCGTCTTTCAGCCGAATGGCACGCGCATCAAATCCAGCAATTTCCCCGGTCGCAACTTCGGCTTTGCCTTCGGCAATCGCATCGAAGAAGTCACCGTCTGGTGCCAGACACAGTCGTTGATCCCACGGGTTATAAGGCGGGTTAAAATGCTTATCCACATCGCAGACATGCTCGATTCGCTCACGCACGACTTGAGTAATTTGGCGTCGAACCAGTTTTGGAAAGCGGCGTGACATCTGGAAGACGTACATCGTGTAAGCGATGTTCTTCCAGCGCGTGATGAAGTGGGCAACCCGTGCACCCAGCCAGCGATGACACCAGCGACTCAATGCATCGCGCGCCGGCATCTCTGCGATAAAACTCGGTGTTCTCTGCACCATGGTCACGGCGGCGGCCTCATCCGCCAGACTGGGCACCAGTGTGATCGCCGTCGCACCACTGCCGATTACAGCAACCCGCTGATCGCGCAGCGACAGATCAGGCGGCCAGAACTGCGGGTGGATCCACTGGCCCGTAAATCGCTCTTTTTCAATGAACTCCGGCTCGTAGCCTTGCGCATAGTCGTAGTAACCGGTGCACAGCATCAAAAATCGCGTTCGATACCGATGCTCACCGCCCGCTTTGTCTCTAACCCTTAAGGTCCAAATCTGAGCACGGCTGTCCCAATCAGCCGCAATCAACTGGCGGTCGAACTGTATGCGCTCTAACAGCCCATGCTCGGTCGCCGTATTGCTGATGTAGCGTTTGATACGCGGCCCGCTGGCAATCGCCTCGCGATCCAGCCAGGGCCGAAACGCATAACCGAGTGTGGGCATGTCCGAATCCGAGCGCACACCCGGGTAGCGAAACAGATCCCAGGTACCACCCACATCCTCACGGGCTTCGAGGATCAAAAATTCATCATCAGGACAGCGCTGCTGCAGATGCCAGGCAGTGCAGATGCCGGACAGGCCAGCACCGACGATGATCACGTCGTGAATTGCGTTGATGGTGCGCCCCGAGTCGGTCAGGAAACCGTTGATTCTATCTGAACTTCCGGCACTTCATGTGCTTCGAACACGGGCCAGGTGAATCGAAATGTCGTGCCGCGCGCCTGTTCCGGATCGGATTCGATAGAGATCTTGCCACCGTAGGATTCGATGGTCTTTTGCAAAATGGCCAGACCCATGCCGCTGCCCTCAACCACATCCCTTGGTTTCAGCGTCTGGAACATCTGGAACACGCGCTCGTGAAACTTGATCGGGATACCGGGCCCGTCATCCTGAAGCACAAAGTGCAGCACACCGGAGTCCTTGTTCACATCAATCTGGAATTCACCACTCTGCTGATCATGATGCTTACAAGCGTTGTCCAACAGGTTTCGCAGCACCAGCTGTAATGGCGTGCGATAGGTAAAATCCACACCGTCATAACCATGACTATGGACTACAAATTTCTCTGTATCCAGAACGTCAAAACACTCTCTGATGCAGGTCTGCAGATGCACACGCTCCAGCGGTTGTCGTACGCGAGCGACGCGAGAATATTCCAACAGGTCAGACAACAACTGATCCAGACGACCGATGCGTGCCAGAATCAACTGCAGGTGCTTCGCGGATTCCGCTGGCAGCGTGTCGCCCACATCCTCTTCAATAAAACCGGCGAGGTTATGAATCGCACGCAATGGCGCACGCAGGTCGTGCGACGCCACATAGGCAAACTTGTCGAGCTCCGCGTTGGCCTGTTCCATCTCGGCCGTTCGCTGTACCAGGACCCGCTCACTTTCCATCAAACGTTGCGAGTTCTCTCGAAACACGGTCAGACCAGTCGCGATGGTGCCAATCTCATCTGTACCACCGGACTCAATCGGTACCGATAGGTCCCCTTCACTCAACGCCTGGGTGGCATCGGCCAATGCACGAAATCGCTTGAGCAAAACACGATTGATGTAAAGCGTCGTAACCAACAAGGCAAATAGGACACTCAACACCGCAGTACCCATTAGCCATAGCCGCATCGTATCGAGTGACTGATCCGCGCGCGTCACCAGATCGCGAATGCTGCGGTTATTGGCGTCCTCTAACAGACGCAGTTTGTCGCGCAGCAACTCTCGCTGCACCTGCAGGTCCCGACGCGCCACAGCCAGTGCATCGCCTGCCGTTGCCGCTTCACGCAAGCTGACAAACAAGCTATCTGTTTGACCGCTGACGCCTAGCTCAAATAATTGCCCCAATTCGCCGCCCAGTTGTTGCTTCAACGACATATCACTGAGCAATGACACCTTGAATACTGTGTCGCGCACTGTCGCCGCAAAGTCGGTTGCCGCCGTATCCAATCGAGTGACTGATTCAGCCACCGTCAATCCATCAATAATCACGCGTAATTGCAATGCGCCGGCGTTGATTTGCTCGAGCGTACGGGATTGCTCTTCATTGCGTTGTCCCGCCTGTCGAGACGCTGTTATCGTCGCCAAACGGCCAACGATGTTGGCAATCTCACCACCACGTTGCTCGATAACCTGCCCGGCAGCTTGGCGTTGTTGTACCGCTAACAAGGCACGCTCGGTTGCCTCACGGATCTGCTCTGAGCTCATCTGGAACGACTGTGCGGCCAATCTGGCTCGCGCATCAGGTGGTAATGTGTCACCAAAGCGTGCCACGGTGTCGTCCAGCTCAGGCGCCAGCATATCTAGCTGGGCCAGCAGCGAACGCGTCAGTTGACCGGGAATATCCACAACGCCCGGTGCCGCGTCGAAGATCACATTGCTGAACAACGTCTGCGACAGCGCCTCCGCCTGAATCCGCCGATCGGTGATTTCGCTAGCGCGAACCGAGGCTTGCTCCAACGGTGCCTCGACTGCGCGCTTTGATACCCAACCGACGACCGCCGCCAATAACGGTAACAGCGACAGGAATAAAAATGCGGCAAACAAGCGTCCACTTATTCCAGACCACAGACCAGACCCATCAGACTGCTGTCGAGCTGGGTTACTTGTGACGTCCCCGTCCATTTACATTAAATTCCTCTCGCAGCGGACGCTAACATAATACTTGGCGGTTCATCGAGGAGTGCAGACATGACGGACATTCACAGGCGCCGCCTGTTGCAATGGCTCGCAGCCAACAGTGTTGGTCTGATGGCCGCAGGCGGTGCCATCGCCGATCACGCAATCGATCCTCACTCAATCCGGTTTCTAATCCGACAATCAATAAAGCGGCTGGGATCGAAAAAGCCTGAGGTCTTGCGCGTCCTGGCACCGGCAGGCTCACAGTCCAACCTGCAGCCAATCATCGACAGTTTTCGTGAGTTGACCGGCATTGACACACAGGTCTCGCTGGCGCCGGTAGACGACATCAATACCCAGCTACTGCTGGAGCAAATGACCGCGTCCCAACCTCACGATCTGGCCGTGATCGCTACGTTCGGTGTGCCGGACCTTGCGCAATCCACGGCCATCCAGTCCATCGATCGCTTTGAGTCACGTTACCCGGCTCTGGCGGAATTGCGCCAGGAGTGTCTGTTTGCACTGGGTGATCGATTTAGCGGCAAAACCTACGGACCGCAGGTCGATGGCGATCTCTACCTGCTGTTTTACAACACCGCATTACTCAATGCGCCGGCCTTCCGAGCGCGACATGAACGCCTCGTCGGACGTGAACCCAGACCCGCAGCCACCTGGAGTGAGCTGGACGAGTTGATGCTGGTCGCCAACGAACCGGACAAGGGGCGATACGGCGGCCTGTTGTTCCGAACGCCTAGATATATTGTTTGGGAGTTCTGGTCGCGCTTGCACTGCAATGGTGTGTTGCCATTCGATGATGAGATGCGCCCGAGGCTAACCGAGCCCGGCGCCAGGGCGGCACTGGAGTCATTGATTGCCGCCAGTGCATCCCAACACCCGGCCACCGATCGACTATCACTGACCGACAACTGGGCGGCATTCTGTCAGGGCAATGCACTGGTAAACATCGGTTGGGGCGGCAGTCAGAAGTATTTCCGTCAACACCGAGATCGGTTTGCTCAAGGCATCATCGTGACCCAACTTCCGGGCTATGCCGGTGCAGATGGACCCGTCCCATTGCCCTATTTCAACTGGGGATGGACGATGGCAGTACCGAGTGTCAGCCAGCACCCGGAAGTGGCCTATTTGTTTGGCGCGCTCGCCACACTACCCGTCGTCTCATCACAGGCAATCCGGCAGACGGACGGCTTCTTCGATCCGTACCATCCGGCACACTATGACGATCCGGACATCCAAAAAGCCTATGGCGAGTCTTTCCTGACGGCTCATAAAGCGGGGCTAAAAGCGGCCATACCGGATTTGTATATCCGTGGGCAGGGGCAATATCTCGACGCACTCAGCGACAAGCTGATTCTCGCCAATCGTGGCGCGATGACACCGATCGATGCGCTACGGTCGGTGAGCGCACAATGGGAGCGAATCACCGACCAACTCGACCGTGGCCAGCAAAAACGCCAATGGCGTGCGCTGCGAGAGAACTATCCAAAGGACTATCTAAACAGTCTCAAATAGTGGCACTATGGACTCTCGATGACAGAGTCCAATAGCACAAAGCCCGTTAACATCCTGCTTGTCGAAGACGATGAGGTGGATATCGTTACGATTCGCCGCGCGTTTGAGCGAAAACGCATCTCTAATCGCGTTTACATTGCCAACGACGGCATCGATGCACTCGCGCTGTTGCGCTCCGGACAAATTGACAGCCCCGTCTTTATTTTGCTCGATATCAACATGCCACGCATGAACGGTATCGAGTTCCTCAGGGAATTGCGTGCCGATCCGAAACACAAATCACACACGGTGTTTATTCTGACAACCTCATCAGATCAGCGGGATATCTCTGAAGCCTACGAGATGAATGTTGCCGGCTATATGCTGAAGACCGATGTCGGCGACAGCTTCATCGAGGCAATCGGCCTGATCGAACACTACTGGCGCCTGGTAGAACTACCTGTCCACTAGCCCAGCTGACTAATTCAGTCGTTGATATATCGTATTGCCGATCAAACGGAAACGGCTGGAGAGTTTGGTCAGACTCTCAGAGTGACCAACTATCAAAAATCCCTCGGGCTCAAGAATATCCGCAAAGCGATCGATCAGCCGTTTCTGTGTCGGTTGATCAAAATAGATGATCACATTGCGGCAGAAGATCACATCAAATTTCCGCGTCATCGGCCAATCATGCATCAGATTGAGCGTATTAAAGGTCAGCAGTGATTTCAGTTTGGCACTCGCCTGCAGCGTCTTGCCATCCGGCAGTGGTTCAAACCAGCGCTGCGTGAGCGTTGTTGACAATTTTTTGAACCGCTCGAGTGCATAGTGCCCTTTGCGCGCCGTTTTCAGTACCTCGGTATCCAGATCGGTACACAACACCTTCGCATCCCAACGACTGAGATCTTTGATCGCATCCTGCAACGTCATGGCGATCGAATACGGCTCCTCGCCCGTTGAGCAACCCGCCGACCACAGTCGTAGGCGTCGTTCGCCATTCGCTTTACTGGCCAGCAATGCCGGCAAGATCGTGCCCCCCAAATAGTCAAAGTGGTGCGACTCGCGCATGAATGCAGTCAGATTCGTTGTGATCGAGTTGGTGAACACCTCGATCTCGGCTTTGTCGCCGCGCTCAAGCAAATCCATATATTGGCTGTAACTGACGACATTCTTGATCGCCAACCGATTCTTGATGCGTCGAGTGAGCATCGGCCGTTTGGAGGCGACGATATTAATGCCGGTGATGTTGTGTATCAGTGCGACCAAACGGGCGAACTCATCATCGCTCATCGTGACGTCTTTTGCCGCGAATGAGGCGGTTTGTGCTGGGATTACGCCACTCATGCAGCATTAGCGTCCGTTGCGAATGATTTTTAAATGCGATTTATTCCAGCTATCACGGCGATACCCAAGTTGAATTGCCTCTGTCTAACTCGATGTAGGAGGCTAACCGGGTGGCAAAAACGGCTTCCTGGGAGGGAACATGAAACTCAGATTATTGTGTCTATCGGTCCTTGCATTGGGCATGCACGGACCACTTAACGCGGAGATCGTCGCCAGCGCGCAGGCGAAATCCAATAACTTCTGGTGGCCAGAGCGCGTTGACTTACGTCCGCTGCGCCAGAACGATGCCGCCTCTAATCCTTATGGCGCGGATTTCGATTACGCCGCAGCGTTTTCCACGCTGGATCTGGACGCCGTCAAGGCTGACATCGAGGCGATCATGACCTCGTCTCAAGACTGGTGGCCTGCGGACTATGGCCACTATGGGCCGTTCTTCATTCGTATGGCCTGGCACAGTGCTGGCACCTATCGCGTCGCTGATGGTCGCGGCGGTGCAGCCGGTGGTCAGATGCGATTCGAGCCGCTCAACAGTTGGCCGGATAACGCGAACCTGGACAAAGCGCGTCGATTACTGTGGCCGATCAAACAAAAGTATGGCCGCAACCTGTCCTGGGCAGACCTGATGGTATTAACCGGCAATGTCGCGATGGAATCGATGGGATTCCAGACCTTCGGTTTTGCTGGTGGACGCACCGATGACTGGCAAGCAGATCTTGTTTATTGGGGTCCGGAAACCGAGTTCCTGGCCGATGAGCGTTATCACGGTGATCGCCAACTGGAGCGCCCGTTAGCAGCCGTACAAATGGGTTTGATCTACGTCAATCCGGAGGGCCCGAACGGCAAGCCCGACCCTTTGGCCGCTGCACGTGATATTCGTGAGACGTTTGGCCGTATGGCGATGAACGACGAGGAGACAGTTGCGCTGATCGCTGGCGGTCACACATTCGGTAAGGCGCATGGTGCCAAAAGTCCGAAAGACTGTGTCGGTGTAGAGCCTGCCGGTGCCGATGTCGAAGAGCAGGGTTTTGGCTGGAAAAACCAGTGCGGCAGTGGCGGTGGCGCCGATGCCATCACCAGTGGTTTCGAAGGCGCCTGGACCTCATCACCGGCGCAATGGACCACGCAGTACCTGGACAATTTGTTTGCCTTCAACTGGGTGCAAACCAAGAGCCCAGCGGGGGCGATTCAGTGGATTCCGGAAAACCCGGCTGCCGCCAATATCGTTCCTGATGCGTTCGACCCCAGCAAACGACATGCCCCGATCATGTTCACTACCGACCTGTCGCTGAAGTTTGATCCGGCCTATCGAAAAATCGCCAAGCGCTTCCAGGAAAACCCGAAAGCGTTTGAAGACGCGTTCGCCAGAGCTTGGTTCAAGCTGACACACCGTGATATGGGCCCGCGCGCCCGTTACGTTGGTGCGGCGGTTCCCGCTGAGGTACTCGCATGGCAGGACCCGGTGCCTGCTGCCGATTACGATTCAATCGATGACGGTGACATCCAAGCATTGAAACAGTCGATCCTGGATAGTGGCTTGTCTGTGTCCGAACTGGTGCGTACCGCCTGGGCATCGGCATCCAGTTTCCGCGGCACTGATATGCGCGGGGGCGCCAACGGCGCGCGTATTCGCCTGGCACCACAAAACGGTTGGGAGGCCAATAACCCTGCCGAGTTGAAACGCGTGTTCAAAGCACTCGAAAAAGTGCAGCGCAATTTCAATCGTAAACAACGTGGTGATGTGCAGGTCTCGATGGCAGATCTGATCGTTCTGGGTGGTGCAGCAGCCATCGAAAAAGCCGCAGCCGATGCGGGCTTCGAGGTGACGGTACCGTTTGTGGCCGGTCGAACAGACGCCACGCAGGCACAAACGGACGCGGATTCATTCGCGGTGCTGGAACCGACAGCCGATGGCTTCCGCAACTTCTACGCAGGCGACAACTACCGCTCGCCCGTCTACGCGTTGATCGACAAAGCCTATCTGCTGACACTCGACGTCCCGCAAATGACCGCGCTGATCGGTGGTCTGCGGGCATTGGATGCCAATGCCGAGGGTGTGGCGCACGGCGTTCTGACCGACCGTCCAGGCACACTGAGCAATGACTTTTTCGTCAATCTGCTGGATATGAGCACTGCCTGGGAGAAGGCAACTGAAACCGAAGGTCTCTATGAGGGCCGTGATCGGACCAGCGGCGAGCTCAAGTGGACCGCCACGCCTGTGGACTTGTTGTTCGGGTCGCACTCCGAGCTGCGCGCCGTCGCGGAAGTTTATGCCGCTGATGACGGTGAAGCAGAATTTATCATTGATTTCGTGAGTGCCTGGAGCAAGGTGATGACACTGGATCGCTTCGATGTGGACGTGCCAGAGCGCACCATCGTTGCGCGCCGAATTGCTGAGTTCGATGAAATCGTGGGTGCTAATCAGTAACGAAGACTGACCCACGTAGCAAGACGGGGCTCGCAGCGCAGGCTGCGAGCCCTTTTTTGTGTCCTTAGATCAGTCCGACGGCAAGTTGGGCATACACGAGTGCAAATCCTGCACAAACAAGGGCGCCTAATCCCAAGCGGCGCGCACCGTGCACGTGCGTGAGCACGACACTGAGCAATAGGCCGAATACCCCCATTAGCACCGCTGCAATAACAAAATCGCCAATTGTCCAGACCACTTCGTCCGTCAGTGCCATTGCAACACCAACGCCAAGCAGCACAACGCTGACAACTGCCGCGACAATCAACACGGCGCGACGCGAAATAGTGAGCGGCATCAGGATGGCTCCTGCGCGTTCTTCAAAACATAAACGTACGCCTCACAACGGCTGTCGTCCACTAATCGAACCTCGGTCAAAACGCGCTCGTATTCTGCGCCTTCGAAGGCATCTAACGCCGGCCAGGCATCAGCGAGCTTGTCTGAGCTCAGCACCTGTCCCGCAACGAATCCCTCATGCTGCCCCAGAATCAACCCGGGGAAACCCATGCGTGCACCCCATCCGCGATCGAGCAAACGCCCGTTGACCGCACCGGCAGACCAGTTACCGCCCAAATGATCGAGTTTGTGGGCATTGGCCGCACCTGGCTGCAGCGAGCCATATACGAATAACCTGTTCACATCAGTCATCGTCCTGTATCCATCCGGTTGCTTTGGCCCATTCGCGTCGCTTGCGTCGCCATGCTGGCAAATCTTCGGGCGCACGATCACCCTCGGCAGCTGCCTGTTGTCGCATTTGTTGCACACGCTCAGCCAACGGACCCAAACCTACCTGTGCACGGTATTCATCGACGCGCGCCGCATCTTCAAGCGCTGATGGACTCAGCTCACCGTTGTCGTCCCAATCGAAATCGGTGCCATAGCGCTGCGGTCTGCCTTCAAAACTGGCAATTCGATCAGACAAATAAGCTGCGCAAAAACCAGGCATATCGCCAGCGGCCGTACTCGCTTCAATCAGCGTCAGGCAGCGCCTCTGAAAATCGGGTCGACCGATTGCGTGCTGCACGATCAGCCATGCCGCCTCAGCGCCCTTTTCGCCCACCAACGTACGCCCTGGCCAGCCGTGCGCGTCAATGATCGCCGTTAGCGCGTCGGCGTTGTTTGAATGCACGGCGGCCATATGCGGATGATAGCCGTCGAATAGCTCACCACTGTCAATGAGTCGATTACGTACCGCGATATCCTCATCGGCCAAAGCCAACAGCCGAACGGCCAGATCAGTCATCAATCGGTCGTGCCAAAATCAAATCGTTTTGAAGCTCATCGCCCAGCATAAATTCCGCATCACCGACCGGGCGAAAGCCCATGTTGTCGTAGAAACGCATCGCACTGTGGTTGTGCTCCCAAACCGCCAACCACACGCAGTCACAACCGCGTACTGACAATTCGTGCACCGAAGCATCGATGAGCTGACGTCCGAAACCGTGGCCTTGGTCACGTCGATCGACGTAGATCCGGCGTATCTCCCCCGGTGTGCAATCGGCTGTTAAACAACTCGGATGTTTCTCACGGGTTAATTGCACATAGGCCGCCAGCCGCGAATCGACATACCCCACCAGTGTGGTGAATACACTGCCGGTGAGTTCTGCGTGCAGGCGAGCAACTGAAAAACTCTCAGCACAGTATTGATTCATGTTTTCGGCTGTGTTGTCAGCGGCAAACGCATCGCGAAACGTTGCCTCACCGAACGTGGCGAGTGCCTGTGCGTCATCGGCGCTTGCTGGACGCAAACGCAGTGTCACAGTTGCCAGAATCCCGTTTCAATACCACCCTGAATCACGATGGCACAGGTGCCGTGGCCGGGTAACGGCATCGGTGGCAATGCGACCTGCGCACCGGCGGCAGCCGCGGCGTCCACACTCGCCTGAATATCATCGACGCGAAGATAGTGACGCACCACCGATGCTTCTGATTCGCGCATCGGTGCGCGCACACCGAGAATGCTGCCATTGCTGAAATGCGCCGTTCTGGCGCCACCCAGATTCTGCTCAGGGTCGCTAAAGGTGACCCCATGCAACGACGCATAGCTGGCACACACCGTGTCGACCTCGGGCGTTACGATTTCCAAATAGTGAATGTCCATATCAAATCCCCTTTTTTGATGTTGGCGCGTAATAGTACTTAACCGACGAGCAGCCAAAGTGCGAGCGCGCCGTTTAAGATCATCAGCGTACAGTCAATAACGAAAATACGCAGCATGACGCCCTTGAACACATTCCAAAGCCCACCGCCCTGACGGTTTTGCAGCGCCATCGGAATATTGCCGACGAACTGCGAACCGTGCGCCAGCACCATGAACAACAGAAGCGTCGCCCATTGTGCATTGGTCGAAAAATCACCGACGTTGAATAGCAGCAGAACATTGAATGCCGACAATGCGAAATTGAACCCCCCCATGAATCGGCCGCTCTCGACGAACGCCTGGTAGGCCGTATTCTCGCGGTCGGAAGCGATCGGCACCATGACCTTGCCAAAGATCTCTCGCCGGATATAGAACGCATGAAACGCCATGCCGAACCAGACCGCGTTGGCGAACAACAATGCTTTTAAGACTGAGAATTCCATGAGGTAAGTGTAACAACCGGACCGATGCGCGTCGGGAAACTGTGCGACATCCGATTTGATCTCAGTACAATTTAAGCCTAGTATTTGAGTTGAACTCAACTCAAATAATCGAGACTGACGGGGCATGTCATGGAACTTCTCACCGCGGATTTAGCCGGCAAATATCGCCAAACTCAGAGTAATGCCAGCGAACAGATACCCATCGAAACCACCGATGCGGACCTTGCCAGCGTTGAGTCACAGGGCTACGTCGTCATTCCCGATATCCTCTCAACGGCGGAACTCGACCTTATTCGCGGCGCGGTCGAACCACTGCTGCACCATCGCGGACGCAATGACTTCGAAGGCGTCAAGACACAGCGTGTGTATGCGGTGCTGGCGAAAACCCGAGCACTGGATCGCCTGATTGACCACCCGAGGATCCTTGCGATGCTGGATCGGATGTTCCAGCCCAATTATTTGCTCTCGCAACTACAGGTCATCAATATTTTGCCCGGCGAAAAGTCACAGGTTCTGCACACCGACGACTCGTTTTATCCCCTGCCTCGGCCGCGCCCGGCGCTCGGTGCTGCAACGGTTTGGGCCATTGACGAATTCACGGATACGAACGGCGCGACAACGATCGTGCCAGGCTCTCACACCTGGGGGGACGGGCGACAACCGGCCGACTCCGAAACGCAACCGGCGGTGATGTCAGCCGGTTCGGTCATCTTTTATCCCGGCACCTTTTGGCACGGGGGTGGTGCCAACCGATCTGACAACGCGCGTCTTGCCGTCACCTGCCAATATTGTGAGCCCTGGGTTCGGACACAGGAGAACTACTTTTTGAGCACACCACTGGAAGTGGTCAAAGACGTATC